>DAINRP010000171.1:0-7051 GCA_036741755.1 Gemmatimonadales bacterium
CACCATCAGCGTGGGGAGTGTGCGCTCCCGGTCGGTGCGCGCGGAGGCAACCCCGGCCCACGGCAGTTATCGACCCAATCCTGCGCTCGGTGTCGGGACGGTTGGCGTGGCGCGCATCGGTCTCGGCTTTCACTCGGCGGGCCTCACCGGACGCTCGGCCTTCGGATTCTCGGTCGGTGGCGAGGGCGGTACTGGCGATCGAGACTATCTGCGCGGTACCGCGTCGCTCGAGTGGCAGATCCCTGTGGGGCCCGGTGGCCTGCAATTCCGCGCCGAGGGAGGAGTCGGGAGCCGAGAACTGCCCGGGTACCGGAGTTTCGCGATCGGCGGATGGGGCACCCTCCCCGGCGAACCGTTCCGGGCCTGGGGAGGGCGCCGGATGATGCTCGCTTCGCTCGAATACCGGCTGCCGGTCCCGTTCGTGGCGCTTCCGCTGGGTCCTTTCGTTTCCACCGGCGCCCAGATCACGCTCGCGCCCTTTGTTGCCGCGGGCTGGACGGGGGACGGGATTGCCGGACTGCCCTGGCGGGCGAGTGGCCAGATACGTCCCGTCGCCGGTCTCGCGCTGGAGTGGTTCCATCACCTGCTCCGCGTCGAGGGTGGCGTCTCCCTCCGCACCGGCAAGGTCGGGGTGACGGTCGACCTCTCGCGCGCCTGGTGGGAAGTGCTCTGATGGTGGGAGGTCGGTGGGATCGGGGCAGGCTTTGGCGTCCGCCCATAGCCCCGAGGTCCACGCCCCGCTAGTTTTGTGACTGGCCTCGGCGGGTTTCCGCTGCGCCGCCTAACCGCTTCCCTCGCAACTGGTTGCATGCAGTTTACAGATGAGTGGCTGGTCCCCACGATGGAAAAGGTGCTGGCTCCCGAAGTGATCGCGGGGCTGCGCCTCGAGGAATCGCGCGAGCCGCAGTCGCTGTGGCTCACCGTCGTCGCCCGGAAGCTCGCGAGCGACGAGGAGGTCCTGCGCGCCGCGGCGGCCCGATTCCGTCTGCCCGTTGCCGATCTCGGCAACCTCGACCGGATGGTTAGGGACTCGGTGCCCGAGCCGCTGGTGCGTCGCTTCAACATCCTGCCGCTCCGCCTGACGGACTCGGTCCTCGAGATCGCGACGGCGAATCCCTTCGACATCGACGCCGAGAAGGACCTGGCCTTCGCCACCGGGCGCGAGGTGCGCACCTACCTCTGCTCGCCGACCCGGATCCGCGAGAAGATGGAGGAGATCTATCGCGGGGGCGGGACCGACATGGTGGCCCAGCTGCTGGGCAACATGGACGACCGTCTGGAGGTCACCCAGCTCTCCGACGACGACGGCGCGACCGACCTCGCGGCATCCGCCGAGGAGGCGAGCCAGCGTCCGGTCGTGCGGCTGGTGGACCTGATGCTGTCCGACGGCATCCTCTCCCGGGCGAGCGACATCCACGTGGAGCCCGGCGAAGCCGGGGTGGCGGTGCGCTATCGCATCGACGGCGTGCTGCGGCAGGTCATGAACATCCCCCGGAGCGCAGGCGCCCCGCTGATCTCCCGCATCAAGATCATGTCCGGGCTGGATATCGCCGACCGGCTCCGGCCGCAGGATGGCCGGGCACGGGTCGCCGTCAATGGTGGCGCGGTGGATCTCCGGGTATCAACTCTCCCCGCCTCACATGGCGAGAAGGTCGTCATCCGGATTCTGAACGCCCGGGCGACGGTCCTGACGCTCGAATCGCTCGGCATGTCGGTGGAGGAGCGGGCGTCCATCGCGACGCTGCTCAATCACAAGGAAGGTGTCATCCTGGTGACCGGCCCGACCGGCTCGGGCAAGACGACGACGCTCTACTCGATGCTGCGGATGGTCCAGAGCGAGGGCGTCAACATCGTCACCGTCGAGGACCCGGTCGAGTATCGCCTGGGCAAGGGCATCGTGCAGGTGCAGGTGCACGAGAAGGCCGGCCTCACCTTCGCGGCCGCGTTGCGGTCGATTCTCCGCCAGGATCCGGACGTCGTGCTGGTCGGCGAAATCCGCGACCGCGAGACGGCGCAGATCGCCGTACAGGCGTCGCTCACCGGCCACCTCGTGCTGTCGACGTTGCACACCAACGACGCGCCGAACTCGATCACCCGGCTCGTAGACATGGGGATCGAGGCGTACAAGCTGGGATCGGCGCTCCGCGGCGTGATCGCCCAGCGCCTCATGCGCCGCCTGTGCACCACCTGCCGCGAGGTCAATGACCAGCCGCCGCCCGAGCGGATTCGCCGCTATATCCCCGCCGGCACGGTCATCCACCGGCCGCTCGGCTGTCCCGAGTGCTCCATGACCGGATACAAGGGGCGCTTCAGCGTGGTGGAAGTGCTCACCATGAACGTCGACCTCGAGAAGATCATCGGCGCCGGTGCGACGGCCGACAAGATCGCCGACGCGGCCCGGGCCAACGGAATGCTCTCGCTGTTCGAGAGCGGACTGCGCCACGTGCTGGCCGGCGAGACGAGTGTGGACGAGCTGCTCCGGGTCGTGGACGTCCCGATGGCCGACAGCGCCACGGCAAGCCGTCTGTCAGGCACCGTCACCGTTCCGCCGCCGCCCCCGGAGGCACCAGCGAAGCGTGCCGAGGAAGGCCCGCGGAAGACGCCGCCGGCCTCGCCGATCCTGACCACGTCCGCGCCGCGCCCGGCCATCACTATCCCGCCCCGCCGCGTGGAAGCGGATCTCTCGAACGCGTTCGAATTGCTGGAGGAGGACGAGGTCGAGCCGGGGGCTGCGCGCCGGGCTCCGGCCCGCGGCGCGCGCGTCCTGCTGGTGGACGACGAGGACTCGCTCCGGCGGGTCATGAAGGACCTGCTGGCCCGCGACGGCTTCGATGTTGTCGAGGCTCGCACCGGCGTTGAAGCCCTCGACCAGGTCGACCGCCATGCGCCCGACATCATCGTGCTCGACCTGAACCTGCCCGGTATGGATGGGTATTCGGTGCTCTCCGAACTGCGCTCCCGCCCCGCCACCAAGCGGATCCCGGTCATCGTCCTCACCGCCAAGGGCGACGAGGACAACGAGGTGCGGGTCTTTGAACTGGGTGCGGATGATTTCCTGAGCAAGCCGTTCCGGGCGAGGGCGCTGTCGAAGCGGCTCGAAGTCGTTCTGGCCCGGCAGAAGTAGTCCCGCCTGCCCATGCTGCCTGACGCCGCGCCCGCCCTGGGCCTCATCAAGGCATCCGTCCGCGCGCAGGGCGGCTACACCCTGGACGCCCCCGTCAGTGCGCGCAAGCTCAATCAGAATGAGGCCGCGGAGGATCTCCCCGCCGACCTGAAGCAGGAGATCCTGGCGCGCGCCGCGGCGGCGCCATGGCACCGCTACCCGGAGTTCGTCCCACGGCAGTTGTGTGAGGTGATCGCCGCACGGCACGGGTGGCGCGCCGACGGCGTGCTGGTCGGGAACGGATCAAACGAGGTGATCCAGGCGGCCCTCGCCGTCACCGTTGCGGAGGGCGACACGGTCGTCGCACCGCAGCCGACGTTCTCGCTGTACCGCCTTCTCACCGGCGTCTGCGGCGGACGCTACCTGCCGGTGCCGCTTCGCGGTGATGACTACGGCTTCGACGTGGACGCGATGCTTGGCGCCGCCCGGCGGGAACGGGCGAGGGTGGTCGTGCTCAATTCGCCCAACAATCCGACCGGTTCGGCGCTCCCGGCGGGAGCCGTCGAGCGGTTTCTGGCCGAGACGGAGGCCCTCGTGCTCTGCGACGAGGCCTACCAGGAGTTCGGTGGCCCGTCGGCGATCGGTCTGCTGGCCCAGTCGCCGCGGGTGGTGATCTTCCGCACCTTCTCCAAGGCCATGGGCATGGCGGGGCTCCGCTTCGGGTACGCCCTCGCGCATCCGGACGTCGCCCGCGAGATCGCCAAGGCGAAGCTGCCCTACAACGTCAACACGATCACCCTGGTCGCGGCCCAGGTGGCGCTCGAGCATGCGGAACGCTTCGAGGCGCGGACCCGCGCGGTGGTGGCCGAGCGGGAGCGCTTCCTGCCCAGACTCCGGCAGCTGCCCGGGATCCGGGTATTCCCGAGCGCGGCGAACTTCGTGCTGCTGCGTTGTGAGGCGATCCCGGCTGCGGTGGTCTTCCGGCGGCTGCTGGACGAGTACGGGATACTGATCCGCGATGTCTCCTCCGGGGCCGGGCTCCGTGAGTGTCTGCGCATTTCCATCGGGACGTCCGAAGACATGGATGCCGTGCTCAGCGCCCTCGGCGCGATTCTCAGGCCCTGAACGCCGCAATCCACCGCGTTCTACTCCGTCGCCCCATGAGGGCCACCACGATGTCACGCAGCGCTGAAGTCAGCCGGAAGACCAAGGAAACCCAGCTCCATGTCCGGGTGGAGCTCGACGGGACGGGCCGTGCCGAGGTGAAGACGGGCATCGGGTTCTTCGACCACATGCTCGAGGCGCTGGCGCGCCATGGGCTGCTCGATCTGGTTGTGGAGTGCCGCGGCGATCTGCACGTGGACGGCCACCACACCGTCGAGGATACCGGGATCGTCCTCGGCCAGGCGATCGCCAGGGCGCTCGGCGATCGCGCCGGCATCCGCCGCTACGCCGACGCTACCGTGCCGCTCGATGAAGCGCTGGTCCGCGTCGTCATCGACGTTTCGGGACGGCCGTTCCTGTCTTACCACGTCGACATTCCGAAGTGGCAGATGCTCGGCGACTACGACGTCTTCCTCACGCCGGAGTTCTTCCGGGCGATCGTGCTGAACGCCGGCCTGACCGTGCACGTCGACCTGCTCCGCGGGGACAACCCGCATCATATCGTCGAGGCGACGTTCAAGGCGTTCGCCCGCGCCCTCGATCTCGCCACTACCCGGGATCCCCGCATCGCCGGGGTTCCGTCCACCAAGGGCGTGCTGTGATCGTCGTTGTCGACTATGGCGTCAACAACCTCAGGAGCGTGGTGCGCGCACTCGCCGCCGGCGGCCATACCGCGACGCTGACCGCCGATCCCGACGAGGTGCGCCGCGCCGATCACCTGCTTGTCCCCGGTGTCGGCAACTTCGGCCAGGCCGCGAAGAACCTGGCGCTGTCCGGCCTCGGCGAGGCCATCCGGGGCGTCGCGGCCGCCGGCCAGCCGGTGATGGGTATCTGCCTCGGGATGCAGCTCTTCTTTCCCCGCAGCGAGGAGGCGCCCGAGGTGCAGGGACTCGGCCTCCTGACCGGAGAGGTGGTCCGGTTTCGCACGACACTGCCGGTGCCGCACGTCGGCTGGGCCGGTGTCCGCCTGACAGAGGACGGCGTGCGTCATCCGCTGCTGGCGGAGCTGTTTCACGGCGAGATGCAGTTCTTCTATCACGTGCACAGCTACCACCCCGCCGCCCTGCCGCCGGGCTCCGCGCTCGCCACCGCTGAATACGACGGCCCCTTCCCGACGATCGTGGGGCAGGGAAACGTGGTCGGAGCCCAGTTCCACCCGGAAAAGTCGCAGAAGGTTGGTATCGAACTGCTGTCCCGCTTCGTGGGGTGGCGACCGTGACCACGATCCGGGTGGCCTTCGTGGATGTCTACGTGCTCCGCCAGGGCGCGGCCGGGCTCGAGACACTCGCGCTCAGGCGGTCGAGCGCCGGCCGCTGTCCCGGGTCGTGGGAAGTCGTGCATGGCAGCATCGAGCCAGGTGAGTCGCCGCGCGACGCGGCGCTCCGCGAGCTGTCCGAAGAAACGGCGTTCAGGCCGGAGCGGCTCTACAACCTCAGCCGGACCGAATCGTTCTATCGGCATAGCACCGACGAGATCGGCCTCATCCCCGTCTTCGCGGCGTTCGTGGGGGACGAGCCGGTCCGGCTCTCCGCCGAGCACGATGCCGCTGAATGGCTCTCGATCCCCGCCGCTCAGGGGCGGCTCGCGTGGCCGCGCGAACGCCGCGCGCTCGACGATATTCAGATCCTGCTGGCCCGCGGCACGGCCGGTCCGCTCGAGGACGTCCTGCGTGTCGACCTCACTCCGTCATCAGCCCAGGGCTGATGGCCGACGGCTGAAGGCACCCATGCTCGCCCGCCGCATCATTCCCTGTCTCGACGTCGCCAACGGCCGCGTAGTGAAGGGCGTGCACTTCGAATCCCTCCGCGACGCCGGTGATCCGGTGGAGCAGGCCGCGCGCTATGACGCGGAGGGCGCCGATGAACTGGTCTTTCTGGACATCTCGGCGAGCCATGAGGCGCGTGACACCATTCTCGAGATGGTCTCCCGCGTCGCCGACACCATCTTCATCCCATTCACCGTCGGCGGCGGCATTCGCTCGGTGGAGGACGCCGGGCGGGCGCTGCGGGCCGGCGCCGACAAGGTCGGTGTCAACACCGCCGCGGTCCGGGATCCTGAACTGGTGAGCCGGCTCGCGGGCTCCTTCGGGTCGCAGTGCGTCGTCGCGGCGGTGGACGTGCGTCGTCAGCCGGACGGATCCTGGAGGGTGTTCATCTCGGGCGGCCGCGAAAAGACTGCACTCGATGGCCTCGAGTGGATCCGCCGGCTCGAGCAACTCGGCGCGGGTGAGATCCTGCTGACCTCGATGGACCGGGACGGCACCCAGCGTGGGTACGACCTCGATCTCCTCCGCGCTGCCTCCGCCGCGGTCCGCATTCCGGTCATCGCCTCGGGAGGCGCCGGCAACCTCGAACATCTCGCCGAGGCGTTCGAGGCCGGTGCGCACGGGGTGCTGGCCGCGTCCATCTTCCACTATCAGGGCCGCTCACTGCCGGAGGCACGGGCCTTCCTCCGGTCGCGCGGTTTTCCGGTGCGCCCATGATGCTGCTTGCTGCTCTCTCGCTGCTGGCGCTCGGTGCCGCGCCCTGTCTCCGGATCGACAAGCCGGGCACCCCCGTGGCCGGCGAGGTCAAGATCTGTCCCGGCCGCTATCGCATCGCGGATCACGGGGAACGTGGGGTGCTTGTGGTGACCAGCCCCTCCACCCGCATCGACCTCACCGGGGTGACGCTGGAGAGCGGCGACACCGTCGCCAGCCAGTTCACCGGAATCGGGATCGTGAGCCGCGGGCAGGACAGTGTGGTCGTGCGGGGTGGTCGAATCCGCGGCTTCCGCTACGGCATC
>DAINRP010000172.1:0-7006 GCA_036741755.1 Gemmatimonadales bacterium
AACCCCCAACCCCCGGTTTTGGAGACCGGTGCTCTACCAATTGAGCTACGGACCTACAATCAGGAGTTCCAGGGTGGCTGACGGGGATCGAACCCGCAACCTCCGGAGCCACAGTCCGGCGCTCTAACCGATTGAGCTACAACCACCACGGGGTCGCTTTCAGCCCTGACCCGGAGCCGGGAGAAGCTATCGAGCGGCCGCCGACGGGTCAAGTCCAGAAGCGCTCCCGGAGCACCGCCGTGCCGGGGTGCGAAGGCACCTCGGCGCGGTCCAAAGTGGCAACTTCGACGATACCCCTCACCGCGTTGGAGACGAAGACCGGCTGCCCGGTAATCGCCCGGCGCCCCACCCGCCGCTCCGCCACCGGACCGGCGAGTTCCTCGATCCGCATCCGGGAGACGCCAGGCAGGATGCCGAGGTCGAGCGCCGGTGCGCAGAGGGTGTCGCCCTCCCACCAGTAGAGGCACCAGATCGTCGGCTCCGCGACCTGGCCCTCCGCGGTGAGCAGCAGGCCGTCGTCGGCACCCGCCGCCCGCGCCTCTTCCGCCGCCCGGGTGAACTGGGCGCGCTCGGTGGTCTTGTGGCGATAGGGCCGATGAGCCACGGCGCTGGTGTGGAGCTTCACCGGCGCGACTGGACCGACGGCGCGGCTGGTGACCTCGACCCCGCCCGGACCGACTTCGAGCCGGTGCACCCGATCGGCCCCGCCCTCCGGGACCGCGAGGGATCGCGGGAATGGGATGCCGAGTGCCTGACAGCTCGCCACCAGACGCCGCAGGTGGAGATACCAGAGCGGCGCGGCGCCGTCGCGGACGCGAACGGTCTCGATGAGCGCGGTCACAATGGATTCCCCGGCACGGAGGCCGGGGTCCCCTGCGTATCGCGCCACGCCTTGACCAGGGTGGCGCTCATGATGAGCGCGCCGCCGACCAGCGCCCACGGACCGGGACGCTCGCCATGCACCAGCCACGCGAAGAGCGGATTGAGCGCCGGCTCGAGGAAAAGCAGCAGCGAGGCCTCGAAGGCGGGCACGTGAGGAATTCCCTTCGTGAGCAGGTAGTAGGCCAGCCCGATCTGGAAGACGCCCAGGTAGAGGATCACCACCCAGTCGACGGTGCCGTGGGCGCCTAACGGGAACATGCTGGGCGAGGCCAGCAGAAAGGCCAGCAGATTGCCGATCGCGACGGCGGCCGCCGGGGAGCCGCCGCGGGTCCCCATCCAGCGGAGCCCCATGAGCAGGGCCGCATAGGTCACACCGGAGAGCAGCGCGAGCAGGTTGCCCTTCAAGGGATCAGGGGCGGTGACGTAGCTCGCCTGCCGGCCGAGGAAGAAGAAGGTCATCCCCAGGGCAACCGCGACCATGAACCCCAGGTCGCGCCGGGTGATGGATTCCTTGAGGAGGAGCGGGCCGAGCAGCAGGATGTAGAGCGGCGCCGTGGACTGCAGGAAGATGGTGTTGGCTGCCGTCGTGAGCTTGTTGGCCAGCACGAACAGGGTGAGGGTCGCGGCGTAGGCGAGGGCGACCAGCAGCGTCACCCCGATTCCGTCGCGGCGGATCTGGCGTGAGGCCGGGATCAGCAGCCAGACCGCGACGGCGGCGATGCCGGAGCGGAGCCCGGTCACCTGCCAGTTGGTGAACTGGGCCGCCTTAATGGCGGCGCCGCCGGTGGAAAAGAGCAAGGCGGCGCCGAGGATCTCCAGCCGGGCCGCGGAGCGTCTCATCCTTCCAGCTTCTCCAGCTCGGCGCCCCGCGCTTCCCATTCGGTATAGGCAGTCTCCAGCTCGAGCTTCACCCGTTCCAGCTCCAGCGCCAGCTTCGCGGCGCGCGCGGTTCCATCGGCTGTCTCGTACAGTTTGGGATCGGCGAGCTGCGCATCGAGTTCGTGGGAACGCCCCTCGAGCGCATGCACCCGCGCCTCCGCCTGCTCGAGCGCCCGCTTCACGTTGCGGCTCTCGGTCTGTTGCGCCTTGCGGGTGTCCTGCTTGCCGCCTGACGACTTCTGCCCGGACTTCTTCTCCCGGGCTCGGCGCGCGAGCTCTTCCTCTTTCGCCTGCGCGGCGGCGGCGCGGCGCCGTTCATCGCGCGCGGCCTCCCACTCGCCGAAGCTGCCGTCGTAATCGGTGATATGGGCATGCTCGAGGGCCCAGACCCTGGTGCAGAGCCCCTGCAGGAGCGCCCGGTCGTGACTCACCAGGATGACGGTGCCCTCGTATTCCTCGATGGCATCCTCCAGCGCTTCGATGGATTCCACGTCGAGGTGGTTGGTGGGTTCGTCGAAGACCAGCACGTTGGCGTGCGCCAGCGTCATCATCGCCAGCGCCACCCGCGCGAGTTCGCCGCCGGAGAGCGAGCCCGCCTTCCGCAGGGTCTCGTCGCCGGAGAAGTCGTAGCGGCCGAGGTGATCCATCACCTGGCCGCGGGTCCACATCGGGCGCAGGTCGTGGATGATGTCGAAGAGCGCCTTGTCCCGCGGCACCTGCTCGAGGTCCTGGCGGTAGGAGGCGATCGCGGTGGACTCCCCGATCCGCACGGTGCCGCCCTGCGCCGGACGTTCACCGAGGATGGTGGCGAGCAGGGTGCTCTTCCCCGCCCCGTTGGGTCCGATGAGGCCGAGCACATCGCCGCGGCGCACCGAGGCGGAGAAGTTGTCGAGCAGGACCCGGTCGCCCACCATGACCTTGAGTTTGTCGGTGATGAGGATCTGGTCGCCGCCCCGCCCTTCGGACTTGAAGCGCACCGCCATCGCGCCGTACTCGCCCGGCGGGGGCGAGAGTCGGGGCATGCGCATGAGTTTCCGGCGGCGGCCCTTCGCCTGGGCCGTCTTCTGGCCGGCGATGTTCCGGGCGATGAAATCCTCTTCCTTCGCGACGACCTTGGAGTGCTTGTCGTAGGCGCGCTGCTGCGACATCCGCCGCTCATCGCGCTGGCGCACGAAGTCGGAGTAGCCGCCGTCGTAGGCGTTGGCGGTCCCGGCCTCGAGGTGGAGGATGTGATGCGCCACGGCGTCGAGAAAGGCGCGGTCGTGGCTGACGATCAGCGCGGCGGCGTTGAGTCCCTTCAGGTGGTCGGTGAGCCACGCGGTGGTTTCGAGGTCCAGGTGGTTGGTCGGCTCGTCGAGCAGCAGCACGTCGGCCGGCGCCACCAGCTGGCTTGCGAGGCCGAGGCGGCCGCGCTCCCCGCCGCTCAGGTTGGAGAGCGGCTGATGGTGGGCCAGCTCGGGATCGAAGCCGAGGCCGTGCAGCACAGCCGACACCCTGGCCTGGACCTCGTAGCCGCCCTCGCGGCCGTAGCGTTCGAGATCGCGGTCGTATTTCGCCAGCATCTCGGGCGTGGAGCGGTCCCCCATCTCGCCGAGCGCGTGGCCCTGGGCTTCGAGGGAGCGCTCCAGCTCCAGCAGATCGGAAAAGGCGGCGCAGGCGGCTTCCCAGACGGTCGTCGCGCCGCCGAAGCCGCGGTGCTGGTCGAGCAGCGCGACCTTGAGCCCGGGCGTGCGGCTCACGCCGCCCTTCTCGGGGGCGAGATCGCCGGTGATGATGCGGAAGAGCGAGGTCTTGCCGCTGCCGTTGCGGCCGATGATGCCCCAGCGTTCACCCCGCTCGACGGAGAAGGTGACATCGCGCAGCAGGACGTCGGCGCCGTACTGGATCTGGACGCTGGATACAGAAAGGATGGCCATGAGGCGGGGAATTATAGCCGACTCGGGCGCTCAACCGTCATCCCGGAAATGCCCCACCGCCGCGGAGCGCCCCGGCGCGGGGAATCACGGCAGGACGCCGACTACCTGAGCCGCCGGCTCGCCTTGTAGGGGAAGATGTCCACGACCTCGCCGACCTCCGCCAGCCGCTGCATGCGGCGCCAGTATTCGGCAGTCAGCAGGTCGCCGTGGGCCGCCATGAAGGCCTCACCGATCCGGCCGGGGAGGGTGAGAAAGGCGCGGAACTCTTCCGGGAAGATGTCGTGCTCGCCGACGGAGAACCACGGCTCGGCGCTGTACTCGTCCTCGTCGTGCCGGGACTGGGGGATGTCGCGGAAGTTGCACTCGGTGAGCAGGCAGAGCTCATCGTAGTCGTAGAAGATCACCCGCTCGTTGCGGGTGACGCCGAAGTTCTTGAGCAGCATATCGCCGGTGAAGATGTTGGCGGCGGCGAGATCCTTGATGCACTGCCCGTAGTCGAGCACCGCGTCGATGGCGCGGGCTTCGCCGACCTGGCGGAGATACAGGTTGAGCGGCGTCACCCGGCGCTCGGTGTAGAGGTGCCGGATGATCACGTGGTCCCCCTCCACGCTTACGCTGCTCGCGCACTCGGCCCCGAGTTCCGCCATGAGATCCGGCGCGAAGCGGGCCTGTTCGAAGGCGAGGCCCTCGAATTCCTGGGCATCCGCGAGACGTCCGACGCGATCGCGCACGAAGACCAGGTGGTACTTCTCCATCACCTGCTGCCGGGTCGTCTGCTTGGGAGGACCGAACCGGTCCTTGATGATCTTGAAGACCACGTTGAGGGTCGGCAGCGCGAACACCGCCATGACGAGCCCCTTGTCGCCCTCGGCCAGGACGAAAGTTGCGTCATGCGCATCCATGTGGCGCAGGAGCGCGCGCACCAGCTCGGTCTTCCCGTGCTTGTGATAGCCGATCGAGGTGTACAGCTCCTCCAGGGGCTTCCGCGGCATGAGCGAACGGAGGAACTCGACCATCGCCCGCGGACAGTCCATCTCCACATGGAAGTAGGAGCGGGTGAAGGAGAAGACCACGCTGATCTCGTCCGCCGTGGTGAGCGCCGCGTCCACCCTGATGCCGGCGGCATCGTGCACGATCGCGAGCACGAGCGGCATGATGCCATCGGTGGTGCGCACCCGGCCGATGAGATAGGCGCCCTTGTTCCGGTAGAAGGGCACCCCGACCATCTCGATGCTCTCAAGCACCGCCGGCCGGGGCTGGCGGGCGAGGTCCTCGGCGAGGGCCCGCGCGATCAGCAGCGCGTCGGCGTCTCGGCCCGGGTAGCGGCTGGCGAACGGGAGGTCCGCGAGGAGCTCGCGGATCATCGCCTCCAGCGTCCGGCCGCCGGGATAGGTGCGGAGCGGCTGGGCCGAGGTCAGCGGCCGGAGTTCCTGGAAGTCGCGGTCGTCGAAGTAGACGCCGGCCTCGGGACCGACGGCCTTCAGGACCTGCCGCACGACGGAATTGAAGAAGGTGAGCGCCAGCTCGGCATCGAGACGGGGCGCGGCCTCCCGGGCGTAGGCCCGACGGAGGGCGACCCACAACGGCGTGTCATCGGTCGAGTCGCCGAGCGACTTGCGGAGGTCCTGCACGCACCAGCTGACGAACTGCCGGTAGAGCGTCAGGCGCTCGGCGGCGTCCTGCTGGCTGCCGCGCCAGTCGCGCAGGAGGAAGCGCGCCGCGGCGCGGCGGGTGATGAGCCGGAACTGGGACTGATGGGCGTCGAAGACGGCCAGAATGCCGCGGGCGGCGTCCAGCACCCGCTCCTGGCGGGCCATGGAGTCGCGAAGGGGTTGGACGGGGTCGGGATTAGGGGCTTGGCTCATGGTATATTGTTTTCAACTTACTCCCGAACTGAAGCCATGCCCACTCCTCCGAATTTCGATGCACTCGTCGCGCCCACCCGGGGCGAGGCGATGACGATGGTCAACGGCGCCCTCCGCGTCCCCGATCACCCGATCATTCCCTTTATCGAAGGCGACGGCACCGGTCCCGATATCTGGCGCGGCTCGCAGGTGGTGTTCGACGGCGCGGTGGCGAAGGCCTACGGCGGCAAGCGGAAGATCGAGTGGTTCGAGGTCTATGCCGGCGAGAAGGCGCGCGACAAGCTCGACAGCTGGCTGCCCGATGACACGCTGCGCGCGATCGACTACTACCTCGTGGGCATCAAGGGCCCGCTCACCACGCCCGTCGGCGGGGGGTTCCGCTCGCTCAACGTGGCGCTCCGGCAGAAGCTCGACCTCTACGCCTGCGTCCGCCCGGTCCGCTGGTTCACCGGCGTGCCGAGCCCGGTGAAGCAGCCGGAGCTGGTGGACATGATCATCTTCCGGGAGAACACCGAGGACATCTACGCCGGCATCGAGTTCAAGGCGAAGACCGAGCAGTCGCAGAAGCTCATCAAGTTCCTGATCGAGCAGATGGGCGCGAGCACCATCCGTTTCCCCGCCACCAGCGGCATCGGCATCAAGCCGATCTCCGAGGAGGGCAGCAAGCGCCTGATCCGCTCGGCGATCCAGTACGCCGTGGCGCAGAAGAAGAAGAGCGTCACCCTGGTGCACAAGGGCAACATCATGAAGTTCACCGAGGGGGCGTTCCGCGACTGGGGCTACGAGCTCGCCAAGCAGGAATTCGGCGGGGTGGAGATCGACGGCGGACCGTGGTGCCGGCTGCCCGGCGGCGTGATCATCAAGGACGTCATCGCCGACGCGATGCTGCAGCAGATCCTGACCAGGCCGGCGGAGTACGATGTGCTCGCCACGATGAACCTGAACGGCGACTACATCTCCGACGCGCTCGCGGCGCAGGTCGGCGGCATCGGCATCGCGCCCGGCGCGAACATCAACTACATCACCGGGCACGCGATCTTCGAGGCGACCCACGGCACGGCGCCCAAGTATGCTAACCAGGACAAGGTGAATCCCGGCTCGGTGATCCTCTCCGGCGAGATGATGTTCCGTTACCTGGGCTGGAATGAAGCGGCGGATCTCATCATCACCGGACTGGAGAAGACCATCTCCCAGAAGCGGGTCACCTACGACTTCGAGCGCCAGATGCAGGGCGCGACGCTGCTCAAGTGCTCGGAGTTCGGCCGCGCCGTGGTCGACAACATGTGACGCAATTGCGTCGGTCGCTGTCGCCATTCGTCGTGACACCTTCACGTAACATGGACTGGACACTTCGAGGGCCGATCGCTTGACAGCGGGCGGCCCTCGCCGTACATCGAGCGCACTCCACCAGTACTTCGTGCCGATCCGCACAGACGGTCACCACGTCACACCCTATCACCCCAA
>DAINRP010000173.1:0-1258 GCA_036741755.1 Gemmatimonadales bacterium
CGCGTGCGAAGTCGATCACCCGCTGCACCAGCAGCCGGCCGAGGCCGCGGCCCTGCGCCTTCGGGGCCACCGCGAGCTTGGCCAGTTCGAACGTCCCTGCGCCCTCGGGCACCGCGGCGCAGGTGCCAACCACCTCGCCCTCGAGGACGGCCACGAAGATCTCGCCGCCCGGCGCGAGGATCTTCCCCCGGGGATTGCGCAGATACTCCTCGTCGAGTGGCTCTACCGTAAAGAACCGGGTCAGCCACTCCCGGTTCAGGCGATCGAAATCCTCGGCGAATTCGTCGCGGAAGAGCAGGATCTCCGCCGTTGGGGCGGCGGTCATTTGGTCGGGGAGGCGGCCGTCGAATGGATGGCGCGGCGCCAGGCGTCGACGACCTGGTCGGCGCTGCCGACATCGAAACCAAGGGTCCGTACCAGGCCGTCCTCGAGGCTGTAGATCCAGCCGTGGACGGTGACCGGCTGGGTACGCTGCCAGGCCTCCTGGATCACGGTGGTCTGGCAGACGTTCAGGGCCTGCTCCAGCACGTTCAGCTCGCAGAGCCGGTTCGCGCGCACGTCGGCGGACATCGCCGGGGTGAACTCCCGCTCGTGCCGCGCCGCGACGTCCTGCACATGGCGGAGCCAGTTGTCGATGAGGCCGAGGGAGCGCTGAGTCGCGGCCGCCTGGATGCCGCCGCAGCCGTAGTGCCCGCACACGATGATGTCGCGGATCTTCAGCACGTCGACCGCGTACTGGATGACGCTGAGGCAGTTGAGATCGGTGTGGACGACCACGTTCGCGACGTTGCGGTGCACGAACATCTCGCCCGGCAGGAGACCCACGATCTCGTTCGCGGGCACCCGGCTGTCGGCGCAGCCGATCCACATGTACCGGGGTGCCTGAACGTCGCGGAGGCGCGAGAAGAAGCCCGGGTCGCGCCGGATCATGCCGGCGGCCCAGGCTCGATTGTTCTCGATCAGTTCGGCGAGTTGCGTCATGACAACGGAGCGGACGTCGGCGCGCTCAGAAGACCGGCGAGACCGGCGGCAGCCGGAACTCGAACTTCTCCTTGCCCACGAGATGATTCAGCGCGCCCTGCTTGGTCAGCCGGTCCTGCGCGAAGAACAGCACCGCCCGCACCTTGTTGCCGTGCGCAAGGATTTCCTCCTCGCTGCAGCCGGTCGCGGCGATGATCTCATCCATGAGCTTGCGGTAACGCCGGGCGTTCCGGACCGCGAGGTCGGCGCTGGTCACCATGTAGCACATCCGGTCGAA
>DAINRP010000173.1:1358-7002 GCA_036741755.1 Gemmatimonadales bacterium
CTCCGCGACGGTGGTATAGACGTTGGGCGTGACCCGGAGCCCGTCGAACTCGGGGTGGACGATCGGGGTGACGACGATGTGATGCTTCTCCATCATCCATCCCACGAGCTTTCCCGGATCGATCCCGTCCACGTGCACCAGTCCGATGCCGGCCCCGTAGGGACTGTCCAGCGGCGTGAGGATGCGGACCCGGTCACTCTCCCGCTGCACCCGCTTGGCCCAGCGATCGCGCAGGTAACGGAGCCTCGCGACCTTCCGCTCGGCGCCAATCGCGTTGTGGAATGCGAGCGCCACGCTGATGGCGTTGTGATTGGCGGCGGGATGGGTGCCGATCTCCTCGTACTTCCGGATGTTCTCGTCCATGCCGGCTGGCGCGGCCATCAGCGGCCACAGCCGCTTCTGCCGGTTCTTGCGCACATACAGGAAGCCGGTCCCGATGGGGGCGAGCAGCCACTTGTGCAGGCTGGTGCCGTAGTAGTCGCAGTCGAGTTCGTCGCGGGTGAAGGGGAAGTGGGCGTAGGCGTGCGCCCCGTCGACAATGACCTCGATCCCTCGTGGCCGCGCAAAGGCCACGATCTCCCGGACCGGCATGATGTGGCCGGAGAGGTTGGTGATGTGGGTGACTTCGATGACCCTGGTCCGCGGGGTGACCGCGGCCTTGAACTGGTCCACGATGTACTGCTGCGATGGCGGCGGCAGCTTGATCGAGATCGGCTTCACCACGATCCCGTCGCGCCGCACCCGCTGATCCCAGGTGGTCAGCATCCGGCCGTAGTTCTGATTGGTGACGATGACCTCGTCGCCGGGATTGAGTTCGAGGCCGAGGATGATCGTCTCGTTGGCCTCCGAGGCGTTGCGGACGATCGCCATCTCCTCGGGGTCGCAGCCGAAGCTCTTCGCCAGGTCGCGCCGCACGCTTTCGATGCGCGGCTCCAGCGTCTGCCACATGTGGATGACGGGGAGCTCGTTCGAGAAGCGCAGGTCCCGGATCATCTGTTCGAGCACATGGGTCGGCGTCGGGCTGCAGCCGCCGTTGTTCAGATTCACCATGGAGCGGTCGCAGTCGAACGCCCGCTGGATCTCGCCCCAGTAGTCCTCGTCATCGGGGCTGCCGGCCGTCGGCCTGCTGCCCAGCTCCAGTGCGCGGCGGATGGCGTCTCCCCGCATCAGGGGGAGTCCGGCGGCCCCCGCCATCGCTGCGACGAACCCCCGCCGACTTGGCATCTCTAAACCCCGCTGGTGGAAGGACTTTCCCAATGTACCGGTCCGGCCCCCTACCGCCAGCCCAGCCCTTCCTTTACCTTGTGCGCCGGCAACTCCGGGTGACCAGGGAACAGGGGACGGGGAACGGGCTGACCCGGTGGCGGGCTCCCGGCCTGTGCTCTGTTCCCTCTCTGTTCTTTTCTTTCCAGCGGGTCCAGGTCATGAACATCATCGCCAGCGAAATGCGGAAGGGCATGTGCCTCCTCTATGAGGGGGAGCCGTGCCGGGTTCTCGACTTCCATCACCACACCCCCGGCAACCTCCGCGCGATGGTGCAGGCCAAACTCCGGAAGCTTCGGACCGGGACCCAGTTCGAGCACCGCTTCCGCTCGACCGACACCGTGGAAGTCGCCGATCTCGAGACCCACACCCTCGAGTTCCTGTATGCCGGTGGTGGCAGCTACCACTTTATGAACACCGAGAACTTCGACCAGCTGGAGATGAGCGAAGAGGATCTCGGCGACTCGGCCCAGTGGGTCGCGCCGGGGATGAAGATCATCGCCGAGTTCTTCAGTGGCCGCCCGATCGGGATCCAGCTCCCCAACGCGATGATCTTCGAGGTGGTGGAAACCAACCCGGTGATGAAGACGGCGACCAAATCGGCGTCGTTCAAGCCGGCGAAGCTCGACAACGGCGCGATGGTGAACGTGCCCGAGTTCATCCAGACGGGAGAGAAGGTCCGGGTGAACCCGACGACTGGCGAGTACATCGACCGGGCGAAATAGCGGCGACCGGCCGGTCGCCGCTGCGGCGCGGTCGTAGCCGTTCATGCGTCACCATGAGGGACCGCCCGGACATCGGAGGCGGTCCCTCGGTCGTTTCTGGGCTTCCCGCCTCTTCCCGCCCTCCCGTACCCGTCTTACCTTAGAACTTCCTCCCCCTGCCGAGCCACGTGGCCGACACCTCGACCGTCCCAGCGCAACAGGAACGTGCGGCGCTGCCGCGCGATGTCGCGGTGTTCCTGCCTCTGTTTGGGATCGCCCTGCACAAGTGCGCGACCTACCCGGAGAACCACCCGCTCCTCGGGTCGGCCATGGAGGCGGTCGCGGGGCATCTGGGGGTCGTGCTGGTCAACCGGCCCTTCCTGCTGCTCGGCGTCGCCCGCAATCAGCTGCTGGTCGAGGGACTCGCCACCGATCCCGACAATCCGGTACTCCGGGAACTCGCCGCCAAGCTGCACCGCCACCAGATAGGCGCCATCAAGTTCACGCCGGGCGCCGCCCGCGAGGAGCTGATCGAGCTGCTGCGGGCGCTCAGCTCGGATGCGCGGGTCAAGCCGATCGGCGCGGATCTGACCGAGTTCGACACTCGCTGGGAGAACATCCGGCTCTTCCCGCCGGCGTATGACCGGCTGGAGCTGTCGGACGAGCAGCGGCTGGGAGAGCAGGCCCACTCCGACAGTACCGCCAGCCGGCTGTGGATCGGCCTCGCCGCCGCGGCGATCGCCAAGGAAGGCGCGCCGGAACTCCACAGCGATCCGCGCGCCATCGCCCGGGCGCTCAACGAGCGGCTGCGCAATCCCGATGAGGCGAAGAAGATCATCAACTATCTGCTGGGCCTCTCCCGTGAACTCCGCCTGTCCGCGGGCAATCAGGCGGACGCCCTCAAGGAGAAGCTCGCGTTGCTCCTGAATCACATCACGCCGGAGACGCTGCGCGAACTGGCGACGGTCGGGGCCGACCTGGCTCAGCGCCGCCGGCTCGTCGTGGACGCCGCGATGGTGCTGCCCGCGGGCGCGACCCTGACGCTGCTGCACGCCGTCTCCGAGGCGAGCAACAAGGTCCTGCCGCAGGCGATGCTGCGGCTGCTCACCAAGCTTGCCTTTCAGGCGGAGAAGGGAAACCTCTCCGTGCGCGAAGAGGCCGACCTGGCCCTCCGTGAGGCGGTCCGCCAGCTGGTGGACAAGTGGTCGCTCGATGACCCGAATCCGCAACCCTATTCCCGGGTGCTGGAGCGACTCTCGCGCAACCCGACGCATGGCACGGCCCCGAGGGCCGAGCAGAAGCTGGAGGCCATCCGCCTGGTGCAGATGTCGCTCGAGACCGACACCGTGGGAGACACGGTCTGGGCCGCGCTCGAGGAGGTCGTCCGCGAGGGCGAAGCCGGCGCCGTGGTGCGGATGGTCGAAGATCCCGCCGTGGCGGAGGACATCCAGGAACTCTTCTGGAGTCGCCTGGCGACCGCGGCCAACATGCGGGTACTCCTCAACAACGAGCCGCGTGATACCGACGTGGTGGAGCTGCTGCTCGAGCGCATGGGGATGGCGGCGGCCGAACCGATGCTGGAGACCCTCGAAGTGGCCGACAGCCGCACCATGCGCCGTCGCCTGCTCACCCGGCTCGGCCAGCTGGGCCCCATGATCGGTCCGATGCTCGTGGAGCGGTTGCCGACCTCGCCCTGGTTCGTCCAGCGCAATCTGCTGGCGCTGCTCGGGTCGCTCCCGGAGATCCCCGCCGACTTCAACGCCGCGCCCTATGTCGACGCCGAGGATGCGCGGGTCCGCCGCGAGGCGCTCAAGCTGATGCTCCGGATTCCCGGTCAGCGCTCGGACGCGATCCTCGCCTCACTCGGCGACAACGACGACGTCAACGTCCGCATGGGGCTCACCGCGGCGCTCGATGGCTGCCCGACCGCCGCGGTGTCGCGCCTCATGGTGCTGCTCAACGACCGCCGCAACACGGCCGAAATCCGCGCCATGGCGATCCGGGTGCTCGGCACCATCCGGACGCCCGCGACCAGGGACTGGCTGGTCGATCATGCGCTGACCAAGCAGGGCTGGTTCCGCCGCCGCCGGCTGCAGCCACGCACCCCGGAGCTGCTCGCCACCCTGGGCTCGCTCGCGCGGGGCTTCCGTCAGGATCCGAACGCGCAGCTCGTGCTCCGCCTCGCGTCGGAGAGCAACGACCCGGAGATCCGCCGCGCGGGCAGTGGCGCGGCGATCGAGGCGACATGAGCGACCCGATCCGTTTCCTCACCGCCCTGGGTCAGGCGCTCTCCGCCACCGGTCTCTACCGGGCGGGCCATCCCGCGCGTGAACGGGCGGTGGACATGGCCTGGGAGCATCTGGATGCGCTGCAGCGGCTGGACCCCGCGCCGAGCTTCTCGTTCCTGGGGGACGAGGTGCTGTATCGCCAGCAGGCGCTGCGCGACTTCAAGGCGTGGGACTGGGCCCGCCGGCTGGCCAAGGCGGGGGTGCAGCGGGTGGAATTCGACAGCCAGGTCTCGCGTGACGAGCTCGCCGATTTCCTGAACGAGGTCCACAAGAAGGTCACCACCGGCGAGGAGGACACGAGCGAGGCCCGCCAGCTGCGCCGCCCATCGATCCGGTTCGGCGCGGTAAGCCTGCGTGGCGCCAGCGCCGATGTGGTCGTCGAGACGGCCGAGAGCACCAGCGTGCCGTATACCCTGGACGACGAGATCGAGACCGTCGGCTGGATCCACGCCGAGGTGCAGCAGACGGAGACGCTGCCGCTGGCGGAGGCCAACGCGGTGGTGCGATCGCTCTCGCTCGCCATGCACGGCCAGAGCCGCATGCTCATGCCGCTGCTCAGCCTCAAGAACTACGACCAGTACACCACCACCCACGCGACCAACGTGTCGGTGCTGTCGATGGCGCTCGCGGAGTACATCGGTCTCGCCCCGAAGGACATCCGCGAATTCGGCGTCGCCGGGCTGCTGCACGACCTGGGCAAGGTCCGGGTCCCCAAGGAGATCCTGGTGAAGAAGGGCGCGCTGACCGAACTGGAACTCGCCGCCCTGCGGAAGCACCCGGTCGACGGGGCGCGACTGATCATGGCCCGCGAGCAGAAGCTGGATCTCGCCGCCACGGTGGCCTACGAGCACCACATCCTGATCAACGGGCACGGGTACCCGCGCATGCGCTATGAGCGGGACACCCACTTCGCGAGCAAGCTGGTGCACGTCTGCGACGTCTTCGACGCCCTGTGCACGGCGCGGCCCTATCGCGAGCCCTGGCAGACCGAAGTGGCCCTCGCCTATGTGGAGGAACGGGCCGGCGTGGACTTCGATCCCGAACTCGCCGAGGCCTTCACCGGCATGATGCGGCTGTGGACCTATCAGCGGGTGGCGATGCCGGGCGCGACACAGGGCGGGGCGGCATCACCCCTTCCGGTGGCCGGCTCGGCTCCGGCACCGGCGGCAGCCCCAGCACCGGTTCCGCCACCCGCGTCATCCGCCTAGCACGCGCCCCGTGCCACCGATCGCCCCCGCCCGCACTCGCCTGGGCCTCACGCTTCAGAGCGCGGCCTTCGCGGCCCTGCTGTTCGGCGCGGCCAAGTCGGCTACTGCCCTCGCCGCCTTCCACGGCGCCAACCCCCCGCTCTGGCCCCTCACCGGCATCGCCCTGGCGGGACTGCTGCTG
>DAINRP010000174.1:0-6981 GCA_036741755.1 Gemmatimonadales bacterium
CCCCACCCGCTGCAGTACACCGCGCCATTCGCATCGACGCCGCAGGCGGCGAACGGATACGGCTGTCCATCCATGTTGGCGAACTGGACACTCGAGTCCAGCAGGAGCGGGGTGTTCTGGGAGACGTCGCAGCACTCGGGGCTCCCCCAGATGTACGGCAGGCCATCAGTACCCAAGCCGAAGATCTGTTCCTGGTTTCCGTTCGATAGCGAGGTGAAGCTGTGCCCCCCAGCGACCGGCAGCGGGTCGGGGGCGAGCATCGTCGTATCGCCGTGCCCGAGCCCCCCGAACCAGTTGAGGCCCCAGCAGTACGCCTGGTGCGCGAGGGTGAGGCCGCAGGTGAGGTCGACGCCGAGACTCACATCCATGAACTGGTAGCCGGCGGCCACAGGGATCGGCGTTGGATAGATCCCGTGGGGGCGGGCGCCGAAGGCACCGGTATCGCCACCCTGCGGGCCCCAGCAGTACATCGCCCCGGCCGCGGTGAGGGCGCAGGTATGGAAGGTCCCCACCTTTACCGATGCGAACGCCTGGGTCGTCTGCACCCGCACCGGTGCGATCGAATAGAACAGGGCGCTCGTCGACAGCGTCGAGTCGCCGAGCAGTCCGTCGCGGTTGCTGCCCCAGCACCAGACCTCGCCCTGCGCGGTGCGGCCGCAGGCGGTGCCTTGCGTGAAGAAACCGTTGGCGGAGATCTGGGTGAACCGGAGCGCCGTCGCGACCGGTGTCGGCACCAGCATGGTGTCGGTCACGGCACCGCTCCCCTGCTGGCCGGAGGCGTTGCTGCCCCAGCAGTAGGCCGCGCCCGCCAGGTCGAGACCGCAAGTGAAGGCGCCCTTGGAGGCGCTGAGCGCGCTGAAGGAGATGTTGCCGCTCACCTCGACCGCGGTGTCGCTGGCCGTGTAGGACGCGAGACCGCGGCCCAGGTTGCCGAAGTAGTTGGCGCCCCAGCACCAGGCCTTGTGTGAGGCATCGAGGGCGCAGTTCCAGCCATCGCCGCTGGTGAGGGAGACGGCATGCAGCGTCGTGGAGGTCGCCTGCACCGTCACCGCCGGCGCACGGCCCGAGCCGATCGTGAGCACCCGCGTTCCCTCCGGGATCCCGAGTTGCCAGAGGGCGGCGGCATGGCCCGTGGAGTCGCTCTCCGCACCCAGCGGCGTCAGCGAATCGCCGGGAGCCGACCAGACGACCTTCGCACCGGGCAGCGGTTGCCCCTGCTTGTCGAGTGCCAGCACGACCACGGTATCCACCACCCACCCCGGCGTTCCGCTCACCTGGGGCAGGGAAAGCAGCTGCAGCGAGGCGGCGGTCAGCGGCGGCGCCGGCGAGTCCGTCGCGCACGCAGCCAACCCGGTACCCGCGACCAATAGCCATCCCAGACGAACCCTCGACATCCATCCTCCAAGTACCTGTCTCTCTCGAACCTACGCCTGACGCTCGGCGGCGCAACGGCGGGAATCCCTCCACCCTGCCCCTCGGCACTCGGCACTCGGCACTCGGCACTCGGAACTCGGAACTCGGAACTAAGCACTAAGCACTAAGCACTAAGCACTAAGCACTACGAACTTTCCCCCCCACCGCCTCCCTCCCCAGTGCCCTCAGCATCCCCCCGAACACATACTGGTGCATCGGCCACAACGCATACCAGTACACCTGCCCGAACAGCCCCCAAGGATCGAAGATCGCCGTCTGGTGGATCACGCTGCCGGTGTCGGTCGGCTCCACCTCGAATTGCAGCCACGCTCTCCCCGGCAGCCGCATCTCGGCGACCAGCCTGAGCAGCCGGTCCGGTTCCACCGTCTCCACCCGCCAGAAGTCCACCGTGTCGCCGCAGACCACTCGCTCCGGATCGCGGCGGCCGCGCCGGAGGCCGATGCCGCCGAACAGGAGGTCGAGCCAGCCCCGGAACCGCCAGAGCAGATCGGCGTGGTACCAGCCTCTGGAGCCGCCAATCCGGAGAATCGGAGCGAAGGCCGCGGCCGGTGAGGCGGCCACCACGATATGCCGCGCATCCACCAGCCGGGTGCCGAGCCGCATGCCCCCCCAGCCGCCCTGCTGGCCCGCAGAGGAGCGCGCATCCGACCAGCGGGTCGCGGCAAAGGCGCGGTCCTCGTTGGCGAGCGACCGGGCCATCGCCTCCTTGAGGCCCCGCGGCACCACCGTGAACGCGCGCAGGGCAGAGTCGTCGCGCACCAGCGTCTCGTTGCGGAGTCCCTCGATCAGCGCCCGTCCCACCTTGGCGTATACCGGCGTCACCAGCGCCAGCCACAGACTCGAGAGCCGCGGCGTCAGCAGCGGCACCCGGATGTAGGTGCGGCTCAGGCCCCGCTGCCGCGCATACTCCTCCATCAGGTCGGCGTAGGAGACCTTGTCGGGGCCCCCAATCTCGAAGATCCGGCTCTCGGGCAGCGGAAGGGTGATGGCTTCCTTCAGATAGGCGATCACATCCTCGATCCCGATCGGCTGGGTGCGCGTCGTCACCCACTTCGGCATGATCATGATCGGCAGCCGGTCCACCAGCGCCCGGATCACCTCGAACGACAGGCTCCCCGATCCCACGATGATCGACGCGCGGAACTCGAGCGTCGGCACGCCCGACTCGCGGAGAATGCGCCCGACCTCCTGCCGGCTGTCGAGATGATTGGAGAGTTCCCGTCCCTGGCCGAGGGCGCCGAGGTAGACAATGCGCTTGACCCCCGCGGCGAGGGCAGCGGTGGCGAAGTTCTGGGCGCCGGTGCGATCGGCGTCCTCGAACCCCTCTTCGCCCCCCATCGAGTGCACCAGGTAGAACGCCGTCGCCACTCCGGTGAGCGCGGCGGCGAGACTTGCCGGGTCCATCACGTCCCCCGCCACCACCTCGGTGCCGGGTGCCACGCGCTGCTGCAGGTATTCGGGGCGCCGGGCCAGGCAGCGGATCCGATGGCCCTCGGCTTCGAGCGCGGTGAGCAGCCGGCCGCCGACATACCCGGTGGCGCCGGTGAGCAGGATACGATGGTCGGTCATCTGGTGATCGCGGTAGCGAAACCCTCCCTCAATTCGGAACCCGGAACCCGGAACCCAGAACCCTAGGCACTAGGCACTAGGCACTAGGTACTAGGTACTAGGTACTAGCAACCATCCCCCCCAGCGCACTCCGAAGCTCAGCGAGGTTGGCCACGATCTCCCCTTCCGCCGCTTCGATCTGGCCGCGATACGCTTCGGCGGCGGCGCCACCGACCAGCAGCGGCAGCTCCGCGGGCAATGCCTGACGGAGTGCTCTCAGATGGGCGCCGAGCGTGGGGTCGTCGGGGGGATGGATGACGCTGAGCGCCACGGCGCGGGCCCGGGTGCGCAGCGCCGCCGCGGCAATCTCGGCCGGCGGCAGGTCCGCACCGAGATAGATGATCCGCCACCCTTCGGCGGCGGCCGCCGCCGCCACCAGCATCGCCCCGCCCTCGTGGACCTGGTTCGGCGGCGTCGCCACCACCAGGGCGGGAGCAGGCTCGCCGGTCTCCGCCGTCTCCCGCACCCAGCCCAGCACCTGGCGGATCACCACCGTCGCCATGTGCTCGTGGACGATCCCCAGCTCTCCTCGACGCCAGCGCAGCCCGATCTCGACCAGGACCGGGGCGACCACCCGGTCCAGGAATTGGGGCACCCCCAGCGCCACGACCCCCCGCTCCAGTTGCTTGCGGAGCCCGGCGCTGTCGAGGCCCATGACCGCCATCAGCATCAGCTCCCGCCAACGCGCCGCACCGAGTTCCCGCTCCGCCTCGTTCAGCTGTCCCCCGGCCCCGCCCACCTCCTCGGCGTCTACCCGGCGCGCCAGGTCCGCGGCTGAGAGCTGCGCCAACTGGCTGATCGCCCCGCCTCTGGCGACAAGGGTGCGGAGCAGCTTCAGCCGCTCGATGTCGGCGTCGGTATAGAGCCGCTGCCCCCCCACGGTCCGGGTCGGGGCCACCACCCCATAGCGCCGCTCCCACGCCCGCAGCACATGGCTCGACAGCCCGGTGCGCTGGGCCACCAGCCGAACTGGGTGCCGGGGCAGTTCCCGCTCAGAGTTTCCTTCTATTTCTGGCATGCCCCAAAATAGCGCATTGTCTAAGTAGCGTCAAGGTAATTTGTTATACATACCCTTGACTTGGATCGCATATATCGATACTTTGTTGGACGTAACTTAGACACACAACAACAAACTCTTCCGGAGTTCACTCTATATGAAGAAGCTCGCCCTGCTCGCAACCGTGCTCCTCGCCGTTCCGGCCGCCTCCGCCCTCCAGGCCCAGGCCGCGCCTGAGAAGCACATGGGTCCACGGAACATCGTTGAGACCGCCGTTGCCGCCGGTCAGTTCAAGACCCTGGCCGCCGCGCTCCAGGCCGCCGATCTCATCACCACCCTTCAGGGCAAGGGGCCGTTCACCGTCTTCGCCCCGACCGATGCCGCCTTCGCCAAGCTCCCCGCCGGCACCGTCGACGGGCTGCTCAAGGACAAGCCGAAGCTGACCTCCATCCTCACCTACCACGTGGTGGCCGGTGTTCTCACGGCGGCTGATCTCCAGGCCAGGGCCGACAAGGACGGGTACGTCACTCTTACCACCGTGCAGGGCTCGACGCTCCGCATCCACCTTGCCGGCTCCGCCGTCCACGTGGGTGACAAGTTCGCCAACGTGACCGGCGCGGACGTGAAGGCCAGCAACGGCATCATCCACGTCATCGACGCGGTGCTGCTGCCGTCGATGTAACCAGCCCGGCGTGGCGCCGGGGACCTTCTCCGGCGCCGACTCCGGTTCACTCTCGATTCCACTTTCGAATTCTGGAGCTACTTCCATGACTCGTAAATTCCTGGCCGTGACTCTCGCCGCGCTGGTTGCGGCCTCGACGGCGTGCAGCGATGACAACAACAGCCCCAGCTCCAATGCCCAGGTCCGTGTGGTGCACGGCTCGCCTGACGCGCCGGCGGTGGATGTGCTGGTGGACGGCGCCAAGGTCCTCGACAGCGTGACCTACAAGGTTGCTTCGGGGTACCTCGCCGTTCCCTCCGGCTCCCGGAACGTGAAGGTCAACCTCTACTCCACTGCCACCAGCGTCATCAACGCGGATGTCGTGCTTTCCAAGGACGCATCGTACACCGTCATCGCGGTCAACACCGCGGCGGCCATCGAGCCGCTGGTGCTGATGGATGATCTCGCCGCGCCGGCCGGCGGCAACGTCAAGGTGCGGCTGGTCCATGGCGCGCCGAGCGTGGGCACCGTCGACATCTACGTGACCGCGCCGGGGGCCAACCTCGCCGCCGCGACGCCGACGCTCACCGATGTGCCGTTCAAGGGCGCGAGCGGCTACCTCGAAGTTCCCGCTGGCGATTACCAGGTTCGCATCACCCCGGCCGGGACCAAGACCGTGGCGATCGACACCGGCACGCTGACGCTGGCCGCCGGTCAGATCCGCACCGGTATCGCCGTCGAGGCCCCTGGTGGCGGCGGGCCGCTCTCGGCGCTTCTCCTCGCGGACAAGAACTGAGCAGCTCCGGCCCCCGGGCCGGACCCGAAAGTGATTGACGGAGCAGGTCCGGCCTCCGCGCCGGGCCTGCTCCATTCCAGGGAGAGCCGAATGACCGAGCGCGTGATTCTGGTCCTGGGCGCGACCGGCGGCATCGGGTCGGCGCTGGCGCGCCGACTCCGCGCCTCGGGAGTTCGGCTCGCGCTCGCGGCTCGATCGGAGAAGGCGCTCTCCGCGCTGGCCGCGGAGGTCGATGGCCTGGCAATGCCGCTCGATGCCCGGCTGCCGCTGGCGGTGGAGCAGGCCGCCACGGACACGAAAGACCGCTTGGGTCGGCTCGACGGCATCGTCAACGCGGTCGGCTCGCTGCTGCTCAAGCCGGCGCACCTGACAACGCCGGAGGAGTGGGACGACGTCATCGCCACCAACCTCCGCACCGCCTTCTGCACCGTGGCCGCCGGCGCCCGGCAGCTTTCTGACGGGGGCAGCGTGGTGCTGCTCTCTTCGGCGGCCGGGCGTGTCGGCCTCGCCAACCACGAGGCCATCGCTGCCGCCAAGGCCGGCGTCATCGGGCTGGCGCTGGCCGCCGCAGCCACCTATGCCAGCAAGGGCATCCGTTTCAACGTCGTCGCCCCCGGACTGGTGCGCACCCAGATGACCAGTTTTCTCACCGGCTCCGAGCCGATGCTCAAGGCCAATGCCGCCATGCACCCGCTCGGCCGCATCGGAGAACCGGACGACGTCGCCGGCGCCATCGCCTGGCTGCTCTCATCCGAGGCGGCCTGGGTCACCGGGCAGGTGCTCGGTGTCGATGGCGGCCTCGCCACCGTCCGCGGCCGCCGCTGAGCACATCGTGCGCCGCACTCTCCATGACCACGCACATCCAATCGCTGGAGCAGCCATGATCACCCTGACACAGCGTCTCCATCGCACCCGCACCCGCGAGCAGGGGATTCTCGACACCCTCGCCGCCACCGACCGCTTCCGGACCTTCATCGCGGCGGTGGCTGCAGCCCGGATGACCGCCGACCTCGCCCAGGGCGGTCTCACCATCTTCGTGCCCAGCGACCGCGCCTTCGAGCAGCTCCCCACCGAGGAGCGGGTCAAACTCCTCGAGGACCCGAGGCGGCTCCGCGGCCTGCTCCGGGGTCACATGGTGCAGGGGCTGTATCGCGAACGGCACCTCATCCCCTTCACCCGCCTCCCGAACATGGCGGGGGGCATGATCGCGCTGTCCGAACGGGATGGCGATGTTCTCGCGAACGGAATCGGCATCGTCACCACCGACATCCTGAGCGCCGGCGGCGTGGTGCACGAACTGGATGGGGTGATGCTGGTGTGAGCGCAAGCTCGCGGCTGAGGCTGCCGAGGCGCCGATCGATGCCGGAACCCCAAGTCTCTCCTCAGGTTGACCCTACCTAGGCCGATAACTACCTTACCCCTCCCTTCAAGGGGCTGTAGCTCAGCTGGGAGAGCGCTGCAATCGCACTGCAGAGGTCAGGGGTT
>DAINRP010000175.1:0-4168 GCA_036741755.1 Gemmatimonadales bacterium
AAGCAGCTCGACGAGGCCGAGAAGGCGAATCATGAGGCCCGGGGGCTGCTCGAGGAAAACCGGAAGCTGCTCGCGTCGGCGCGGACTCAGGCCCAGGCCATGATGGCCGAGGCCAAGTCGGCGGCGGAGCGGGAGCACACGGTCGCCCTCGAGAAGACCAGGCAGGAGCAGGACGACCTGCTGGCCCGCGCCCGCCGCGACATCTCGGCCGAGCGGGACAAGGCGATGGCGGACCTGCGCCGCGAGGCGGTAGACCTTTCGCTGGCGGCTGCGGCCAAGCTCATCGGGCAGCGCCTCGATGGCGGCAGCGACCGGGCCCTGGTCGAGGGCTACATCGCCTCGCTGGAGAAGCCCAATTGAGACCGGTCACCATCGCTCGTAACTACGCCGAGGCGCTGTTCGAACTGGCGGAGAAGAGCGGGCAGACGGAGGAGTATGCCGGCCTGATCGACGCCGTGGCGGGGGGAATCGCCGCGGCGCCATCGGTGCAGGCGGTGCTGATGTCGCCCAAGGTCACCAAGGCGCAGAAGTCCGCGCTGCTGGCGGAGGCCCTCAAGGGTTCGGCGCCGAAGGAGTTCGTGCAGTTCCTGCAGAGCGTGATTCGCCGGGGCCGTCAGGGGCTGTTCGACCTGATGTCCAGCGAGTATCTCGCGCTCCTTGACCTCAAGCTCAACCGGGTCCGTGCGTCGGTCACCACGGCGCGTCCGGCGGACGAAGCGCTCCGGCAGAAGATCGCTGCGCGCCTCACGGACGTGATGGGGCGGCAGGTTCTCCCGCATTTCATCGAAGACCCCGGCATTCTCGGCGGTGTCGTCGTGCGTGTCGGGGACCGGGTGTTCGACGGCTCGATCAAGCGGCGCATGGCCATACTGCGGCGGGCACTGCTGGCGAAGTAGCCGGGAGATACCACAGGCGGCCACAAGTATCGCCCGTGCGAACAGCAGGGGCCCATCCTCGCGGATGGGCCCCTGCTGGCATATTCTGGTCTGCACCAACCCTCTCATGTGGCGTCCCATGCATCGCACGACCGTCAGGCTGTTTGTCGCACTGCTCGCAGGGATCCCCGCGGCCGCCTCCGGCCAGGGACGTTCGAATGCGGCGCCGGCCGGCACGGATGCCGCGATTGTCCGGGAACTCGACGCCTTCATCCGGCAGGGGATGAAGGACTGGGAGGTCCCCGGTCTCTCGATCGCCGTGGTCCACCGCGACAGCGTGCTGCTGACGCGAGGCTACGGGGTCCGCCGTCTCGGGGCTCCCGGCGCGGTCAACGAGCAGACCCTGTTCGGCATCATGTCGACCACCAAGGCAATGACCTCGCTCGCGGTGGCGATGCTGGTCGATGACGGGCGCCTCGACTGGAACGATCCGGTGACCAAGTGGGTGCCGGAATTCCAGCTGCCCGATCCCTACGTGACCCGGGACGTGCGGGTGGTGGATCTCCTCACCCACAACATCGGGCTTCCCAACGCCGACCTGCTGTGGAGCCGCGGCGACCTCGGCGCCGACGAGATCTTCCGCCGCATGCGGCTGCTGACGCCGGCCTATCCGCTCCGCGGCGGATTCGTCTACCACAATGTGATGTATGGGCTGGCCGGCGAGATCGTCGCCCGCGCCTCCGGGATGCGCTACGGCGACTTCTTGCGCCAGCGCATCTTCGGGCCGCTCGGCATGACGCGGACCTACCCGAGCTACGAGCGGATGGCGGCCGCTGGAGATTCGAATCTTTCCTCACCCCACTTCCGCATTCACGACAGCATTCGGCCGATCGAGGACGAGAGCGTTGACGCGCTCGCTTCTGCGGGGGCGGTGTGGTCCAATGCGACGGACATGGCAACCTGGGTCCGGTTTCTGCTGGACAGCGCGCGGGTCGGCGGGCGCCGGCTGCTGAGCGACTCGGGGTACCGGATGCTCTTCGCGCCGCATGCCCTCATCCCCGCGGACGAGTTCTACCCCACCATGGAACTCACCCGGCCGCACTGGACGACCTACGGGCTGGGCTGGTTCGAGCAGGATTATCGGGGGCACTTCGTGGCCTTCCACACCGGCAGCCTCGACGGGCGCACGGCCATCATCGGACTGCTCCCCGACGAGGGGGTCGGTGTCTATGTCTTCGGCAATCTCGATCACGCCGAATTCCGGCACGCGGTGATGCTGAAAGTGTTCGATCTCTTCCTCGGTCGCCCGTCCCGCGACTGGAACCGCGAGCTGCTCGCGCTCTACGGTGCCCGCCGTGCGCGCCAGGATTCGGCGGAGGCGGCAGCATCATTGCCTCCCGCGTCGGTCGCGCCGGCTACCCTGCCGGGCGCCAGCCTCGCGGGACGGTACGTCCATCCGATCTGGGGGGATGTCGTGGTCGAGCTCGAGGGTGATGCGCTGATATTCCATTTGGGGACGAGTCCCCGGCTCCGGGGGCCGATGGCGCACTGGAATCTGGACACCTACCAGATCACCCTCGGGGACGAGCGGACGGCGCCGATTCTCGCGCAGTTCGTGCTCGATCCGACAGGGCAGGTGGAGGCGCTGCGGATCCCCGACTTCGACGAGGCCGGCTTCCGGCGGGTGCCCTGAAGGCCAGGCGGGGCACGCTCGTTCCGCCACCCGTCGGGACCGTCTACCTTACCCTCCCATGCTCATCACACTGCTCGCGCTCTCCGCCCTCGCTCAGGTCTCGCCTGGACCGGCTACCCCGTATTGGCAGCAATCCGTCCGCTACGAGATCCACGCCGCGCTGGACGAGCCGAGCGGTGTGCTCGCCGGCACCGAGCGGGTGGTGTACATCAACCACTCGCCCGACGACCTGACCAGCATCTCGTTCCATCTCCATCTCAATGCGTTCCGTCCAGGTTCCCGCTGGGCCGATGCCGATTCGGTGGAGCGCAGGCGGCGTTTCAACGATCTCGAGGACCCGGACTTCGCGTTCAACCACGTCCGCAACGTGCGGATCATGGGGCAGCCGGTCGCGGCGATCTGGCCCTACGCTCCGGACAGCACCATCGTGCGATTCCTGCTGCCGGCAGTGCTCGCGCCTGGCGATTCGATGGTAGTGGATCTCGACTGGGATGCGCGGCCCTCGACGGTACCCCGCCGGCAGGGGCGCCGTGGCCGTCACTTCGACTTTGCGCAGTGGTATCCCAAGGTCGTGGTGTACGACCGGCATGGCTGGAACGAGCACCCGCTCTATCCCGGGGGCGAGTTCTACGGCGAGTTCGCCACGTTTTTGGTTGATCTCGATGTGGCCGAGGATCAGGTCCTCGGGGCGACCGGTGTGCCGATCTGCGGGGACCCCGGCTGGGAGCGGGTCAATCAGGTGCCGGACCGCCCGCCACAGTATCAGCGGGACTATTACCCGAACGCGCCGTCGTGCGCCTCGGTGAATGCGCCTGCGCCGGCGCCCGGTCGCAAGCGGGTGATCTGGTATGCGGAGAACGTGCATCACTTCGCGCTCAGCATGACCCCGGAGTACAAGTACGAGGGCTCCGCATGGGGCAAGGTGGCGATCCATGTGCTGTACCGGGCCGGCGATGAAGCCACCTGGGGCCACGGCATCGCGACCTCGCGCACGGCCAAGGCGCTGGAGTGGCTGGATGGTTTCTTCGGGCCGTTCGCCTGGCCGCAGATGACCAACCTGCACCGCATCGAGGGGGGTGGCACCGAATTCCCGATGATGGTGCACAACGGCTCGGCGGGGCAGGGGCTGATCGTGCACGAAGTGGGGCACAACTACGTCATGGGCATCCTGGCGAACAACGAGTGGCGCGAGGGGTGGCTGGACGAGGGGTTCAGCGACTTCCAGGGTGGGCTCTTCGACGAGGCGACCCAGCCGGGCGCCGACAGCTACCTCGAGAGTGAACCGTTCCTGACCGGTCTCGATCTCGACGGCATCTCGGAGCCGGCCAGCCTGCCGGGGGAGGACTATCGCGATTTCACCTCCTACAACATCAGCATCTACAGCCGAGGCGCGCAGTTCTTCCACCATCTGCGCTACGTCGTTGGCGACGAGACGCTGCGCCTGATCATGCGGACCTTCTACGACCGGTGGAAGCTCAAGCATGTGGACGAGGCCGCATTCCGGGCGGTGGCCGAAGAGGTCAGCGGGATGGATCTCTCCACGCTCTTCGCGCAGCAGCTGCATGGCACGGCGCTGGTGGACTACGCGGTGGGGCGGGTG
>DAINRP010000175.1:4268-6927 GCA_036741755.1 Gemmatimonadales bacterium
TGGGTGACGGTGGAAACCCGGTCCCCGCCGAAGCAGGTCCTGCTCGATCCCCGGCTCCGCACCCGCGACTGGAACCGGCTCAACAACGTCTGGCGCCGCGGCTTCCTCGGCATCACCTCACGAGAGCCGAAGCGTGAGCGCTACCTCGACACCTGGTTCAGCGAGCGCACCGCGCGCGATCACCGGACCGAGGGCTGGATGCCGACGCTGTGGTACAACGATGCCGGCGGGATCACGCTCGGCCTCCGCAGCCGCACCAACTACTTCGGACGCTTCGACGAGAATCAGGCGCTGGTCAGTTTCGGGACCGGCTGGCAGAGTACGAAGGCGCTCAAGGTGAAGGACCGGGACTACTTCATGCGGATGAAGAACCCGACCTGGCTCCGGAGTCCCGGCCTCTCGCAGACGCTCGAGGCCTACAATGTCGAAGGCCGCTTCGGCGCCCGGCTCGCGGTGGAACGAGTGCAGCGGGACCATCTGAGTTTCGGGCCGACCACCACGCTCGGTCTGGGCCTCACCTGGCTGCAGCCGGATGACTTCCGTTATCTCGATCGCGGCTATTACGACGACGCGGGCACCGTGGAACTCGCCATCAGCGGCTCGAAGAAGGACCGGGTGGGGATGTGGAACCTCGGTGCCAGGGCGGTGCTGGCTGGCGGCCTCGCCTACAATCGCCGTGGACTCGCGGCCGCCACCGGTCGTCCGGAACTCGATCCGTTCTACGGTCGCTTCACGCTCGAAGCAACGGCGCGCAGGAGTCTCGGCACGCAGTGGGGACTCGCACTCCGGTTCTACGGCGGCGTGAGCACCAGCGGGGACAACCCGGTGAAGCAGCGGCAGATCTATCTCGCCGGCGCCGACCCGCTGGAACAGTTCAACAATCCCTTCTTGCGTTCGCGCGGGGCGCTGCTGCTCCGGCCGGATCTGTACTACCACGCGGCCGGCGGTGGTGACCTGCGCGGCTTCGATCCGCGACTTTCCACCGAGGCGCTGGTGGCAATCAATCTCGAGCTGGAACGCACCCTGCTTCGCCGGCGGAACGCCAAGCTGTTCACTCGGGTGGCGCTGGCCGCCTTCGGCGACGCGGGGCAGGGCCTCGGCGGTGTGGCCGAGCCGAGCCTCGGCGCTCCAGTCCGGTTCCTCGCCGATGCTGGCGTCGGGCTCCGCGCCGAGCATCAGATCGGCCAGACGCGGGTAACGACGCGTGCCGACTTCCCGCTCTGGGTGAGCAAGCCGGGCCTTGCGCAAGACCGCCGGCCGGGGACGAAAGAGGCCGGCTTCCGGTGGACCTTCAGCTTCGAGCCGTCATGGTGAACATCCCCGGGCTGCCTGACTTCACCGACCGGCGTGCGCTCTTCAAGAGCTCGGTCGGGAAGTGGCTGGAGCAGGCGATGGAAAATGCGGAGCGACGGGTCGCTCCGGACCGGTACCTCCGGCCACCGGGGTCGCTGCCGGAGATGGCGTTTCTGGCGGCCTGCACCCGGTGCGGCGAATGCATCACCGCCTGCCCGCCGTTCGCGATCCGGAAGGCGCCCACCAGTGCCGGGCTCGCGTCGGGGACGCCCTATATCGACACCTCGATTCAGGCCTGCGTGGTCTGTGACACGATGCCCTGCGCCCGGGCCTGCCCGACCGAGGCCCTGACACTGCCATCCGAGGGCTGGGCTGGCTATCGTCTGGCGGCGCTGGAGTTCGTGCCGGAACGGTGCGTCACGTTCAGCGGCACGCGCTGCCGGGCCTGCGCCGATTCCTGTCCGGTCGGCGAACGGGCCCTGGCCATCGATGACGATGGCCATCCGGTGCTCAAGGCGGAGGGGTGCGTGGGCTGCGGGATCTGCGTCCGGGCGTGTATCACCTCGCCGTCGTCGTTCATTCTTCGTCCCCTGGAGGGTTGATGCCTGACGTGCCGTATCGGGTCGAGAAGCCATGGGGCTACGAGCTGATCTGGGCCCGAACCGACCGCTACGTCGGGAAGATCCTTCACGTGAAGGCCGGCCACGTCCTGAGCCTGCAGTATCACAACATGAAGGACGAGACCATGCATGTCCTGTCGGGCGAACTCATCCTGCGGACGCAGCCGGGTGACACGCTCGTTTCGCGGGCCTTCAAGGCCGGCGAGTCGGTGCATATCCCGCCTACACTTATTCACCAGATCGAGGCCGTCGTGGATACCGACGTGCTGGAGGCCTCGACGGCCGAACTCGATGATCTGGTGCGCCTCTCGGACCGCTACGGAAGGAGTTGACGACCATGCAGGTGATCATCCCGCTCGCCGGCAAAGGCACGCGGCTCAGGCCGCATACCCATCTGGTTCCCAAGCCGATGCTCAAGGTGGCGGGACGGCCGGTGATGGACTGGGTGATGGACAAGCTCCAGGGGCTCGAGGTCTCGGAGCTGATCTACATCACGGGCCACCTCAAGGAGCAGGTGGAGGTATACACCCGCGCCAACTACAAGTACCCGAGCCGATTCATCGAGCAGAAGGTGCAGGACGGCACGGCGGGCGCGGTGAACCTGGCACGGCCCTATGTAAAGGAGCCGGTGCTGATCGTCTTCGTCGACACGGTCTTCGAGGCGGACCTCACCCTGATCAACCGCACCTCGGCGGACGGGATCATCTGGGCCAAGGAGGTCGAGGACTACCAGCGCTTCGGCGTGG
>DAINRP010000176.1:0-4802 GCA_036741755.1 Gemmatimonadales bacterium
ACGGCCGCGAGGGGCCGGGCGGGCGCCGGCCCCGACTCAGTCGGAGCAGTCACCGAGCGGGTAGACGGTGCCGCAGTTCTGGCAGGGGTTCTTGCAGCCCCCGGGGCGGGTGACCACCGGAAAGCCGCAGCGATTGCAGCTGGGCGCCGTTGGCTGGGGCCCGGCGAACAACGGAGGCAGCATGACCTCGCGGCCGAAGCCGGCCGTGCGATCACTCATACCGGTAGGCGCCGGTCAGGAACGGGTTGGTCATACGCTCGACACCGATGGTCGTCTCCGGGCCGTGGCCGCTGTAGACGATCGTCGAATCCGGCAGCGCGAGGAAGACGCCGTGAATGCTCTGCATCAGCGTCGCCAGATCGCCGCCGGGAAGATCGGTGCGGCCGACGCTGCCGCTGAAGAGCGCGTCGCCGCCAAGCACGAAGCCGGGCCCGACGAAGCTCACGCTGCCAGGCGAATGCCCCGGCGTGTGCTTCACCACGAACTCGTGGGAACCGAGGTGCAGCAGCTGGCCGTCGAACAGCTCCTGATCCGGTGGCGGCGGCACCTCGAGCGCGAGCCCCATCCACTCCCCCTGCCGGGGGAGGGCGTCGTACAAGGCCCGATCGGCGTTGTGGAGGAAGATCGGGACGCCCGTCGCGGCCTTCACGGCGGCGACGCCCATGATGTGGTCGACGTGGGCGTGGGTGAGCCAGATCGACTGGAGGCTCCAGCCACGGGTGTCGAGTTCGGCGAGGAAGAGTTGCGGCTCCTCGCCGGGATCGACGATGACGGCGCGACGGGTCGCCCGGTCCGCGAGGAGATAGCAGTTCTCCGCGAACTGGCCGTTCGGCAGCGCGACGACTTCCAGCTCAGACACGGGCGACACTCCGCCGGTGGGCGAGGTACTTCTCCACCGCGATGGCCGCGGTCGTGGCGTCCCCAACGGCGGTGGTGACCTGGCGCACGAGCTGGACCCGGAGGTCGCCGGCGGCGAAGAGGCCGGGGATCGAGGTCATCATCCGATCGTCGGTGATCACGTAGCCGCTCGCATCGTGCTCGAAGTGCTCCTTGATGAGGCCGCTGTTCGGCTTGAAGCCGACGAAGACAAAACAGCCCGAGACCGGCAGATGCGAGACCTTTCTCGTCACCGTGTCCTCGAGCCGGAGGCCGGTGACCTCCCGCATCCCCTTCTCTTCCTTCCCCTCGACCTCGAGCACCCGTTTGTTCCAGATGACCTCGATCTTGGGGTTCGCGAACAGCCGCTCCTGCAGGATCTTCGATGCGCGCAGCTCGTCGCGGCGGTGGATGAGGTAGACCTTGGCCGCATAGCGGGTGAGGTAGTCCGCCTCTTCCACGGCGGCGTCCCCGCCGCCCACGACCGCGATGATCTGCTGCCGAAAGAAGGCACCGTCGCACACGGCGCAGTAGGAGACACCGAACCCGGCGTACTCGAGCTCCCCCGGAACCTCCAGCCTGGTCGGGGTGCCACCCGCGGTGAGGATGACGGTCGGTGCCCGGTATCGGTCGCCGTCGATCGTCGTCACCTCGAAGGTGCCGTCCGCCTGGCGATGGATGCCCTCGACAGTCGCCTGCCGGATCTCGGCCCCGAACTTCTTGGCGTGCGCGGTCATCCGCTCCGCGAGTTCGCGGCCGAGAATCGACTCGAAACCGGGATAATCCTCGATCTTTTCGGTGTTGAGGAGCTCGCCACCCGGCACCTTGCTCTCGAGGACCACGGACTTGAGCATGCCCCGGCCGGCGTACATGCCGGCGCAGAGGCCGGCGGGGCCGCCGCCGATGATGATCGTGTCAAACTCGAATTCGCTGAGGCTCGTCATGTCGTCTGGTCGGGTGGGTGGCGATCGTCGTCAGCCATCTGCGGGAAATATAGACTTTTCGACCCGCGCTGCACTCACCCACGCCCCAGATGCAGCAGATTGGCTGCACCGTGGCAGGACGAGACGGTACCGACCAGAATGTCCGCCGTCTCCCCTGCTCCTCCAGCATCGGCCACGAGCGCGTCCCCGGCCATGACCTCCGTCACCGAAAAGCTGCCAACCCCGAAGGCGCGGTGCTCGCACCGGAAGACCGCCGGCCCGTGGACACCGAGGCGGCGGGCCAGATCGGTCAGGGTGTCGGTCATCTCCCAGGTCCGGGGGGCATGGGTTACGGGGCAGAGGGCGGGCTCCACGCAGTGGGTCGGGCAGAGCCAGTCGGCGTGGGAGAGGTACCGGGTGCCATCGGGAGCTGCGGTATCGTAGGGGGTGCCAGCCTGTCCGGGCAGCGGGCGGGTCTCGACCGGGCGGCCGGGCCATCGCGCCCGGGCGCGGCGCAGCACCCAGCCGTACATCAGATGCGGCATGAGCGGGGAGGGCACGATATGGTGCTCGGCGCCTGCCTGATTCGGAGTCGCCGCGGCCCGGCCGAGGTAGTCGTCGAAGAAGGCATCCCAGTCGCTGACGACGAGCCGGCGGTCGGGGGCCTCACCGAGTTCGTGGAGCAGCTGGCAGCCGGCGTCCCGATCCACGATCAGCAGCCGGTCGAACTCCGCCTTCCCCCTGGACTTCGCGATCGTGAGCTGGCGGGCGTAGAAGGTCCCGTAGCACCCGCCGCCGACGATGACGATGTCGCCGCACTTCACCGGATGAGCCGACCGCCGTCCACCACGATGGTCTCGCCCGTCACGTAGTCCCCGCCCTCAAGCAGATAGAGCACGGCCGCCGTGACGTCGGCGGGGGATCCGAGCCGCCCGAGGGGCGTGGTACTGGCCAGGTGCTTGCGGGCGGCGTCGCTCCACTCGTCGGGCGGGAGCACGGCGCCCGGGGCGACCGCATTGACCGTGATGTCAGGCGCCAGCGCCCGCGCAAGCGTCTTGGTGAGCATCACGACCCCGGCCTTGCTGATGCAGTGGGCCGCGTACTTCGGCCAGGGCTCGAGACCGCCGACATCGGCGAGGTTCACGACCTTGCCCTTCGCGGCCCGGAGACTCGGCAGCGCACCCTGCACCGTGAAGAAGGCGGAACGCAGGTTCACGTTCATGACCTCGTCCCACAGCTCGGGCGTGGTCTCTTCGATCGAGGCACGGGTCATGATGCCGGCCGAGTTGATGAGCACATCGAGCCCGCCGAATCGGGCCGCGACTCGCGGGCCGAGCGCGCGCGCGGCTTCGGCGTCCCCGAGGTCGGCAGCGAAGGTGTCGCACTCGGTGCCGAGTTGCCGGATAGCCGCTGCGGTGCCGTCGGCGTCCGCGCGCGAGCGATTGTAGTGGATGGCGACCCGCATGCCGCGGCCGGCGAGGGCAAGCGCGATCGCGCGGCCGACGCGGTGTCCCGCGCCGGTGACCAGTGCGACGCGGGAAGTCAGCCGCATGTCAGAAGGGCCCGTTGGTCACGGGCAGGATGTGACCGGTGATGCCGGAGGAGGCGTCGCCGGCCAGGAAGAGGACCGCGTCGACGATCTGGCTCATCTCGACGTAATGGGCATTCTGGCCGGCGGACGCCACGTTTTCGGGGGTCCGCACCATGCCGGGGGCGACCGCATTCACCCGGATGCCCATCGGCCAGAGCTCCACCGCGAGACTCTGGGTCATCGCGGCGACACCGGCCTTGGCGGCGCTGTAGACCGCCATCTGGCTGGCGGGGCGGTAGTAGGCGACCGAGGCGAAGTTGACCATGGCGCCCTTCGTCTGGCCCAGCGCTTCGACTGCGGCGCGGGACATCAGGAAGGCGGTCTTGAGGTTGATGGCGATCTCACGATCGAACGCCTCCGCACCAGACTTGCCCACCGGTCCGAAGGTGGTGAGGCCACCGGCGACATTCACCACCGCGTCGAGGCGTTTGTAGTGCTTCATCGCGGTCTCGATTGTGAGTGCGGCGACATCCGGCTCCGTCAGGTCCCCAGCCGCGGGGCGGGCGTCGATGCCCTCGGCCGCGAACTCCCGCACCCGCTCGGCGACGGCGACGGCATTGCGATCCACCGCCACGATGTTCGCCCCCGCCTTGCCGAAGGCTCGTGCCACCGCGTGGCCGATCTGGCCCGCCCGGGCGACACCGGTGACGAGAATGGTCTTACCGCTGAAATCGAAATGGGTCGGCATCGTCATTTCTTGAAAGAGGTCAGCCACCGGGAGGCCACCCTGTGGCAATCAATTCCCACTCGCGGCGATCGGTTCCCGGCGGGCGGGACGGACCCGCTCCAGGGCCTCGAGCCACTCCTCCGGTACCTCCTGCCCGCCGATCTGGGCGTGGGCGAGCATGGTGGGCTCGTCGCTGTGCCAGTCGGACCCGCCGCTCCGCTCGATGCCGATCGAACGCGCGAGATCGGTGAGCCGGGCACGGGCATCGGCGTCGTGCACGGGGTGCCGGGTCTCGACGGCATCGAGCCCCTCCGCGCGGAGAGTGGTGAGCAGCGCACGGGTTCCCCGGTCGCGGAGATGCGCCGCCGAGACGATGCCGCCGCCGGTGTGGACCAGCTCGGCCACATCGCGAAAGGTGGGTAACCGCTTCTCCTCGAATCCGGGTCGCCCCCAGCCGATGTAGCGATCAAAGGCTTCCTGAATGGTCGTGACCTGTCTCCGCTTCAGCAGCGCGCGGGCGACATGCGGTCGGCCGATCGCACCTCCATCGGACTCCGACAGCAGGTCCTGAAGCTCGATGCTGAGGCCAAGGCCCTGGAGCTTGCGCACCATTTCGCCGCCCCGGCGCTCCCGGTCGGCGCGGCACCGCACCAGAAAGTCGTCGAGCGGCTTCCAGCCCAGCGGCAGGAAGTATCCCAGCAGGTGCATTTCGCCCCACGGGGCAGCGACCGAGAATTCGCAGCCG
>DAINRP010000176.1:4902-6900 GCA_036741755.1 Gemmatimonadales bacterium
CGCTCGAACAGCTCCTGCAGACGGGCCTGCGACAGTTCCGCGAGCGCGTCCTCGGAGTTACGGGCGCCCAGCGGTGAGAAGCGCGAAACCCGCACCTCTGCGGCGCCACTGCCCCGGCGGCGGAACATCACGCCGAATTCGTCGCGGGCGTACTGGGTGACACGGCCGGTGGGACTCACGTCCCAGACCTGACCGTCCGATTCGATGGTGCGGCGTGGCATTCCACCCTCTTCCGTCTGCAAGATCCGATAACCGCTATGGGCCGCGTTCCGCGAGCCCGCTATGACTCTGGTTCCTCTGCGTCGTCCCTGGCCGGCGCAGGCACTTCCTCCCACAGATCCCGGAATCCGGGCGCGTATCTCGCGAGCTCCATCAGTCGCGCCTCGAGCTTGGCCTCGAGATCGGTGCGTGAGGCGCGGGCGCGATGCGAGTGTTCGGTCGCGCTCTCGCTGAACTCGAGGTAGGCGCCTGGCTGCTCGCCGCTGCGGAAGAGCCAGAGGTGCTGGCCCCTGCCCGCGCCCAGTTCCGCCAGCGCGTGGATGGTGCGGACGTACTCGTCCTCCCGATCCGGTGCGACCGTGGCGCGGGCGATCGACAGCAGCCGTCCCATCTCAGCCGGCGTCCTCGGGGAAGGCCTCGAGCATCTTCTTCACATCGGCGAGAAAGCGATCAGCGTCCGCGCCGTCCACCACCCGGTGGTCGAAGGACATCGTGAGCTGGCCCTTGAGCCGCGCGGCGATGGTGTCGGTGCCGTCGGGCAGGGTGACGACCGCCGGCCGTTTCTCGATCGTACCGACGCCGAGGATCGCGACCTGCGGCTGATTGATGATCGGCAACCCCGCGAGCGAACCGAAGACGCCCGGGTTGGTGATCGTGAACGTCCCGCGCTGCACGTCGTCCGGGCTCAGCTTCTTGGTGCGGGCCCGCTCGCCGAGATCGGCGATGGCGCGCGCCATCCCCAGGAGCGACAGCTCGTCGGCGTGCTTGATCACCGGGACGATGAGCCCCCAGTCGAGCGCCACCGCGATGCCGAGGTTGATGTCCCGCCGGAAGATCGTGGCGTCGGCCGAGACGGCCGCGTTCAGGCCGGGGTGCTTGCGCAGGCTGTCGGCGATGGCCTTCGCGATGAAGGCGAGGTAGGTGAGGTTCACCCCCCGCTCGCTGTATTCCTTCTTGCGCTTCGCGCGAATCTGGGAGACCCGGGTGTAGTCGATCTCGAAGATCGTCTGCACGTGGGCGGAGACCCGGCGGGACATGATCATGTGCTCGGCGGTGAGCTTCCGGATGCGCGACCACGGCTCGACGCGATCCCCCGCCCACGCCTCGGTGGTGGGGCCGTGCGAGGCGCTCATCGCCGGGGCGGCGGGCCCCTTCGCCACCATCGGTGCGGCGACGGGCGCCGGGGCACCGGACTCGAGAAAGCCGAGCAGGTCGTTCTTGGTGACCCGCCCGGCGATCCCGCTGCCGGCGACGCTGCCGATATCGATCCCGTGCTCGGCGGCGATCTTCCGCACCAGCGGCGTGGACTTCCGCCGCAACCGCTCCTCCACCGTCTCCGGACCGTTGCCGGCGGGCATCGGCGCGGCGGCCACCGGAGCGGGCGCGGGGGTCGGCGCACTCGCGGGCGCGGGGGTCGGCGCACTCGCGGGCGCGGGCGCGGGCTTCGCGGCGGCCGGCGGTGGGGTCGGGGCAGCGGGCGCGGCGGCAGGAGCCGAGATGGCGGCTCCCTTCTCGGTCTCGAGGCGGGCTACCACGGTGTTCACCGCGACGGTCTCGCCCTGCTGCACCAGGATCTCGGCCAGCACGCCGGCGTTGGGCGCGGGGATCTCCGCATCCACCTTGTCGGTGGAGATCTCGAACATCGGCTCGTCGCGCTTCACTTCATCGCCCACGTTCTTGAGCCACTTCGAGAGCGTCCCCTCGGCGATGGATTCGCCCATCTGGGGCATGATGACATCGATGCGGGCCATGCGAATAGTCTCCGAAAGAGGCGCCCAA
>DAINRP010000177.1:0-6878 GCA_036741755.1 Gemmatimonadales bacterium
CGCCCAGTACAGCGAGGCCGCCAGGGGATTGCTCAAGGACATCGGGATCGACACCCAGGAGTTCTACACCGCCTTCGACCGGAAGCGCGACGAGCGCCTCAAGCTCCGTCCGGGCATCTTCTGCGACCGCGAGAGTTTCGGCGCCGATCGGCTGTGCCGCGGCGGCATCCACGATCTCACGAAACAGGAGATCGCCGGTCTGCCGCTTTCGTCCCGCGGGCAGCGGGACCTCGTTACCCTCTACCATGGCAGGAAGAACTGCTTCCCCCTTCATTCGGGCCCCGAGATCAAGTCGCTGCTCGCCAAGACCAGCTACCGCGATTACCTCGAGAAGATCATGGGGCTGGGCGACGAGACCCTGCGATTGCAGCAGGTGCGCTCCCACGGCCTCTTCGGCGTCGGCATCGATGCAATCCCCGCGCTCGATGCCTGGGGCCTCGAATACCCCGGCTTCGCCGGTCTCGGTCTCGACGATGCGCCCGCCCCCGGACTCGGCCGCACCCCCCGGCTCCAGCAGCACGAGGAGGAGCCCTACATCTTCCACTTCCCCGACGGCAATGCCTCCGTGGCCCGGTTGCTCGTCAGGCGGCTCATCCCTGATTCCCTCCCCGGAAGCACGATGCACGATGTCGTGACTGCCCGGCTCAACTACGCGAAACTCGATGACCAGACTCACACCACCCGCATCCGCCTCAACGCGACCGTGGTCGCGGTACACCACGCGGGTAATCCCGACATCGCCCGCGAGATCCGGGTGACCTACCTGCGCGACGGGGAAGCCCGCACCGTGCGCGCACGGCACTGCGTGCTCGCCTGCTGGAACATGATGATTCCGTATCTCTGTCCCGACCTGCCGGCGACCCAGCGCGAGGCCCTCGCCTACGGCGCCAAGGTGCCGCTGGTCTACGCCAGCGTGGCGGTCCGCAACTGGACTCCGTGGACGAAGCTCGGTATCTCCGACGTCTACTGTCCCGGCAGCTACTTCTCCCACGTCTTCCTCGACTACCCCGTGAACCTCGGCGCCTATCACACCGCCACGGGGCCCGAACAGCCGACCATCATTCGAATGAATCGCATGCCCTGCAAGCCGGGCCTCTCCGCCCGCGAGCAGCAGCGGGAAGGACGGAAGGAGCTGCTCAACACGCCATTCGAGGTCTTCGAACGGGAGATCCGCGGCCAGTTGCAGCGGATGCTCAGGCCCGGCGGGTTCGATGCGGCACGCGACATCGCGGGGATCACCGTGAACCGCTGGGCCCACGGCTACGCCTACGAGTACAATTCCCTCTGGGACCCGATCGTGCCCGAGCACCTGGAGCCCTGCGTTGTCGGCCGTCAGCGCTTCGGCCGGATCACCATCGCCAACTCGGATGCCGGCGCCTTTGCCTACACCAACAGCGCCATCGACCAGGCCGAGCGGGCCGTCGGCGAACTGCAGTCGGACTGAATCCCGGATGATCAACGACGCTGACGCCGATCGCGGTCCCATTGGCTACACCCTGTTCGACACCACTCTTGGCCGCGCGGGCGTCGCGTGGAGCGTCCGAGGCATCGTGGCCGTGCAGCTCCCGGAGGCCAACGAGCGCGAGACCCGCGTCCGGCTCCTCGAACGCTTCCCGGTCACGGTGTCGGCGGAGCCTCCGGCCGACGTGCAGCTCGCCATCGATGGCGTCGTCGCACTCCTCCGCGGTGAGCGGCGGGATCTCACCTCCGCACCCGTCGACATGGAAGGCGTCCCGCCATTCCACCAGCGGGTCTACGAAATCGCCCGTACCATCCCACCCGGGCGGACGCTCACCTACGGCGCCATCGCCGCCCGGCTCGGCGAGCCCGGCGCCTCCCGCGCGGTGGGGCAGGCGCTCGGCCACAACCCCTTCGTCCTCGTGGTGCCCTGCCATCGGGTACTCGCCGCCGGTGGCCGGATCGGCGGCTTCTCCGCCAGGGGCGGTCGGGTGACCAAGCTCCGCCTGCTGCATATCGAAGGCGCCCAGACCAGCGACCAGCCGTCGCTCTTCGACCCGCCGGTCGACGCCGGTCACTGATCCACCACGACGCGGATGCACGCCGCTGGCACCCGCGCCTTTGCCTCGGGGACGGGATTTGCTGCACCAGCCTTCTCTCCACCCTGACCGGCGCGTAGCTTGACTCCATGTGGCGCAGGCAGCCGCGACTTCACACCCCGGGAGGCATGATGCTGGCAGTGGCACTCGTACCACTCCTCGCGCTCCTTACGATCACCTCGCGCCCCGTCACAGCTCCTCCATCGGATGAGCCGCTCGTGGTCTCCACCGCCTGGCTGGCGGCGCACCTTCATGACAAGAACCTGGTGCTCTTCGAGGTGGGGCGCGCGGAGGAGTATGCGACGCAGCACATCCCCGGCGCGCAGCGGCTCGACTATCACGACCTCTCCGCTCCGCGCGACAGGAACGCGCCGCCGACAGTCCTGATCCTCGAACTGCCGAGTGCGGCCCGGCTCGATTCGGTCCTGTCGGCCAAGGGAATCGCGAACGACTCGCGGGTGGTGGTCTACTTCGCCAGCGACTGGGTGACGCCGAGCGCACGGTCGGTGCTGACCTTCGAGGCCGCCGGTCTCCGCGGGCGGGTGTCGTTACTCGATGGCGGTCTCCCCGCCTGGGTGGCCGAAGGCAATCCCGTGACGACCGACGTTCCAGTCATTGCCCCGACCCACTTCACCGGCAGGCTGCAACCGGATGTGATCGTGACCATCGACTGGGTCAAGGACCATCTCGGGAGTCCGGAGATTGTGCTCATCGACGCCCGCGACCCGGGCTTCTACATCGACACGCTGGACAACGAGATGCCGCGAGGTGGTCATATCCCCGGCGCGAGGAACCTGCCGTACAGCAGCCTGGTCGACGAGCAGAACAGGCTGCTCGATCGCGCCACGCTGCAGGCGAAGTTCGAGACGGCCGGCGCCGCCGGCGGAAAGACGGTGGTCAGCTACTGCCACATCGGCCAGCAGAGCAGCCTCGTCTGGTTTGTCGCCCGCTATCTCGGCTACGACGCCCGCCTCTACGACGGCTCGTTTCAGGAGTGGAGCGGGCGGTCCGATCTGCCGGTCGAAGGCGCCGACCGCAGTCTGCACGCGAGGTGACCATGCCACCGCCTTCCGTCCCTGAACCAGGCGCTGCAGGCGCCAGGAGCTACGCCAATCCCTATCTGGCGGGCGTCGGGCTCGGCGTCGTGCTGCTCTGCTCGTTCCTGCTCGCCGGGCGCGGACTCGGTGTCGTCGGGGCGATACGCACCCTCACCGGGGATGCGATGCGACTGCTCTTCCCCGCACACGTAGCGGCGAATCCCTTCTATGCCGACGAGCGGATCGCGACGCCATTCGCTGCGCGGTACTGGATCGTGTTCGAAGTTGCCGGACTCATACTCGGAGCCTGGCTCTCGGCGTGGCTGGCGGGACGGGTCCGCACCCAGATCACCCACGGGCCGCGAATCGGGGACGCCGGACGGATGGGCTACGCCCTCGTCGGCGGCGGGATCATGGGGTTCGGGGCGGCCCTTGCGCGCGGCTGCACCAGCGGACTCGCGCTGAGCGGCGGGGCGCTGCTCGGCGTGGGAAGCTGGGTGTTCATGCTCGCCCTGTTCGCCGGGGGCTACGCGGCCGCCTGGTTTGTGAGGCGCCAATGGATCTGACGTTCCCGATAGGGCAGGGCGCCGGACTGCCCGCGCCGATCACGCTCGGACTCGCGCTGCTGCTCGGCATCGGGTTCGGCGCCGCGCTGGAACGTGGTGGACTCGGTGACGGCCGCAAGCTCTCGGGCCAGTTCTACCTGCGGGATCTCACAGTCTTCAAGGTGATGTTCACGGCGATCGTGACCGCGATGCTCGGACTCTACCTGCTCGAGTGGGCCGGGATGCTCGACCGTGCGGCCCTGCTCGCGCCGCCGACCTACCTCCTCCCGCAACTCGCGGGCGGCCTGGTGTTCGGGCTGGGGTTCGTGACGGCGGGGTACTGCCCCGGGACCTCCTGTGTGGCCGGGATGAGCGGACGTCTTGACGGCTTCGCGGCGCTGGTCGGGATGCTGGCGGGTATGGTCGTGTTCGGCGAGTCTTACCCGATGCTCGAACACTTCTCCGGCAAGACACCGATGCCGGATGCGACCCTGCCCGGATTGCTGAACCTGCCAGACGGCCTGGTCGCTGGTGGTGTCGCGCTGCTCGCCCTCGCGGCGTTCATGCTGATCGAGCGCTTCGAAGCCGGCCGGCGATGAGCGCCGAGGCCAGCAGCGCCGAAGGACTGCCGCGCTGGCTCGCGATCGTCATCGTCGTGCTGGCTCTGTTCGCGATGATCACGGGGGCTCGCGATGGCTATCTCCGGCCGATCGTCGCCCCGCCGGCAGAACGGCTCGACAGCGCTTCCGTCCGCGCGAACGGCTTCATGGCGGACTCACTGCGCCCGGATCGACCGAGCGCCGTCCCCTCACCGGCTCCAGTCCGCAAGCGAACGCCCGGGTCCTCGCCGAAGCCGGCGCCGGGGGACTCGCTGGTGAAGCGGGACTCCCTGCCCGCGCGGTACTCGCCGCGCGGCTGCATGCCCGAGTAGGTGGGACCCTGACCGCCGCACAACCCTCCTCCGGCCATCGCGCCACCGTCTTCGCCGGCTTCCTCGGCTGGACCCTCGACGCCTTTGACTTCTTCGTCGTCGTCATGACGCTGACGGCGATTGCCAAGGAGTTCGGCCGCACCGATGCGGAGCTTGCACTCTCGGTGACCGTGACCCTCGCCTTCCGTCCTGTCGGCGCGCTGATCTTCGGGCTGATGGCCGACCGCTACGGCCGGCGCATCCCGCTGATGGTCAATCTGGTCTTCTACGCCTTCATCGAGGTGCTCTCCGGGCTGGCGCCGAGCTACGGGTCGTTCATGGTGCTGCGGGCGCTGTTCGGAGTCGGTATGGGAGGGGAGTGGGGTGTCGGCGCATCGCTGGTGATGGAGAAGGTGCCGCCGAAACTGCGGGGGCTGTTCTCCGGCCTGCTGCAGCAGGGTTATGCCGTCGGCTACCTGCTCGCCGCGCTCTGTTATCTCGTCGTCTTCCCCCGCTGGGGCTGGCGGCCGATGTTCTTCATCGGCGGCCTCCCGGCGCTGCTCGCCATCTACGTCCGCTTCAAGGTGCCGGAGTCAGAGGTGTGGCAGCGCACCCGTCACAAGGACTGGTCGCAACTGGGTCGGGGGATTCTCTCGAACTGGCGGATCTTCCTCTATCTCTGGGCGCTGATGACGATGATGAACTTCGTCTCCCACGGCACCCAGGACCTCTACCCGACGTTCCTGCAGCGGGACTGGGGCTTCACCCCCCAGCGCCGCGCAGTTCTTACTGCGGTCTCCATGGTGGGGGCGCTGATCGGGGGTCTGCTTTTCGGGATGTACTCCGACCGGGTGGGCCGCCGCCGCGCGATGGTCACGGCGCTGCTGGGTGCGCTGGTGATGATCCCCGCGTGGGCCTTCGCGCCGTCGCTCCCGGTGCTCGTTCTGGGCGCCTTCCTGATGCAGTTCATGGTGCAGGGGGCGTGGGGCGTGATCCCGGCCCATATCACCGAACTCGCCCCCGACTCGGTGCGCGGCTTCCTGCCCGGCTTTGCCTATCAATGTGGCGTGCTGGTAGCGGGGAGCGTGGTCTACCTGGAGGCGCTTTTCGCGGCCCGGTTCAGTTACACGTGGGCCATGGCCTGCACCGCGGCCACCGTCTTCGCCGGCTGCGCGATCATCGCTTCACTCGGTCCCGAAAAGCACGGGGTGGTGTACGGGGGGGAGGCATAACCCAATTCATTCGGGCGCGCGTCGTGGAATGAGCCGCCGCGCGTGTCCCGGAGGGCGCGTGGCCTCGCAGCCGCGAACGGTTCTGTCGCACCGCGAGGCCGAGCGGCTGGAGGGACCGCGCGGGGGCGAATCGATGACAGCAGGGTGAAGAGACGGTACGGGGCGTGGGGAGCACGCGGAGGCGCGGAGTCGCGGGTTACGAAGCTGGTGCGGTGGCGGGCGAGTCCTTCCCCCAGCTCTGTATGAAGTTCAGCACGATCGCCTCGTCGCGGCGGATCGCGGCGGCGGGATGATCGCGGGAGGGCGTCGGTGGATCGGGCGGAATGGGCGCGACCTGGCCCTGCAGGTAGGCCTCGATGATCACCGGGTGCACGTAGTACTTGCGGCACACCGCGCGAGTGTTGCCGAGCCGCCGGGCCACCTCGTCTACGGCGGAGACGATGTTGGTCTTCGCCTGCTTCTCGTTGGGTGCCGGTCCCAGCCTGGTGAGGGCGGAGGCGGCGAGCATGGTACCCGCCCAGGTGCGGAAGTCCTTCGCGGTGACTTCCCGCCCGCTGAGATGCCGCAGATACTCGTTGATGTCCCCCGAGTCCACCGACTGCCGCTTCCCCTCCTCATCGAGATACTGGAAGAGTTCCTCGCCGGGCAGCGACTGGCAGTGCTGGATGATGCGGGCGATGCGCCGGTCGGTGACCGAGAGCGCGTGCTTGACACCGCTCTTGCCGCGAAACTCGAAATCCATCCGCGATCCGGAGACGGTGAGATGCCGCCGCCGCATGGTTGTGAGCCCGTAGGACCGGTTGTCCCGGGCATATTCGTCGTTGCCCACCCGGATGAAGGTCCGCTCCAGCAGCCAGACGACGGTGGCCAGCAGTTTGGGACGTGGCAGGCCGGGGAGTGCGAGGTCATGCTCGAGGTGCTCGCGGATGCCGGGGAGCAGTTCGCTGAATTCGAGCATCCGGCCGAACTTGGTCTCGTCCCGTACCGCGCGATACCGCGGGTGGTACCGGTACTGTTTGCGTCCCGTGGCGTCGCGGGCGGTGACCTGGATGTGGCCCTCTGGAAACGGACAGATCCAGACCTCGGTCCAGGCCGGC
>DAINRP010000178.1:0-6842 GCA_036741755.1 Gemmatimonadales bacterium
CGAAGACGGGATCACCTTCGCCGAGCTCACTCTCGCGGACGACCTGCCCCGCGTGGTCGCGGAGATCCGGACGGGGGTGCAATCAGGCCGCAGCTTTGAATCACGGTATCGCATCCGCCGGGCCGACGGCGTCGTCCGGTGGGTGCAGGACCACGGCCGAGCCGCGTACGCCGCCTCCGGGAAGCCGCTGTTCCTGACCGGGGTGATTTTCGACATCACGGAGCAGGTGCAGGCGGAAGCAGCCGTGCGGGCCAGCGAGGCCCGGCTGCTCGAGGCGCAACGGATTGCGCAGGTCGGAAGCTGGGAGCTGGACGTGCGTACGCTGGGCAACCGATGGTCTGAGGAGGTCTACCGCATCTTCGAGATGGAGCAGACGGCAGCAGGCGCCACGTTCGAGGACTTCATGGCCGCAGTCCACCCCGAGGATCGGGAGCTGGTCAACCAGGTCTACACCGAGGCGGTGGAGCAACGGACACCCTACGACCTGGTGCACCGGCTGCTGATGCCCGACGGACGGGTGAAGTACGTCCACGAACGCGCCGAGACCCACTACGACGCTGACGGCGTTCCGACCCGGTCGCTGGGGACGGTGCAGGACATCACCGAGCGGCGCCAGGCGGAACAGATCCGCCAGGGGCTGGAGACGCAGCTCCGCCAGGCGCAGAAGATGGAGGCGATCGGCACGCTGGCGGGCGGAATTGCGCACGACTTCAACAACATCCTCGCCGCCGTCATCGGGCACGCGGAGCTGCTGGCGCAGGACCTCGCCGCGGACCGGGCGGAGTGCGAAGCGGTCGATGGCATTCTGGTTGCCTCACGTCGCGCCCGGGATCTGGTGCAGCAGATCCTGACCTTCAGCCGGCTCCGAGAAAAGGAACGCCAGCTCATGGCACTCGAACCGGTGATCCTCGAGGCGCTCAAGCTGCTCCGCGCCACCCTCCCGGCCACCATCGAGATCCGCACTACGGTGACCCCCGAAGATCGTCTGGTGCTGGCGGACGCTACCCAGATCCATCAGGTGGTCCTCAACCTCTGCACCAACGCGGCCCACGCGATGCAGGAGCATGGCGGCGTGCTCGATGTGAGCTACCATCCGGTCGCGGTCGATCTGGCACAGGCGCAGCTTCACCCGGGCCTCACGCCCGGGCTCTATATGCGGCTGGCCGTACGTGACACCGGCCATGGCATGGACCGGTTGACCCTGGAGCGCATCTTCGATCCGTTCTTCACCACCAAGCAGCCGGGGGAGGGAACCGGACTCGGACTCGCCGTGGTGCACGGGATCATGCAGAGCCACGACGGCGCCGTGACTGTGGAGAGCGAACCGGGGAAGGGGACGGTCTTCAGTCTGTTCTTCCCGGCGATCGAAGGCCGGGTCGTCCGGGCGCCGGGCGAGGAGGGCCCGGCGCCGCGGGGCACCGGTCAGCACGTGCTGGTGGTGGACGATGAGCCGGCCCTGGTTCGCATCACAACCCGGGTGCTCGAACGACTGGGCTACCGGGTGACCGCCCACACCCAGGCCGAGCATGCGCTGGCCGATTTCCTGGCGCAACCGGACGACTTCGACCTGATCTTCACCGACCTCACCATGCCCCGGATGACCGGTCTCGAGCTCGCCCGGGAGATCACGGCACGGCGGCCCGAGCTGCCCATCATCCTCACCTCCGGATACAGCGGCGCGCTTGAACCGGCGGAGATCGCGGGGCTCGGCATCCGCGAAGTCATCGGGAAGCCGTTCCTCGCGCGGACCGTTGCCGATACCGTGCATCGGGTCCTCCGGTCACATTGATCTCCGCTCACCTGAAGCCCGGACTCCGCCTGTCGCCGCTCCGGGATCACCGGTAGATTCGCGCCATGACCCTGGAGCCCACGCTCTCCCGCGAGTACTACCTCTCCCCCGGCCTCTTCGAGCGCGAGAAGGAGCGCATCTTCGCCCGCGAGTGGTTCTGCGTGGGGCGCGAGGAGGAGGTTCCCGGCGCCGGCGATTATCTCCTGCTCGACGTCGCGGGCGAGAGCGTGCTCCTCGTGCGCTCCAAAGAAGGCGCCCTGCACGCCCACTACAACGTCTGCCGCCACCGCGGTTCGCAGCTCGTGTTCAGCGCGGAGCCGAAGCCCATGGGGGCCGGCACGGGAGCCGGCCCAACGGGCAGCTTCTCCGCCGGCATCAGGTGTCCCTACCACGCCTGGACCTACAACCTCGATGGCCGGCTCCGCACCGCACCCTTCCTTGACGAAGGCGACGGCTTCTGCAAGGAGGAGCTGTCACTCCATGGCGTGGGCGTGGCGAGGTGGGGCGGCTTCGTGTTTCTCAATCTCTCCGGCGCGAATCCGGGTCTCACGCTGGCGGACCAGCTGGCCGGAGCGCCGGAGCGGACCCGGCGCTACCCGCTCGCGGAGCTCCGGTGCGCGCGGCGGATCAGCTACGATGTCGCCGCGAACTGGAAGGTGATTCTCGAGAACTACAACGAGTGCTACCACTGCGGCCCGGTGCACCCCGAGCTCTGCCGCGTGGTGCCGGCGTTCAAGCAGAAGGGTGGGATGGATCTCGACTGGGACCGCGGTGTGCCGCATCGCGAAGGGGCCTGGACCTTCACCATGAGCGGGACCACGGACCGGCAGCCGTTCGCCGGCCTGAGCGACGACGAGCGGATCCTCCACAAGGGCGAGCTGATCTACCCCAACCTGATGGTCTCGCTGTCGGCGGATCATGCCGCGGCGTTCACGCTCTGGCCCCATGGACCGGCGAGCACGACCGTGGTCTGCGACTTCCTCTTTCACCCGGACGAGATCGCGAGGCCCGGGTTCAATCCGATGGACGCCGTCGAATTCTGGGACATCACCAACCGGCAGGACTGGGTGATCTGCGCCTCCGTGCAGCGCGGCATGGGGAGCCGCATGTTCCGGCAGGGGTTCTACGCGCCGATGGAGAACCTCTCGCTCGACATCCGGCGCTACATCGGAGACCGGCTCGCGTAGCACGATCATGGCCGCATCCCCGCAGTTCCGCGCTCGCACGCTTCTCCTCGGGTGCTTCGGGATCATGCTGCTCGCGGCGATCCCGATCGCGCTGTTTCCCGCCGCCCAGCTGCTCACGATGGCTCTGCTCTACCCGGCGATGTTTCTCTTCGCCTGGTGGCTCGGCCGCCGTGGCGGACTCCAGATGCTGCGGCTCGATCACCCGGTGCCGAATCCACCCGGGATCCTCCGCATCCTTGCAATCGTGCCCGCACTGACGGCGGTGAACTTCGGCGGCACCTGGCTCCTCTACTATCCGCTCTCGCTTGTCAGGCCCGAGCTGGTACGCGCCTGGCTCCACCGGGCGGAGACACTGGTCCCCGAACCGTCGGGACGGGCCGAGACGGTCCTGCTCTGGGTGACCATCATCGTGCTGGCGCCGATCACCGAGGAATTGGTCTTCCGCGGATTGCTGCTGCACCGCTGGTGCCACAAGTGGGGGCGGCTGCGCGGCACCCTCGCCACGACCGCCGTCTTTGCCGTGCTGCATCTCTCGCCGCTCGGCATCTTCCTGCTGGCGCTCGGGCTGACCGGCATCTACCTGCGCACCGGCTCGCTCAGGCTGTCGATGATGGCGCACGGACTGAACAACCTGCTTGCATTTCTGCTCGGCCCGTGGCTTTCCTGGCAGGACACGGCTGGTGGCGATCCGCTCCTCGCCTTTCAGGACGCGCTCCCCAAGAGCCTCCTGCTGCTTGTGGGTGGCTTCGGAGCGCTCTGGGTCTTCCGCGACCGGCTGCTCCCCCAGCGCGGCGGTCCGATGCCGTACGACCGCAACGTCCTCCACCAGCGCTGAACGGGCATTCCGCGACACCGTCCCGCGCCGCAGATTGGTGCGGCCGGTTCCTCTCAACCTCGCGGAGGCCCCTCATGTACGTCTGTCAGTGGCACCTCGACATCCCGTTCGGCAAGCAGGCTGATGCAGTCCGGATCATGACGGCGTGGGGCAAGGACAAGGTGGCCCACTCCGAGTTTCGCCGCGCCCGTGACATCCGGCTCATGGCGGGCCATGTTGGGGTATCCCCGTCGCACCTCGTCGATGAATACGTGTTCGACTCCCTCGCCGATTTCGAGGCCGCGCTCGGCGGCATGGGAGCTGGACCGTTCAAGGAGCACGCACAGGCCCTGGCGCCGCTTATCATTCCCGCAACCCAGCGGTGGGACGTCTACAAGGTGATCGGAACATGACCCGAATTCTCCGTCTGGCACTGGTGCCGATGTTCGGCGCGCAGCTGCTCTCCGCGCAGGTCGATACCACCGGCTCCGGCCGGCTGATCGACCAGGCACTCAATCACTCCGAAGTGATGGCGAACCTGGAGCACCTCACCGACGTGATCGGCCCGAGGCTGACCGGGTCGCCCGCGATGGTCCGTGCCAACGAGTGGACGGCGGCGCGGTTCCTGGCCTACGGGCTGACCGCGCAGCTGGAGCCGTGGCAGTTCGGCGTGACGTGGACCCGCGGCTCCGCAGAGTTCGCCATCAAGGCACCGTTCGAACGGAACCTGCGCGCCGAGAGCTGGGCGTGGACGGCCGGCACCGGCGGGAAGACGCTGAGCGGACCGGTGGTCCGCGTGGATGTCTCGAATGCGGAGAGTATCGCGGTCTATCGCGACCGCATGAAGGGCGCGTGGCTCATGACCCGGACGCCGGCCTCGATCTGGAATCCCGATGGTCCCGAGATGACCGCCGCCGATTCCGCCGCGCAGCGTGCGGCCGCGCGCCCGGCTGCGCCCCCGGCTGATACCTCGGAAGCGGCGAGAAAGGCCCGGCAGCAGTTCCGGACCGACCTCCCCTACCTCCTGCAGCAGGCCGGTGCACTCGGCACGATCCTCGATGCGAGCAAGGAACATGGCCTGCTCAACATGAGCGGCAGTCCCAACAACGTCTCACCGCTGCCGAGCGTGGTGATCGCGCATGAGGACTACGCGATGTTCGATCGCCTGCTGAAGCGGGGCATCGTGCCGAGAGTCGACGGCCGCGTCGAGAACCGGCTCGGGTCTGGACCGGTGATGCAGTACAACACCGTCGCCGAGATCCGGGGCAGTCGCTTCCCCAACCAGGTCGTCATCCTCGGCGCGCACCTCGACAGCTGGGATCTCGGCACCGGCAGCACCGACAACGGCACCGGCTCGATGGTCGTGCTCGAAGCCGCCCGCGCCATCATCCAGTCCGGGCTCAAGCCGGCCCGCACCATTCGCTTCATCCTCTTCAGCGGCGAGGAGCAGGGACTGCTCGGTTCACGGGCCTACGCCGCCCGCCATGCCGAAGAGGCCGACAGCATCCAGGCGGTTCTCGTCCTCGACAACGGCACCGGCGCCATCACCGGCCAGGCGCTCCAGGGCCGCACCCAGGATGAGCAGCTCTGGAAGGATCTGCTCGCCCCGGTGGCGTCGTTGGGTGCCGGCGCGGTGCGGGACTTCAACAAGGGCGGGACCGATCACCTCTCGTTCATTCCCTACGGTGTGCCCGGCTGGAACTTTGACCAGATCTCCCGGGGTTATAACCACACGCACCACAGCCAGGTGGATACCTGGGACCACGCCATCGGCGATGACCTGAAGCAGGCCTCGGCGGTCATGGCGGTGACGGCGGTCGAGCTGGCGAATCTTCCGCGGCTGCTCGACCGCAGCAGCAAGCGGCCGGTACCGCCGCCGACGGTGCTCAAGCCCTCGCCGGGGCTGGTGACGAAGTAGCGGACGACAACGAACGACGGAGTGACTGTGGCAACCGAGATCGAGCTTGCGACGCTGGCCGGCGGCTGCTTCTGGTGTGTGGAGGCGCCGATGGAGATGCTGAAAGGCGTCCAGAAGGTCGTCTCCGGCTATGCCGGAGGCGCGACCCTGAACCCGACCTATGAGGAGATCTGCAGCGGGACGACGGGACACGCGGAGGTTGTGCAGGTCACCTTCGACCCGGCGGAGATCAGCTATCACGACCTGCTGGAGGTCTTCTTCGCCATCCACGATCCGACCACGCTCAACCGCCAGGGCGCGGACGTCGGCACCCAGTATCGTTCGGCCGTGTTCTACCACTCTCCCGAGCAGCGGGCCACGGCCGAACGGGTGATTCGCGAGTTCAACGCGGCGGGATACTACAACGCGCCGATCGTCACCGAAGTGGCGCCGTTGGACCGGTTCTACCCAGCGGAAGCGTATCACCAGGGTTACTTCCGACGGAATCCGAGCAACCCATACTGCTCCGCGGTCATTGCCCCCAAACTCGCGAAGCTGCGGGCAAAGTTCGCCGCCCGGCTCCGGATATAGGCGGCAAGCGCGCGGGGCCGGGAGGCGGCTCCCGGTCATCCCGGGCAATTGCCCGGCACTGGCGGCCTGACCAGCTTCGTCGCACCTTCCCGCGTCATGCGCACCAACTACGACTACATCGTGCTCGGCCTCGGCGGCCTCGGCAGCGGCGCCGCATACTGGCTCTCCAGGAAGGCCGGCCGGGACGTGCTCGCCCTCGAGCAGTTCGAACTTGGGCATGTCCGCGGCGGCTCGCAGGATCACAGCCGCATCATCCGGCTCTCCTACAACTCTCCTGTGTACGTGAATCTCGCCAAGCGGGCGTACGCCTCCTGGGCGGAGGTCGAGGCCGAGGCGGGCGAGCCGTGCGTCCTCAGGACGGGCGGGCTCGACTTCTGCCACCGGATCAGCGCCATTCCGCTCGAGCCATACATGGCAAGCCTGACAAAGGAGCAGGTGCCGTTCGAGCATCTCGACGCCGCGGAGATCATGCATCGCTGGCCCCAGTTCCAGCTGACCGACGACTGTCACGGCATCTATCAGGCGGATGGGGGCATCGCGATGGCCGCGCGAGCAACCGCGGCG
>DAINRP010000179.1:0-6772 GCA_036741755.1 Gemmatimonadales bacterium
TCGCCGGCGGCCGCCGTGACGTGCGGGCCGGCATCACTTGTGATAGGGCTCGTGGTGGAGGATCGTCCACGCGCGATAAAGCTGCTCGTAGACGACGACGCGTGCCAGTTCATGCGGCAGGGTCATCGGACCCAGGCTCCAGCGCTCTTCGCAGCTGGTGCGCAGCGCCGGATCGAGCCCGTGGGAGCCGCCAATCAGCAAAGTGACAGGCCGCGCGGTAAGCCGCCAGCGGTCCAGCCGTGCGGCGAGCTTTTCGCTGGACCAGGGGCTGCCCTCGCGGTCGAGCGCGACCCGATACGCGCCAGGCCCAATGCGTTCGCGGAGGCGGGCGCCCTCCTGCCGGCATCCCTCCTCCGCGTTCGGTGCCTTCCCTGCCTCACGAACCTCGATTTCCGCGACCCGGCCGTAGCGCGCGAGCCGCCGGAGATACTCGTTAGCCGCCGCCCTGAACACCGGGCGGAGTTTGCCAACTGCGAGCAGCGTCAGCTGCACTCAGGCATACATCCCGCGCAGCCGGTGCACCGCGGCGACCCGCTCGATCGACAGCATATAGGCGCCGATCCGGTTGTCGACGGAGTGCTTCTCCGCCATCGTCGTGACTTCCTCGAACGAGCGCACCATGATCTTCTCGAGACGGCTGTTCACCGTTTCCTCGTCCCAGAAGTACCCGCCACGATCCTGCACCCACTCAAAGTAGCTGACAGTGACCCCGCCCGCGTTGGCCAGGATGTCGGGGATGACGAAGACCCCCTTCTCGTTCAGGATCTTGTCGGCCGCCGCAGTGGTCGGCCCGTTGGCGCCTTCGCAGATGATCCGGGCCTTGATGGCTGGGGCATTCTCCGCGGTGATCACGTTCTCGAGGGCCGCAGGAACCAGGACGTCGCAGTCGAGGATCAGCAGTTCCTCGTTGGTGATGGCCTGAGCTTCCTTGTATCCCTTCAGGAACTTGTTGGCCTTCACGTGGGCGAACACGCTGGCGATATCCAGCCCCTTCGGGTTGTAGATCCCGCCCGTCTTGTCGCTCACGGCGATGATCGTCATCCCCTCCTTGCTCATCAGGTCCGCAGCGACCGAACCGACGTTCCCGAAGCCCTGGACGGCCACCCGGGTCCCCTTGAGCGGCATCTTGAGCTTCTTGAGTGCCTCACGGGTGACGAACATGCAGCCCCGGCCCGTGGCTTCGCGGCGGCCGAGGGATCCGCCCATCTCGATCGGCTTGCCGGTGACGACGGCGGTGACGGTGTGCCGCTTGTGCATCGAGTAGGTGTCCATCACCCACGCCATTACCCGCTCGTTGGTGTTCACGTCCGGCGCGGGGACGTCGGAGTCGGGGCCGAGGGTGTCGATGATGGCGGAGGTGTAGCGGCGGGTGAGGCGTTCGACTTCGGCGTTGGACATCCCCGAGGGATCGCAGACGACGCCGCCCTTGGCGCCACCGAAGGGCAGATTGACGACGGCGCACTTCCAGGTCATCCAGGCCGCGAGGGCCTTCACCTCCTCGAGCGTCACCTGCATGTCGAACCGGATGCCACCCTTCGCCGGCCCGCGGGAGGTGTTGTAGATCACGCGATAGCCGGTGTACACCTCCACGCTCCCGTTGTCCCGCAGCACCGGTACCGAGACGATGATCTGCTTCTCGGGCATGCGCAGGATCTTGTACAGCCCCTCCTCGAGATTGAGCCGCTTCGCGGCATCGTCGAAGCGGGACATCATCTCCTCGAACGGGTTCTCCTGGACGAGGAACGTATCCTTGTCGGGCCGCATGACGTTCTGGCTGGGGCGGGCACTGGTCGAAGTCATAGCATCTCCGTTGGTCGTTACAGGCGCTCGGCCGGCGTGATGACGGCATCGAGGGCCACGGCGAGAGTGTCGCCGCCTTCCTCCCACGTGAGGTCCAGCATCGCCACAAGCGGTTCCGGGGCATCCGCCGGCCACTGGTCCCGGAGCTTCACCGCGTCCTTCTCCGTGATGACCAGGTGGTCGGCCCGTCGAGCCGCGTGGGCCAGCCAGGCAACATCCTCCTGGCGGTACTCGTGATGATCCTTCCAGGTCGCCACCTGCACGGCGGCACCGGTGGCCTTGATCTGGGCCACGAACGACCCCGGATCTCCGATCGCCGACGCGGCCACCACCCGCCGGCCAATCAGTGAGGCCGGTGTCGTCTCCCGGCCGCTCACCAGTCCTTCCAGCCGGGCCAGCCCGAGGTAGGCCAGCACCACCGGACCGCGGAAGTGTGAGCGCAGTTCGGCGGCAAGCGTATCCGCGGCGTCCCTGCTGGCCCGCTTGCGGGTGACCACGACCACGTCGGCCCGGCGCACCGCGTCCAGACTTTCGCGCCACGGCCCCGCCGGCAGGGGCCAGCGGACCGCGCGCGTCGCCTCGGCGCTCACCACCAGCACGTTCAGGTCCCGGCGAATGTCCAGCCGCTGGAACGCGTCATCGAGCACAAGGACAGCCGCCCCACGTGCCAGCGCCCGCTCCGCCCCGGCGAGGCGATTCGCGTCGGCGACGACATGCGCGGAGGGCAGCGCGCGTGCATGGACCTTGGCTTCGTCGCCCCCGCCGTACCCGCGCAGCAGGATCCCCGGCGTGACGCCCTTCTCGGCGTAGTAGCGCGCGATCCACATTGCAATCGGCGTCTTGCCGGAGCCTCCGACGGTCAGGTTGCCCACGGCAACCGACGGCAGCGGCAGATCGTGAGCCGGGAGCCAGCCCTTCGCATAGACCGCCGTGCGGCTCCGCATCCAGCCGAGCCAGAGCCCCGAGATCGGCAGCAGCGCGGCCCGTGCCAGCCGGGCATCGATACGCCGGCTCGTCCAGAGCCAGCGGATCAGCCGGTGGGTGTCGCCGCGCCGTTGGGCCATGCCGCTAACCTCATCGCTGCCTCGAGTTCACCCGCCGCGCGGGCGACCGCCGCCTCGCGCGAGATGCCCCCGGCTCCGACGGCGAATGGCACGCCGTAGGCCACGCGCACCCGGGCGAATGGTGGCGGGACGAGGAAGCCGTCCCACGATCCCGCCCGCCACGCCGGACGGGAATCGGCATGCACCGGCACGATCAGCGCCCCTCCCTGCTCGGCCGCCGCGAGGGCGCCGGGCTTCACGACGCGCCGCGGTCCTCGTGGTCCGTCCGGAGTGACGCCGACCGGAGTACCCGCGCGCAACGCGCGGATGGCCGCCAGCAGCGCCCGGCCGCCCCCTCGTGTGCTGGAGCCGCGAATCAGCCGATACCCGAGCGAGCGGGCAAATCCGGACAGATACTCGCCATCACGTGCCTCACTCACCAGCGCGGCGATTCCCCGGCCCCGATGATGCCACATCACCGGCAGGAGCGCTTCATGCCAGCTCAGGAGAACGTAGGGCCGGGCGCCGTCCAGCGCCTGACTCCAGCCATCCGCGCCGAGGACCTCGATTCGCCAGGTCCGTGCGAGCAGCCGGGCAGCCGGCGGTCCCAGCCAGCGTGCGATCGCGCCGCCGACGGCTTTCAACATGCGAACAGTTCGAGCGCGAGATCCGCGACCCGCTCCGCGGCGCCCGGGGTTCCCAGACGTCCACGGACCTCCGCGAGCCCGGCCCGCTGAGCCTGGTATTCCGCGCTGCGCTCGTCGAGCAGCGGGCGAACCGCATCGGCCACTGGCGCAGCCGCGACGGGTGGGTGCCAGAATTCGGGTACCACGTCTGCTTCTGCCACGAGATTCACCAGGCTGATCCGGTCCACCGTCATCAGCCGGGTGGCGATCAGGTAGGTCGAGCGCGGGGTGCGATACGCGACCACCATCGGCATGTCGCTGCAGGCGGCCTCGAGCGTCGCCGTCCCCGACTTGACCAGGCCGGCGGTCGCCGCCGCGAACACCAGCTCGGGCTGGCTGCGGTGGACCACGATCCGGTCCTGATCGGGGTAGTAGCCCCCCGCCGTTCCGGCGACGACGACATGCGCCGTCCGCCCCTCGGCGAGCATCCGATGACCCACATCTCGGAAGAGTGGCCAGTTGCGGCGGATCTCCCCTTCACGGCTGCCGGGAAAGATACCAAGGACCGGAACTCCCGGGGGCAGTCCCAGCGTCCGGCGAGCGTCTTCCCGGCTCGGCCAGACCCGGTCCAGCAGGGGGTGCCCCACATAGGTGCAGGCCATGCCCCGCGTCCGGAACCACAGTTCTTCGAATGGCAGGATGGCCGCCAGCCGATCGGCGGCCCGCCGCAGCCTGGGGAGGCGCCCAGGGCGCCAGGCCCAGAGTTGAGGGGCGACGTACTGCAGCACCGGGACGCCGGTGCGGCGCAGTGCCTCGCCCAGCCGAAGGTGGAATCCCGGGTAGTCGATTAGGATTGCCAGCGCGTAGCGCCCGGCCCGTGCGTTGCGTGTGAGGCTCCGGAGAAGCCCCAGGTGTCTTGGGACGGTCCGCACGACCTCGAGGAACCCCATCGCGCCGAGCCGGTCGATGCTGCAGCGCAGCTGGAGGCCCTGCGCCGCCATCGCAGGGCCGCCGCAGCCTTCGAATTGCCACGTCGGCCGTCGCTGCCTGAGCGCCGCGATGACGTCCGCGCCATGCCGGTCGCCCGAGGGCTCACCTGCCGAAATCAGGATGCAGGGCCGGGCCGGTCCGGTCACGACTCGGGATGGGACGACAGTGCGGCCAGACGAACCGCCTCGGTCACCTGCAGGGCCAGGCGGAGCGCCGCGCGGCCCTCCCATCCGGTGACTACGGCTTCCCGCTGACCCCGAACGGCGTGCAGGAAGCTCTCGAGCTCGAGGCGCAGGGCGTCGGCGCCTGGCGCCTCCAGCACGATTCGTTCAGCCACATCGGCGAGTCCGGCCGCATCTCCCGGAGCCCAGCCGTTGCGGAGCCGGAGGAATTCACCCCGTCCGGTGGCGAGGTCGAGGGCGAGGTAACCCTCCTCCTGGTAGACGCGGAAGCGCCGTACCCGGTCCTGCGCGATCCGCGAAGCGGTCACGCTGGCCACCAGTCCCGAAGCGAACTCCACCCGGGCGTGCGCCACATCGAGCAGCGGGGAGAGCACCGCCGCGCCGTTGGCGCGGACGTCGATGGCCTCCGCACCGCCGGCGAGGTGCAGGATCAGGTCGAGATCGTGGATCATGAGATCGAGCACGACCGGCACGTCGGTGCCCCGCGGCTGGAACGGCGCGAGGCGCTCCCCTTCGATGAACAGTGGTCGGTCAAGGTAGGCCGCGGCCGCGCGGATGGCGCGATTGAAGCGCTCGATATGTCCCACCTGCAGGAGCAGGCCGTGGCGCGCGGCGGCGCTCACCAGCTCATCCGCTTCCGCGAGGGAGGCGGCCATCGGCTTCTCCATCAGCACCGGACATCCCGCATTCAGCGCGGCGAGCCCGACCTCGGCGTGCGCGGAGGTGGGCACCGCGATCGTCACGGCGTCGGCACGGTCGAAGAGTTCATCCCTGGAGCGGCAGGCCACGGTCCCCAGTGACGCTGCCACCTGGGCCGCTCGCTCCGGCCGGATGTCGTAGACGCCGACGAGATCGGCTTCGGGCATGGCCGCCAGATGGCGGGCATGGTGCCAACCCAGAACGCCGACGCCGATGACGCCGATGGGAACGGGAGCGATCACGCGGGGACTCCGCGGCGCGCGGTCGTCACGAAGTCGATGATCCGCCGCACTTCAGGAACCCGCGCCGCGTCCGGCTCGAGCGCGAGCAGCGCTTCGGCTCGGGGCATCGTGTTGTTGAAGAGGAGCCGGTACGCCCGCTTGAGTGCCGTCATGGTGTCAGCGCTGAACCCGGCCCGCTGCAGGCCGACGGTGTTGAGTCCGAACAGTTCGACCGGGTTCCCGACAGCCTTCACGTAGGGCGGGATGTCCTGATTCACGCGTGAGGCGCCGCCAACGAAGGCATGAGTGCCGATGGTCACGAACTGATGGATGGCGATCAGCCCACTCAGGGTCGCGCGCTCCTCGACGGTGATGTGTCCCGAAAGCTGGGTGGAGTTGGCGATGGTCACCCCATCGCCGATGCGGCAGTCGTGCGCCACGTGCACGTAGGTCATCAGGAAGCAGTCCGCGCCCACCATTGTGGCACCCGTCGCGGTGGTGCCCCGGTTCACGGTGCTGTGTTCGCGGATCACCGTTCTCGGCCCGATCTCCACCCAGGTCTCTTCGCCGCGGTATTTCACGTCCTGCGGCGCGCCGCCGAGTACCACCCCGGCACCCAGCGTGACGCCGGGCCCAAGCCGGACGTTGCGCTCGAGCACGACATGCGGGCCGAGCCGGCCGCCATCGCCCACCTCGACGGCCGGGCCGAGGACCGCGTACGGGCCGATCTCGACATCCAGCCCGAGCTGCGCGCCGGGATCGATCACCGCCGTCGGGTGGACCGCCACGGTCACCGGTCCACCACGCAGGCCATCATCTCCGCTTCAGTGGCGACCTGACCGTCGACCAGGGCTACGCCCTTCATCTTCGCGATCTTGCCGCGGAACTGCAGCATTTCGACTTCCATGCGCAGCTGATCCCCGGGGACGACCGGTTTGCGGAATTTCACGGCGTCCAGCGACATGAAGTACACGACCTTGTTCTCGCGGTCCTTCACCTGTTCCATGAGCAGCAGGCCGCCGGTCTGGGCCATTGCCTCCACGATCAGCACCCCGGGCATGATTGGATGGCCGGGGAAATGGCCCTGGAAGAAGGGCTCGTTGATCGTGACGTTCTTGAGCCCGACGATCTTCTGGGTGCCCTGGATCTCGAGGATCCGGTCGACCAGCAGGAACGGATACCGGTGCGGCAGCAGCTCCATGATCTTGCTC
>DAINRP010000180.1:0-6742 GCA_036741755.1 Gemmatimonadales bacterium
TCGCGGCTGGCGTGGGGCCTACGCTGCAATCGAGGGCGATCTGCGGGCCGTCACCGAAGGGCGGCGGCTCGCTGGCCTGCTCGGCCTCACGCCGGTGGAACTGCCATCCTCGGCGAAGGCCGCCTATCACGCCGGTGCCGTCGTCGCGTCCAATTACGTCGTGGTGCTGGCGAGCATCGCGGCGCGCTTCGCCGCGGGCGCCGGGGTGCCGCTGGACCTCGCGCAGCGGATCTATCTGCCAATGCTCATGGGGGTGGCGGAGAACCTCCAGCACCTGTCTGCCGCGGCGGCGCTCACCGGTCCGGTCCGCCGGGGTGACGTGGCCACGCTGCAGGCACACCTCGAAGCGATCCCGCTTGAGGATCGCCGGCTTTACGCGCGGCTGGGGCTCGAAGCCCTCAAGCTCGCCCGGCAAGCCGGACTCGATGAAGGCAAGGCGAGTGAGGTGGAGCGGGTCCTGCGGGATTACTGATCGACGATGCGGACGCCCTGCGGGACATCGAAGCGGAAGGTCGCCTCGGAGACCCGGCGATTGGTCTCGACGCCGGTCAGCACGAGGGTCCGGCGCTGGCCGCTGCGTTCGCGGATCTCGAGACGGCGGGGAAGGTTGTCGAACTGGTCGATCCACACGACCGCCTCACTGAACGGCAGGGTGCGGTCGTTGGGTGTCAGCGCGATGACATAGACTCCCCGTCCGGCGACGGCATCGGAGCGCAGGAACCGCGCCGTGTAACGCTCGGCCGGGCGGGTGAGAATCCACGCGAGCACATTCGGACCGTAGGTCGGGTCGCTCGGGATCCGGAGCCGTAACACCTGCCCAGGGGTCGTGCTCGGTGTGTAGACCCACAGCCGCTCACCATCCATGACAATCGCTTCGCCCTGAGGATCGGTGAACCGCATCGACAGCTTCGCCTCGCCCGCCTGCACCAGCTTCCCCCGGCTTTCGAAGGTTCCGATCATCGAGTCCACGATCACCTGGCGGAAATCGGCACGGAACGACCTGATCCCCTGATAGGTCCGCGCCGCCCGCTCGATGATCGCGCCCGGATCGGGATCCTGGGTGGGCGCACCCGGCACGAGCCAGGCGAGGAACGCGACCAGCAGTCCCAGCCCGGTCACGAGTGGCTCCCGGCCGGGGCCGCGATGGTCCTGCCGATTGCCTGGGCGATCAGCCGCGTCTCCTGCATCATCCGCGCGAACTGCTCCGGATAGAGACTCTGTGCCCCGTCCGAGAGCGCCCGGTCAGGGTTGGGATGCACTTCGACCAGGAGGCCGTCCGCTCCGGCCGCGACCGCCGCGCGCGCCATCGGGGTCACCATGTCCCGGTGTCCGGTGCCGTGACTGGGATCGGCCACGATTGGGAGGTGGCTGGCCGCCTTGACGACGGGGATCGCCGAGAGGTCGAAGAGGTTGCGGGTCGCCGAGTCGAAGCCGCGGACACCGCGCTCGCAGAGAATGACATCGGGGTTGCCCTCGGCCAGGATGTACTCGGCCGAGAGGAGCAGCTCCTGGATGGTGGCGGAGAGACCACGCTTGAGCAGCACCGGCTTGGCCAGCCGGCCGACCTTCTTCAGGAGCGAGTAGTTCTGCATGTTGCGTGCGCCGACCTGGATGATGTCGGCGACCTCCGCCACCCGATCCGCCCCCTCGGGGTCCATGGCCTCCGTGACGATCAGCAACCCGGTTTCCTCCCGCGCACGCGCCAGCAGTCGGAGCCCCTCGATGCCGAGCCCCTGGAAGGAATAGGGGGATGAACGCGGCTTGAATGCTCCGGCGCGCAGGACCGTGGCCCCGGCCTCCCGCACCTGCTCGGCGGCCGTGATGATCTGCCGTTCGCTCTCCACGGAGCAGGGCCCCGCCATCACGACGACCGCTTCCCCACCGATCTCGAGGCCGCCCCCCAGCCGGATGACCGTCTGCTCCGGCTTCCACTCCCGCGACACCTGCTTGTACGGTTTGGAGACGTGAATGACCTCCTGCACGCCGGGGAGCGCCTCCATTCTGGAGCCGTCCACCCGGCCATCGTTGCCGACGAGCCCGACGGTCGTGCGCTGCTTGCCGGGCATTGGGCGGGCGGTGTAGCCCATCTCCTCGATGGTGTCGCAGACGCGCTGGATCTGGTCCGCGGTGGCATCGGCGTGCATCACGATCAGCATCAGGACACCCGCTCAAGCTCTCCGAGCCGCACGCCCACAATCGTGGAGACGCCGGGCTCCTGCATCGTGACTCCGTAGACCGCTTCCGCCGCCTGCATGGTGCGCGGATTGTGGGTGATCACGATGAACTGGGTGGACTTCTTGAACTCCTCGAGCAGCCGGATGAAGCGGCCGACGTTGGCATCGTCGAGCGGTGCATCCACCTCATCCATGAGGCAGAACGGGCTCGGCTTGGTGAGATAGATGCTGAAGAGGAGCGACACCGCCACCAGATAGCGTTCTCCGGTGGACAGCAGGTGAATGCGCTGCACCCTCTTGCCCCGCGGCGCCGCATGAATGTCGATCTCGCTCTCGAGCGGATCATCGGGGTTGGAGAGCTTGAGGTCGCACTCGCCGCCGCCGAACAGCGTCTGGAACACATGGAGGAAGTTGCCGCGGATGGCGGTGAAGGTCTCCATGAACATGGTCCGGGCGGTGCCGTCGATCTCGCGGATGGCCTGCTGCAGCGAGCCGCGGGCGGAGACAAGGTCGTCGCGCTGGGCCGTGAGGAAGTCGAGCCGCTTGGCCTCTTCGGCGTGCTCTTCGACGGCGAGTGCGTTCACCGGCCCGATGCCCTCGAGCGCCTCCACGATGCGCTTCGACTCGTTCTCGAGGGTTTCGAGATCGAGCTCGAGCATCGGGGCCTCGGCGAGGAGCGTGTCCAGCGGCTTCTTCCACTCCGCCTCCACCCGCTCCACGATCGCGCGCCGGCGGCCGGTGGCCTCGGTCATTTCGATTTCCAGCCGGTGATACTCCGCCGTCAGTCGCTCCACCCGCTCCCGCGTCTCATGCAGGCTCGCCTCCGCCTCGGCGAGCGCGAGGCTGGCCTGGTTTGCACTCTGGTCGGCCTCGGTCGCTGCGGTCTCCAGTTCGGCCACGGCGACCCGGCGCTCGCCCCGCGCCTCGATCCACTGCGCCTGCTGCGCCGCCAGCTCCGCGGTGTCGGTCTCGATCTGACCGAGCTCGCCGGCCAGTGTCATGGACACCTGATCGGCATCGGTGCCGACCTGTTCGGCGCGATTGAGCGCGGACTGGGCCGCTTCCAGCCGCGCGGCGAGCTGCGCCTCCTGGACCTGCCAGTGTACCCGGGCGTCCCGTGCCGCTTCCTGCTGGGTCTCGAGGTCGCTGAGCAGGGCGCGGCTCTGGCCGAGATTCTCGTCCAGTCTGGCGCGGGCGAGGTCGCCTTCCGTCAGGCTCGCGTCGATTTCCTGCAAGCGGCGCTCGGAGCGCTCGATGCGCTCAGTCAGTGAGGCGAACTGGGTCGAGGCCTCCCCGAGCTCGCGGCTGACGGTGTTGGCGAGCCGGATCGCATCCTCGCGGGCCGCGACCGCGGTCCGTTCCGCGTCCCGGGCCTGATCGGCTGCGTGGCCTGCCGCTTCCTGGCCGGCCTCGGCTTCGGCCAGGCGGGCAACCGTGGCGCCCAGGGCAAGGTCGGCGCGGTGCAGCATGGCCTGCGCTTCGCCCACATCGCTGGCCAGGCTCTCCAGTTCCGCCCGGCGGCGCAGCGGGCCGGAGGGGCTCGGTGCCCCGGCCAGCAGAATCGCACCGTTCGGCCGGCGGAGCGCTCGGCCGGTGGGCTCCAGGATCTCGGAGCCACCCAGCAGTGAGCGCACCCACGATTCCGCCGGGCCCTGCGCGTAGAGCCGGTCGCGGAGCGGACTGTCCCCCGCCGCCCCGGTCGGCGCCGCATCCATCGGGAGGAGGACGATCGCGCCGGGCTGCTCGCGGGCGTGCCATTCCTGGATGGCGCTGACGGCCGAGCTGTTCTGCAGCAGCACGGCGTGGACCCATTCGCCGAGCAGTCGCTCGGCGAGTTCCGCGTCGTCCCGGCCGGTGCGGATGAAGTCGCTGAGGGGGCCGAGGATCACATTGCCGAACTGCTCTCGCGCACCAAGCAGTGCCGCCGCCCCGGGGGCAAGACCGACACGATCGCGCTCGAGCTCTTCGAGCGCCTGGCGGCGGGCGGTGAGCTGGGCGAGACTCTCTTCGGCGGTCCGCCGGTCGGCGCGCTCCAGCGCCTCACGGCGGCGGAGTTCGGCGACGAGGTGACGGGCACGCTCCGCCTCTCCAGCGCGACGCTTCGCCTCGTCGGCGTGCCGCTCGGCGACTTCCGTCGCATCCGCGCGGCGCCGTTCGGCGACTTCCTGTTCCGCCTGGGCGGCCTGGCGACGGGCGCCGGCGGTCGCGGCCTGTTCCCGCAGCGAGGCGAGATCGGATTCGAGCGAGTGGCGCTCGCCGGCGAGCGAACGGAGGGTCTGGATTCGCTTCTGGATCTCCTCTTCCAGTTGCCGGACGATCTGCCGCTGCTCGCCCAGTTTCAGCCGCACTTCCTGCTCCGCAGTCGTGCGCGCCGTCAGTTCGGCCTGGATCCGCTCCCGTTCGGCCAGCGACGCGACATGCTCGGCCATCGCCGCCTCGCGGTCGCGAATGGCCTGCTGCCGACGGTTCTCCATGGCGCCCCGTTCCTCGGAGGCGCGAAGCTTCCGGGCGGCCGCGTTCGCCAGGCGCTCGGCCGCGAGCGCCAGATCGCCGTCCAGCTTGCCGAGTTCGAGGCGGACGTCGCCGAGGCCGCGGGCAATCTCGGTGCGCTGGGTCTCGGTGCTCGCCCGGTTCCGGGCGCATTCATCGCGGCGGTCCTCGAGCTGCCCCAGGCCCTCGCGGGCGACGGGGAGTTCCTGCTCCAGCTCGGCGTGACGGCGCTCGGAGGTCGCCATGTGCTCGCCGAGATCGCTCAGCAGCCGCTTCGCGAGCGTCAGCTGAACGGCAAACTTCTCCTCCATGAGACGGGCGTGGCGTTCCGCCTTGCCCTTCTGGCGCGCCAGGCTGCGGATCTGGCTCTGCACCTCGGCGATGAGATCCTCGACCCGCTGCAGGTCGCCGGCCGTCTCCTCGAGCCGCCGCTCGGTCGTCTGCCGGCGATCGCGGTAGAGCCCGATGCCCGCGGCTTCCTCGAACAGCGAGCGGCGGTCTTCGGCGCGATCGGAGAGGAGGTACTCGATCATCTTCGCTTCGATTACCACCCCGGCGTCGGTGCCGAGTCCGGTGCCACGCAACAGGTCCTGAATGTCGCGCAGTCGGACCACGGTGCCGTTCAGCAGATAATCGGACTGTCCGCTGCGTGACAGCCGGCGGGTGATCTGCACCTCGCGATACGCGATGGGCAGATCGCCATCGGTGTTGTCGAGGAAGAGGGAAACCTCCGTCACGTTCACCGGACGGCGCGCCGACGAACCCTGGAAGATCACGTCCTCCATCTTGCCGCCGCGCAGGGTGCGGGCGGACTGCTCGCCAAGGACCCAGCGGACCGCGTCGGACACGTTCGACTTTCCGCAGCCGTTCGGGCCGACGATGCCGGTCACGCCATCCTGAAAGCTGAGGGTGACCGTGTCGGCGAACGACTTGAAGCCGGAGAGTTCGAGCTTCGTGAGCTTCATGCTTCGCGTCCTGTCTTAGCGGTCGGGTTGGTAGATGAAGAACGGGCGGCCGAGTCGGCGGCCCGCTGATTCAGCGGCTTCGCGGGTGGGGTAGGGGCCGAGCACGACCCGGTAACCTTCCTCACCGGCGCGGGGATCGAGCACCTTCGCGGGGAGGCCCTGCTGCTCGAGCTGGCGGGCAAGTTCCGCGGACCAGTCCCGATTCTGCGAACTCGACACCTGCAGGTAGACCCGGGTGTCGGCGTCTCCGGTCGAATCGGTCGGAGTGGGGGTGGAATCGGCGGCTGGCCGGGTCTCGGTGCTCGCAGTGCCGGTCTCGGGGGTCCAGGCGAGCGGGAGCCACAGGTCGCTGGCGCCCCCCTTCACCCGGCCCGTTTCCGGGAATCCGGGCTTGCTGAGGTCGAAGGCGACCACATCATCGCCCGTCTTCACCAGCAGGGTCTGCTGGTTGGTGATCGTCGGGAGATCAGGCGACCAGTCCGCGGCGAAGCCGTGGACGAGGCGGTTGGTCGCGAGATCCACCAGCCAGAGGGAATCGGCGTCGGCCGGGTGCACCATCAGCCAGCGCCCGTACGGATCGGCCCGGAGAGCCCCGGCTCCACCTGGCAGGTCGATTTCGCCGACGCGGTCGAGAGTGAAGCGGTTATACACGAGCACGGTGCCCTCACGCCGCGCCACGAAGAACCGGTGGCCGGAGGGGGTGAAGAGCACCGCCCGCGCGTGTCCCGAGATCCGGATGCTGTGTGGCTGGTCGAGTGCATCGGGGTCCACCAGCACGACGGCGGTGTCCGCTGCAATCGCGATCAGGTCACCCCAGAACGTGGCCGCCGCATCGCCGTTGGGCAGCAGTGCGCGCGAGGGCTGGTCGTCGGTCCGCAGATAGGTCAGCGTACTGGTCGCGCCGGACGACATCGCGAGCAGGGCCGCAGTTCGGGTACCGAAGAGGTCACGCGGCCGTGCGGGCAACCTGGCCTGGAAGCGAACCGGGTTGCGGCGGACGAACTGCACCACCCGCAGGCTGTCGTCCACCGTGAACAGGGTACCGTCGGGGCCGACGGTGACGTCCCGCACGTTGGTCAGCAGCTGCGGTCTGGGCCGGGCCGTCTGGAGGTC
>DAINRP010000181.1:0-6723 GCA_036741755.1 Gemmatimonadales bacterium
GAGTCCGCCACCCGCACGATGATCCGGTCGAGCTGGTGCCGGTTGGTCCGCTCGGCCCGCTGCTCATCGCTCTCGGTGTCCTCCCCAGTCACGGTCACCCGCACCGCCCTCGCCGCCTGCTCGAGATCCCGCTGGGTAAGTTGTGCCCGGTTGCGGAACCGCAGCAGCATGGTGTGCACCGGGACGTAGACGTCGAGGTTGGCGTCGCGGATGCCGAGGCGCTGCGCCGTCTCGGGGCTGACCCGCCGGTCGGCCAGCACCCCGACCACGGTGAGCCAGGTGTCCCCCACCTTGACGGGCCGGCCGATCGGATCCTCCGTGGTGAAGAACCGGGTCCGCACCCCGTAGCCGATGATCGCGACCGGGAGGCCGCGCTCCACCTGCTGGGTGCTGAACCACTCGCCCTCGCCGAGCCCGAGATTGGTCAGCCGGAAGTAGGTGGTATCGACGCCCAGCACCTTGCCCGAACGGCTGCGTCCCTCGCGCGTGATGGTGGTGTTGACGACGATTTCGGCGCTGGTGGCCTCGACCGCCGGGATCACCCGCCCGATCGCCATCGCATCCGCATAGGTCAGACCGGGCGTGTATTTCTTGGTCTGCTTCTCCGGCTGATCCTTCACCCGCTCTTCCTTCTGCTCCACCAGGGGCGTGATCATCACGTTGTTGGAGCCGAGCAGCCGCATCTGCTCCAGGATCTCCTGCTCCGCGCCGTTGCCCACCGCGAGCATCGCGATGACCGAGGCCACGCCGAACAGGATGCCGAGTGAGGTGAGCGAGGCCCGGAGCCGGTTGTGCTGCACCGCCTCGAACGCGGTGCGGAGCGCGAACCCGCCCTGGGTGACGACTTCCGCGCGGAGCCGCGCCAGCCCCTCGCGATCGAGGCGCACGGCTCAGCTCTTCCGGGCCGGCGCCTTCGGCGGCGCGGCGGCGGTCGTGGTGTCGGCATGCGCCGGCAGCGGCGCGCGCACCGGTGTGGCCGTGTCGCCCCCCGCCCCGGGGCCAGCCGTGGAGCCGGGAAGCCGCGCGAGGGTGAGCTTGTCCCGATCGTGAGGCAGCGAGAGCAGGACGCGTTCCCCTTCATTCAGGCCCCGCTCGACGATCACCTCGTCGTCGTTCATCGCGCCGGGCACGATCTCCTGCTTCACGATCCGGCTGCCCGCCTGCTTGTAGACCAGCGGAATGCCGTTCTCGCTCGTCACCGCCTCGAGCGGAATGAAGAGCGCGTTCTCACTGCGGTGGGTTTCGATGGCGTTGCCGCTGGTCATCCCGGGCCGGAGCGTGGTATCAGCCTGCTCGATGGTGAGCTTGACCTCGAACACCTTGGCATCGGTATTGGGCCGCTGCTCACCGACGTTGGCGACGCTGGTGACCTTCCCGGTGAGCTTCTTGGTGGGATCGGCGTCCAGGGTAACGACCGCGCTCTGCCCCACCGCAATCTTCCGGACGTCGATTTCGCTGACGTAGGTGACCGACTCCATCTGAGTGAGGTCCGGGAGCGTCGCCACGCCGGGATCCCAGGCGTTCACCTGCGAGCCGGCGGTGCGCTTCTTCCCATTCCACTCCTTCACGTAGATCACCATCCCCGGCGCCGGCGCCCGCACCGTAAAGCCCTGCATGACCTCCTGCACCATCTGGAGCATGTTCTTCTGGCGATTGAGGTCGGCGCCGACCTCCCGCATCTTCGCCTGCGCCTGCTCGGTCCGGGTGGCGTAATCCAGCTTGGCCTGGGCCAGCGCCCGTTCCGCCTTCTCGAGGTCGATCTCCGCCTGCCGCCGCACCGTCGGCGCCTCGTAGGCCGCCTGCTCCTTCGCGAGCCGCTTCTCCTCAAGCCCCAGCTCCATCGTGCGGATGTCCTCGCGCGCCTTGGACAGATTGAGGGTCGAGTCCAGCATCGCCTGCTCGTAGACCGCCTCCGCCTTCTGCAGCGCGAGGCTCACCTCCGCCACCTTGGTCGCGACCGAGGAACGATCCAGTTCCGCCACGACCTCGCCCTCCTTGACGACCGTCCCCTCCGGGACGATCGACGCGAGCTTCATCTGGTAGATCTCGGCCTGCTGCGCGTTGGGGGGCGCCGTGATCTGCACGAACTTCCGGGCCCGGAGTTCGCCGGAGGTCGTGACCGTGACCCGGAACTCGCCCCGCTTGACCTGGGCGACGACGGCGGCCTCGGCTCCCGCAGGGTTCCGCGCGAGGAGCCAGGCGGCCGGTACGCCGATCAGGAGGAGGCCACCGATGACCAGGGACCGGCGCGAGCGGAGGGCGAACATGGAAGTCCCTCGGAAGAATGAGGCAGACCCGCGGGAGGTGGCCGCGAAGCGACCACGGATGCTCTGGACAAGGTGTTAGGGATTACGCGTTCCCGCAAACCCGGACGCCGGCTGCACCCGGCTGGCGGACGAAGCGGACTCGAAGCGGGGACTCCGCTGTGGACGCGCGAGACCCGGAAATGGTTGCACCGGGCGCTGCGGAGGGCGGGCTGGCCCCGAGCCTGCTACCGACGGCTCGCGAAGAACTCCCGCAGCAGCGCGCCACACTCCTCCGCCAGCACGCCACCGAGCACCTCGGCCTGGTGATTGAGCCGGGGGTGGCGCGCGATGTCGCCCAGGGAGCCGGTCATGCCCGCCTTGTCATCCCAGGCGCCGAACACCACCCGCCCGACCTTGGCGAGGACAACCGCCCCGGCGCACATCGCGCATGGCTCGAGTGTGACGTACAGGGTCGCATCCGGCAGCCGGTCGAGACCGGACTGGGCCAGCGCACGCTGGACGGCCAGGAATTCCGCGTGCGCCGTCGGATCCCGCCGGGCGACGGTCTCGTTATGCGCCCCACCCAGTCGCACTCCGCCCTGGAAGACTACGGCACCCACCGGCACCTCCCCCTTGGCGGCCGCCTCCCGGGCGAGCGCCAGCGCGGCGCGCATGCCGTCGAGATCGCCGGCCGCCACAGGCGGTGAGGTCATCCGGGCTTGGCGAAGGTCAGGGTATCACCCTCGCGACGGACCTCGATGGTGTCGCCATCCGCGAAGTGCCCTTCCAGCAGTTCCAGCGCGATCGGGTTCTGCAGCCGGCGCTGAATCACCCGCTTGAGTGGGCGGGCCCCGAACACCGGGTCGTACCCCTCGCTCGCCAGCAGCTCCTTCGCCTCCGGGGTGATCGTGAGCGTCAGATGCCGGTCCGCGAGCATCCGCGTCAGGCGGGCCAACTGCAGCGTGACGATCTCCGCCAGGTCCGCGCGGTTGAGCTGGCGGAAGACGATGATGTCGTCCACCCGGTTCAGGAACTCCGGCCGGAAATGGTGCCGGAGCTGGTCGCGCACCTGGGCTTCGACCAGGCCCCAGCTGCTGCTGTCCTGCTCGCCGGCTTCGAGAATCAGCTGGCTGCCGATGTTCGACGTCATGATGATCACGGTGTTCCTGAAGTCCACCACCCTGCCCTGGCTGTCCGTCAGCCGTCCCTCATCGAGAATCTGCAGCAGCACGTTGAAGACGTCGGGATGGGCCTTCTCGACTTCGTCGAACAGCACCACGCTGTAGGGCCGGCGCCGCACCGCCTCGGTCAGCTGCCCCCCCTCCTCGAACCCGATGTAGCCCGGGGGCGCGCCGATCATCCGCGCGACCGAGTGCTTCTCCATGTACTCCGACATGTCGAGCCGCACCATCGCGCGCTCGTCATCAAACAGGAACTCCGCGAGCGCCCGGGCGGTCTCCGTCTTGCCCACGCCCGTGGGCCCGAGGAAGATGAACGAGCCTGTCGGCCGGTGGGGATCGCTGAGCCCGGCGCGGCTCCGCCGGACCGCATTGGAGACGGCCTCGACGGCCGGCCGCTGCCCGATCACCCGCCGGGTGAGTTCCGCCTCGAGCCGAGTCAGGCGCTCGCGATCCGACTCGAGCATCTTCGATACCGGCACGCCCGTCCATTTCGCCACGACCGATGCGATGTCCTCGGCGTCGACCTCTTCCTTCAGGTACTTGACCTTGGCCTGGATCTGCCCCAGCCGCTGCTCGTTCGCCTGGATCTGCTGTTCCAGCTGCGGAATCCGGCCGTACTGCAGCTCGGCGGCCTTCTGCAGGTCCCCCCGTCGCGTCGCCTGATCCATTTCCGTCCGCAGCGCTTCCACCTCCTGCTTCCGGTTCTGGATCTCGGTGATCGCCAGCTTCTCCGCCTGCCACTGCGCCTTCATGGAACCGGACTGTTCCTTGAGCTCCGCCATCTCCTGCTCCACGGCGGTGCGCCGTTCAACCCCGGCCTTGTCCTTTTCCTTGAGGAGCGCCTGCCGCTCGATCTGCAGTTGCAGGATCCGGCGCTCGATCACGTCGATCTCCTGGGGCAGACTGTCGATCTCCATCCGGAGGCGGCTCGAGGCCTCGTCCACCAGGTCGATCGCCTTGTCCGGCAGGAACCGGTCGCCGATGTAGCGATCGGAGAGCGTCGCGGCCGCGACGAGCGCATTGTCGGTGATGCGGATGCCGTGATGGACCTCGTACTTCTCCTTGAGGCCGCGCAGGATCGCGATGGTGTCGGCGACGCTCGGCTCTCCGACCATCACCGGCTGGAAGCGGCGCTCCAGGGCGGCGTCCTTCTCGACGTGCTTGCGATACTCGTCGAGCGTCGTGGCGCCGACCACGTGCAGCTCCCCCCGGGCCAGCGCCGGCTTGAGGAGGTTGCTGGCGTCTACCGCACCCTCGGCCGCACCAGCGCCGACGATCGTGTGCAGCTCGTCGATGAAGACGATGTAGCGCCCCTCCGCCTCGGTCAGCTCCTTCACCACCGCCTTGAGCCGCTCCTCGAACTCGCCACGGTACTTGGCGCCAGCGAGCAGCAGACCGATGTCCAGCGCGATGATCTCCCGATTGCGGAGCGACTCGGGCACGTCGCCATGCACGATCCGCTGCGCCAGCCCCTCGACAATCGCCGTCTTGCCGACACCCGGCTCGCCGATAAGTACTGGATTGTTCTTGGTCCGGCGGGAGAGCACCTGCATCACCCGGCGCACCTCCTCGTCGCGACCGATGACCGGGTCCAGCTTCCCCTTCCTCGCCTGGTCGGTGAGGTTGCGGGTATACCGCTCCAGCGCCTGATACTGCCCCTCGGGCGAGTCCCCGGTCACCTTGTGCGAGCCGCGCACATCCTTTAGCGCCGCACGCAGCGCGTCGACGCCCACCTTGTGGGCGCTGAGCAGCTGCTTCGCCGTGGTGCCCTTCTCCTCCGCCAGCCCCACCAGCAGATGCTCGGTCGAGATGTAGGAATCGCCGAGCGACTCCGCTTCCTTCTCCGCCCGGTCGTAGATCTTGTGCAGCTCCCGGGCAAGGGTCGGCTCACCGCCCCCCTCCTGCTTCGGGAGCCGGTCGAGTTCCCGCGCGGTTTCCGCCGCCAGCGCCGTGACGTTGAGTCCTGCCTTCTGCAGCAGCGGGCGCACCACGCCCTCCTCCTGGGCGAGCAGCGTGGCGAACAGGTGAGTGTCGTTCACGACAGGATTGCCGCGCCGGGCCGCTTCGGCGGCCGCGTCGCGGAAGGCTTCCTGCGCCTTGAGTGTCAACCGTTCAGGTCGGATCATGGGATTCTCGACTATTCGTCTCGACAATACACGGCCCGGCGGACGCGGGTAAGCGTCGGTGGCCGGGAAGACCGAATGCACCTCTCGTCCGGAGAGAAGGCAAGCGCCGGGCCCGCGAAACCTGCCGACGTGGCAGACTGCAGCCCATGGAGCGCCGCCGGTCCTGGAATGAAGCGAGGGACCCTCCCGGCTCGCGCCGCTGAGGATCCCTCGAAGTCTTCACCTGCGTTGTCCCGGTCCCGGCCCCTGACAGGCTCAGCGGCGGGCGATCATCCTCAGGGTGTACCGTTCACCGTTCACCACCAACTGCGCATAGTAGACGCCTGGGGACAGCTCCCCGCTTCCGCCATTTTGCAGCCGTCCATCCCAGTAGGCTTCGTAGCTTCCGCACCGGAGCCGGAGTCCCTGGAGGCGCTCCCCGTTCGATCCGAGCAGAATCGGCACCGCGACGGACTGGACCAGGACATTGTAGATCTTCAAACTGACCAGTGGCTGATGACCTCCCTCGCAGAGTTCAGGGTTCAGCACAAAAGGGATCGTTGTCGACGGGAAGAACGGGTTGGGATAGTTCTCCCGCAGCTCCACTTTCGGTGGGGGCCGTTCCTGCGCGGAGGCGGCGCCACCAAAGCCGAGAAGCAGCGCGAGAAGCCACCCCGGCCAGCGACTTCCGACCATGGGTTTCTCCTCTCCTGACATTCGTTGTTCGGTAGCCGTACCTCCTCAGGTAAGCTGCCAAGATCGTCGCGCTTGCCGGTCCACGCAAGCAATCAGCGAGCCAAGTAACGATGCGGGGAGGAACGCCCCGCACCGGACGCCCTCCCCAATCCTGGATGGTGGGAACCCTTCGAGGTCCCGCACTACATACGCACCATCCAGGTCGGCGTTACACCCATGCCGCCAGTTTCGGCCCCGATGCCCGTCCCTGGCCCCTCCGCACGGTCAGGCCGCAGCTGTCGGCCCATTCGAGGAGCGGGATCACGAATTTCCGGCTGAGTCCGGTGGCCTCGCGGACGGCCCCTGGGGTGATGTCCCCGGCTGTTCCAATGGTGCGCAGGGCCGCCACGAACTGCGTCAGCGCCGTCCGGCTGAAATACCGGTCCCGTTCCACCGCCACTATCCTCCCGCTCCGGGCTGCCAGCCGGAGTGCGTCACCGAGGGCGCGGAGACCCA
>DAINRP010000182.1:0-6676 GCA_036741755.1 Gemmatimonadales bacterium
AACCTGTCTGCCAGTTTCCCCCGGCCGTCTTCGAAAGGCGGAATGTATGAATCAGAATCGGAAGTCCCAGTGGGTCACCCCCACGCTCGTCGGCAAGCAGGTCAGCCAGACGCTCAGCGGCGTGGGCTCAAATATGGATGCACGCGGCGGCGAGTTTCAGAGCTGAAGCGTGGCAGCAGATGCCAGTGAGAACCACCTCGATGCCCTCCGGCGCCCCATTGGCCGGGGGGCATTTGGCCGACCACACGCCGGAATCCGCAGCCCGGGACTTCTGGGTCTACGGCCTCCGGGTGAGGTCGGCCATCGATCTCGTGGGCTGGCCGGCCGCGACGCCTACGGTGCCCGACGTCATCATCCGGCGGGAACCCCTCACCGGCCCTGAGCTCGAGGGTCCGCTCTATAGCGCCCGCGCGGCCATGGCGGATGGAGAGCTCAGGGTGACCGTGACCGGCGTCGGGAAATATGCGGCCTGTGGCGGGTCGCTCATTCGGTTCGACGCCGACCCCGGCGCCAAGGCCGAGGACATCCGGCTCTATCTGACGGGTTCGATGATGGGCATCATCCTGCACCAGCGCGGCGCCTTTCCGCTGCATGCCAGTTGTGTGGCGCTGCCGGGTGGCGGGGGCTGTGCCGCCTTTGCCGGTCCCTCGGGCGCGGGCAAGTCGACCCTGGTGGCCGAGATGATACGCCAGGGCTCGGCCTTTGTGAGTGACGATCTCTGCGTGATGGCGCCCCCCGCTCGAGGCGAGCTCCGGGTCTGGCCCGGCGCGGCCCGGCTCAAGCTGGACGAAACCAGCCTGGGCGCCGCCGCCGGCACCGGATCCAATCTCGAGCCCGCTGGTGGCGGTCGTGGGAAGTTCCACCTGCCCATGGAATCGTCGCTCCATCACACCACCCCAGCCCCGCTGCACCGGGTCTACATCCTGACCGATGGCGCCGGGCCGCCGCGGGTCGAGCCATTGAGCGGCCTGGACGCGATCGCAGCCCTGGTGGATCAGACCTACCTGCTCACCACCGCCCGCGACATGGGACTGACCTCCCAGGTCTTCCGTCTGGCGGCCGCGGCCGCGCGCGGGCTGACGGTCAGCCGGCTGGTCCGGCCCCGCGGACTCGAGTACCTGCCGGCCGTAGCGACGCTGATCGAGCAGCACGCCCAGCACCCGGCAGCGTGTCTTCATCCAGTCTGAGGAGGTTTGACGTGAGCATCGATACCCCAATCGGACCCGAGACGCTGGTGACCCGAAGCGAGGAGCCGGTGGCGGTGGAAGTGGACCGGACCGTGGTCATGATGAGTGTCGATCAGGGCATGTATTTCGGTCTCGAGGGCGTGGGGCCCAGGGTCTGGTCGCTGCTGGAACAGCCGCGCTCGGTCAGGCAGCTATGCGACACGCTGATGAACGAATTCGAGGTCGCACCGGACGTCTGCCGGCAAGAGGTCGGCGCCTTCCTGGAGGAAATGCGGCGTGCGCAGTTGGTTCGCTTCCATGATCCGGCCACCTCTCCTGTTCATCCGTCTCTCGACGGCTGAGCGGCGGGACCTGGTCGAGGCGGTCGCGCTGTGCACGGTGGCGGGCCTGCTCATCCGGTTCCTCGCCTTCCGCCGCCTCGCGCCCCGGCTCGGCCGGCACATGGCGGTGAGCCCGGAGACGGCCGAGGCGGCCACCCACCAGGAGGTGGCCCGCATTCGCTGGGCGGTCGCGGCCGCCGGCGCGCACCTGCCGTGGCACCCGGTCTGCCTCCCGCGCGCGGTCGCCGCCCACTGGATGCTCCGGCGGCGGGGGATTCCCAGCACCCTCTATCTCGGCGCCGATCCGGCCCGCGGCTATGACGCACATGCGTGGGTCAGAGCCGGCACCACGATCGTCACCGGCGGCCCGCGGGAGGATCGTTTTGCGGTCGTGGCCTCCTTTGCCTGACAACCGGCTCCCATGAGCGCCATCTGCGCCCTGTTCCGCTTCGACGGCGCTCCGGTGCCCGCGTCCCGGATCGGCACCCTCCTCGGCGCCCTGGCGGAGTATGGTCCCGAGGCGGCCAGCTGGGCACCGGAGCGCGTCGAGGCCCCGGTCGCGCTGGGCTGCCGCCCCTGGCGGGTCACTGCCGAGGACGCCTGGTACCGGCCCCCGCTCCGCTCCGACGACGGACAGCTGGTGCTAGTGGCCGACGCCCGCATCGACAACCGGGCGGAACTCACCTCAGCGCTCGGCATTCCCGCCGCCGAGGCGGCCCGGCTGCCGGACGCCGCTTTCATCCTCGCCGCGTACCAGGCCTGGGGAGCGGAGTCACCGCGCCGGCTGCTCGGCGATTTCGCCTTTGTGCTCTGGGACCAGCGGCGCCGCGCGCTCTTCGCTGCCCGCGACGGTGTGGGCATGCGGGTGCTGTTCTACCATCACACCCCGCAGCAGCTCGCGCTGGCGACGTCGGCACATGCCCTGACCGCACTGCCCGAGGTGCACCCGCGGCTGAACCTGCAGAAGGTGGCGGAGTTCCTGGTCCTGCTACCGAGCCAGGAGGGCACCTTCTTCGAGGGCATTCTGCGAGTACCGCCGGGCCATACCCTCACCGCGACGGCGGACGGCATCCGGCTCGAGGAGTTCTGGTCGCCGGAACCGAAGCGGCCGCTCATCCTCGGCTCCGACCGGGAATACGAGGAGGGGTTCCTCGAAGTCTTTGGTGAGGCGGTGCGGGCGCGACTGCGCTCGACCGGCCCGCTGGCCATCATGGCAAGTGGCGGCCTCGACTCCTCGTCGGTCGCGGCGGTGGCCGCCGCCCAACTGCGCGAGCAGGGACGCACGCTTCCCGCCTTTCACGCCGCGCCCCGGGCCGGTTTCCAGGGCGCGGTCCGACGGGGGATGGTCGCGGACGAATCCGGCGACGTGGAAGCGATCGCGCGGCTGCACCCCAACATCGACCTCCGGATCCGGCGACCGAACGGGCGCACACCGTTCGACGACATCGAGGCATCTTTCCTCATGACCGGCTCCCCGCCCCGCAATCCGGTGAACGTCGCCTGGTTCGACGGCATCTATGCCGCGGCGAGCGCCGAGGGATTCCGGGTGATGCTCGCCGGACACAAGGGAAACGCCACGATCAGCTACAACGGGCTCCGGTCGCTGCCGGACGCCGTCCGGCAGGGTCACTGGACCCACGCCTGGCTGGAGGCGTGCGCGCTCGCGCGGGCCACCGGTGCGGGGCGGCGCGAGGTCTTCCGGAACCGGATCTTTGAGCCCCTGACCCCGCCCCTCCTCTCGACCATGACCCGCCGCCTGACTGGCGCGGGGGCGGCGCCGGAGTGGGACGCCGCGGCGTCGGCGGTGAACCTCGACTTCGCGAGGAGCATCGGGCTCGCCGGACGAGTGCAGGCCGCACGCCGCGACGAACTGAATGCGGGACGGCTGGGGGACATCGACTACCGGATCTCGATCCTCCGCGGCGGCGCGGATGTGCTGGACACCTACAGCGGTTTCCGCCCCTGGTTCGGCATCGAGACCCGGGATCCCACGGGCGACCAGCGGGTCGTCGAATACTGCTTCTCGGTCCCCGGATCGCAGTACCTGCACAACGGGGTCACCCGCTCGCTGATCCGGCGGGCGATGGAGGGCCGGCTCCCCGATCAGGTCCGCAACCGCACCACCATCGGGGCGCAGAGCTCCGACTGGACCGAGTGGCTGCCGGGGCTCCGGGAGATGTTCGTCGCGGAGCTCGATCTCCTCGACCAGTCCGACACCGCGAACCGGTGTCTCGACCTCCCGCGGCTCCGTTCGCTGCTGGACCGCTGGCCGGCACAGCTCGGTGTCCGGCATCAGCAGGAGTACCTGCTGCTGTTGCCGCGCGGGATCATGATGGGCCGGTTCATCCGCTGGTTCGAAGCGACCTACGCCACGCCATGAACACCGACGAGCGGAACATCGGCCGGTTGCTCGACATCACCCCGCTGCGCCAGGGACTGGCCCTGGTGTGGCAGAGCGGCCGCGGCTGGACCGCGCTGCAGATCTCGCTGCTGGTGCTCGCGAGCCTGGTCCCGCTGCTGGCGCTGTACCTGACCAAGGAAATCATCGACACGGTTGCGCACGCGCTCTCCGGCGGGCCGCGCGATCTGGGCCGGCTCACCATGTTCGTCGCGCTGGCGGGCGGCGTCGCAATCGTGGCCGCCGGCCTCCGGCTCCTCTCCGGCCTGGTGACCGAGGTGCAGGGCGCCCATCTGGGTGACCGGGTGCAGGAGGTGCTGCACCAGAAGTCGGTAACCGTGGACCTCGAGTTCTACGAGAACGCCGAGTATCACGACACGATGCACCGGGCGCAGGCGGAGGCGCCGTACCGCCCAGCCGCGATTGTCGCCTCCTGCGCGCAGGTGATTCAGGGCGGGCTCTCCCTGCTGGCGGTGGTGGGACTGCTGATCTCGTTCCACTGGCTGCTGGTGGTGGCGCTCCTCCTCTCGGCGCTGCCGGGGCTGGTCGTGAAGGTGCGGTACTCGAGCCGGCTGTACCGGTGGATGCGGGAGCAGACGGCGCTCCAGCGCCTGACACGGTACCTCAACACCCTGCTCACCTCGATCGAGTCCGCCAAGGAGATCCGGCTCTTCGATCTTGGCGCGGAGTTCCGCGGCCGGCACCGCGCCCTGCGGCAGAAGAGCATCCATGGCAAGCTGCGGCTCGCCACGCGGCGCACCGGATTCGAGCTGCTGGCGCAGGTGGTCTCGGTGAGCGCGGTGTTCGGCGCGATGTTCGTCATCGCCCGGCGCGCCCTCGACGGCGCGGTGACCGTGGGCGACATGGTGATGTACTTCGGCGCCTTTCAGCGGGCCCAGGACTTCTTCCGCGACCTGCTCGCCGGGCTGGCGGGGCTGTACGAGGACAACCTCTTCCTCACCGACTTCAAGCGCTTCGTGGAACTCGAGCCCACGGTCGTGGATCCCGTGTCACCAAGGACCTACCCGCGCCCGCTCCGCAAGGGCATCGAGTTCGAGCATGTGAGCTTCCGGTATCCCGGCACCACGACCGAGGTGCTGACCGACGTGAGCTTCACCATCCACCCGGGGGAGCATGTGGCGGTGGTGGGGGAGAATGGATCCGGCAAGACCACGCTGGTGAAGCTGCTGTGCCGGCTGTACGACCCGACCCGGGGTGTCATCCGGATCGACGGCATCGACCTGCGCGACCTCAGCCTGGCCGATGTGCGCGCGGAACTCGCGGTGGTGTTCCAGGACTATGCCCACTACCAGCTCACGGCGCGCGACAATATCTGGTTAGGCAATGCCGCGCTGCCCGCCGATTCGCCACGTATCGTCGAGGCGGCGCGCCGGACCGGGGCGGACGCGATCATCCGCGCGCTTCCGCTCGGGTACGACACGATCCTCTCCCGGCAGTTCGAGCAGGGCGCCGACCTGAGTCTCGGGCAGTGGCAGAAGCTGGCGCTGGCGCGCGCGTTCCTCAGGGACAGCCAGCTGCTGGTGCTGGATGAGCCGACGGCGGCGCTCGATCCCAAGGCGGAGGCGGAGGTGTTCGACCAGTTCCACGAGCTGGCCGAGGGACGCACCGCCGTGGTCATCAGCCACCGGCTCTCCACCGTCCGGCACGCCGACCGGATCCTGGTGCTGGTCAACGGGCACGTCGCGGAGGCGGGGGCGCACAACGAACTGGTCGAGCGGGCGGGGGTGTATGCCCGGCTGTTCGAGACCCAGGCGAGGGCCTACCGGTGACCGGCTCGATCGATCTCACTGACCGCACGCCCATCGGCGCCGAGGCGCACGACGCTCCGGAGCAGCTCACCGCGCAGCGCGCCTGGCTGGCGCTGCTCCGCGACGAGCCCGGTCCCAGCCTGGCGCTGAGCCATCGCCAGTGGATCTGGCTCGCGGAAGAGGCAGCCCGCCATCATCTCCGTGGCGTCACCTATCGCCGGATGGCGGACAGCCCCTTTGCGGCCCGGGTGCCCGGCGAGGTGTGGGAGCGGCTGCGCTCATTCTACCTGGAGACCGCGAGCCGCAATGCGGTGCTCTTCCGGCAGACCAGTCAGATCGTCAAGGCGCTGGCAGCACGAGAGATCCCCGTCATGCTGCTGAAGGGGATGCATCTCGCGAAGTTCGTCTATGCCGATCCGGGGCTCCGCAGCATGGCCGATGTCGACATCATGGTACACCCCGAGCATCTGGCCGAGGTGGAGCGGGTGTTCCTCGCGCGCGGCTTCGGGCCGCTGCCCCGCCCCGATCTCGCCGAGTGGTGTGCCTCGAACCATCATCTCGCCAAGCTGAACAAGGAGGGGGCACCGGAGGTCGAGGTGCACTGGAACATCCAGCGTCCCGCGAGCCCGTTCCGGATCGATCCCGAGGGGCTCTGGCAGCGATCGCGGACCGCCATGCTCGATGGCGCGCCGGTGCAGCTGCTCTCGCCCGAGGACCTGCTGCTGCACCTGACGATCCATCTCTCGCATCAGCACCACTTCAGACGCGCGGCGCTCAAGGGCCTGGTGGACATCGCGACGGTGATTTCGGCGGAGGGGGACGGGATCGACTGGCAGGTGCTCGCCGAGCGGGCTATCGCGTGGGGGGCGTCCGGGATCCTCTACACCACGCTGCGGCTGGCCGCGGAGATGCTCGGCGCGCCGGTGCCGAGATCGGTGTTCGAGGCGCTCCCGCACGAGCGGCGGGACGACGAGGTCGTCGAGGTGGCCCGTCGCTACATCC
>DAINRP010000183.1:0-6617 GCA_036741755.1 Gemmatimonadales bacterium
TCGAGCTGCCGGACGATCTGCATGATCTCGTCAACCAGGCTCTCGAGATACGCATGGGCACCGGTATGCGCCCGGCGACCGGCATTGGTGTCACTCTGGCTCGCCTCGAACTGATCGAGCAGCAGCTTGAACTCGTCCAGGAAGCCGGCCGGCAGGCCGTACTTCTCCAGCACCTCCCGATGCGCCAAGCCCTTGGCGAATGCGGTCTTTGCCTGGGCGAGAAAGAGCATGTTGCTGCTGTTGCCCGACCGAAGTTTCAGTTCGACCGCGGAGGCAGACAGCTCGTTGCGCGCCGCCTTCGCGACCGCGAGCTGCACCCGAACCATGCCGGTGATCGCTTCGCGTATCTCGTCGCGACTCAGCACCGATCCGTGCACTGCCTGGACGCCAGTGACCTCCTGGTCCATCAACCCCTTCGCCGCGGTGATGGCCTCCTCGAGCCGTGCGACCGCGGCCTCCTGCCCGGGATTCCCCGACGGATTCGCCCGACTGAAGTCGAGGACCCGGGTTCCCGTCTCGAACTGCACGAGCATCTGCTCGTTCATACAACCCTCCCTCTGCTGCCTGCTCGACCGGGGTCCGATGCTGGGCTCGGCCCCACCTTCCAGTTGAGCGAACGGCCGCACCCTGTCCCAACACCGGCACGGTCGGGAGGGGGGATATGCAGACGGCGTGCCAATGGACAAAGGGGATCAAACGCCAATGCGCAACGCACCGCCTCACACAGATGGGGGACGATCTCAAATGATGAGAGACCCATCTGAAATGATGGGAGCGACATCTCGAACGCCGCGGGAACGACGTCAAATGGGGCTCAGGACATCCCCGGCGAAGCGGCGGAGGGCGCCGGTGCAGGGGGAACGAGGACGCGGCGAGAGAGGGACGTAACCAACTGGGAAACAAGACGTTCCGAAGTTGCGGCAGGCGCCTCACTCGGCGCCGGATCGATCCCGTGGAGTGCTGGACCACGCAACCGCGCAGCGGCAACGAGCGCGAATCGGCGACCATCGAGCTGCAGCGCAGCACCCGCCGCCTTTGCGCAGGCACTGCGCAACTGGACGCCGATTGAAGCGTGGATCAGGCTCATCGGAGTGTCCTCGAAGAGGACACCGGCGGGGTGACACTGTCCACCAAAGAGGACAGTCACTGTCCTCGGGAACGCCGCCTGACCAGCATCGGCGGCAACAAGAACATCGCGCCGATGGTGCCGGCCACCGTCCCGCCGGCGGTCGCCAGCGCGATGGCGCCAAAGAGATCGTCCGCGGTGGTGCCGACGGCGAGCGGAATCAGCGAGGCGAGGGTCGTCAGGGTAATGAGGGTGATCATGCCGGCCCGGTCCTTGGCTGCAGCCAGAATTCGGCTTGGGCTCATGGGGAGGCCAAGGCATGCCTTGGCCTCCTCCTTGGCTTCCCCCTCGGCCTGCAGCACCCCGTCCACCAGCAGAATCGCCTGGTGCACCGCGAGCCCCACCACCAGGATCACCCCCACCGCCGCCTCCCGGGTGAACGCCGACCCCGTCGCCCAGAAGGCGACCACGACGCCCGCGAGCGCGATCGGCAGGCTGAGGAAGACCATCCCCGCCCCCCACGCCGAGTCGAACACCATCGCCACGGTGAGCAGCACCAGCAGCAGGCCGACGGCGAACACTCGCCACAGGCCCTGACCACTCTGATCGTCCTGCCAGCCGAAGTACTCATCGCTCACGGTGTAGCCGGCCGGCACCCCGATGGAGCGCATGAAGGCCTGGTGGGTCCGGTTGGCGAGTTTGGGCGGGCCACGGAAGTCGTAGGAGAGGATCCGCACGTACTGCTGGTCCTCGCGGCTGATGCGGGCCAGCGCTTCGCGCTCATCGAGCGTCGCCAGGTCGCCGACGCGGACGGGGATGCCGCTGGTATTAGGCACCTGCGCCTGGCGCAGCTCATCGAGGGTGCGGTTGCGGGCTCCCGCCGTCTTGAGCGAGAGCCAGAGATCCTCGTCGCCGATGGTGAGGCGCTGCAGTCCCGCCGCGCCACCGACCTCACGGGTGACGGCGCCGGCGAAGTCCCGGGCCGAGAGCCGGTAACTCGCCAGTGCGCCACGGTCGGGGGTGAGGGTGATGTCCCTGGACTTGTCGCTCCCGAACCAGAAGCCGGCGGCGTTGATGTCCACCGAGCGCACCCGCGGGATCCGCTCCAGTCGCGCCTTGAGATCCATCGCCAGTCGCTGCACCCCGCCGAAGGAGTAGCCGAGCAGCTTGATGCGGAAGGTCTGGGCCGTGCCGATGCTGCCCCCATTGGCGAAGCCCGGCCCCCGTCCCGAGACCGAGACGGAGGCTCCGCCGATCAGCACCGCGCGCTGGGTGACCTCCTCCTGCAGCTCCAGCGGGATCGCGGTGCGCGCCGCCTGGTCGGTGAAGGTGACCGACACGAAGCCGCCGGTCGCGTTCCCCTGCGCCTGCACCACTTCGACGCCGGGCCGTCCGACGACGATCCGCTCCAGCTCGCGCACACTGCGGTCCACGCTCACCGGCTCCGAGCCGCTGGGGAAATCCACCCGCGCCGAGAGGGTGGTGCGCTGGCCCCACCAGCCGCCGAAGGCGGCGCGCGGCACCTTGGTGATGAAGACCCAGGCGAGCCCGCCGAGCATGAGGATGGTGAGGGAGATCGTCACCCAGCGCCACCGCATCAGCCCGATCAGTACCCGCGTGTAGCCACGGCGGAGGGCGGGCCAGCGGACGCTGTGCATGCCGTGATGCGCGCCGATGGCGGGGAGCATGATGAGCGAGGTCAGAATGCTGCAGCCCAGCGCCAGCGCAAAGGCGACGGCAAACGGCGTGAAGGCGGCGCGGGTGTCTCCCTGCAGATAAAGGAAGGGGATCAGCACCACGGCGGTGGTGAGCGTCGAGCCGATGACCGCCGGGGTGATGCGTTCCGCCGCCAGCGCGCGGCCCTCCGCCGAGTCAGGCGTGGTGGCGAAGCGGGTCATGACCACTACGCCGTCCTGCACCAGGATTCCGATTCCCATGCCGAGGCCGGCGAGGGTGAGGAGGTTGGCGGGGATGTGCAGCAGGTAGAGGCCGAGCGTGGTGCCGGCGATCGCGACCGCCGCGCTCGCCATCACGAGCAGCACGGCGCGCGGGGCGCGGAGGGTGAGGGCGAGGACCGCCATCACTGCCAGAAAGGCGATGCCGCCTCGGCGCGTGAGGTCGTCCAGTTCCTGCTTGAGCCGGAGGCTCTCGTCGCCTAACACCTGAAACCGCAGCCCTGGCGCCAGGTGCCGAGTCAGCTCGGCGACCGCGGCGCGGACCCGGCTGGCCGTGGCGATCGCATCGGCGCCGGGGAGCCTGGCGATGCGCATGAGCACGGCCGGCTCGCCGTTCACCCGAAAGAATTGGTCGCGATTGTCCTCCTCGCGGCGGATCGTCGCGAGTTGGTCGAGCCGGTGGACCCGTCCCCCCGGTCCGCGCACCGGCAGCGTACCGAGGTCTTCGACAGCGTTGGGCACATCGCGGAGCACCACGTGCCGCTCGGTCGCACCCCCCTGCTCCACGCCCAGGGCCTGCACCTCGCGGGCGTGGGAGAGTGCCTCCGAGAGTGCGGACGGCGCGATCCCCATCTGACGCAGACGGTCGGATTGATAGGCGACCGCGACGCCGACCTGTGCCCCGCCCTGCGCCTGCACCGCGGCGACGCCTTCGATCGCGCTGAGGCGCGGGCGCACCTGCCGGTTGACGAGATCCTGCAGGGTGCCGGCGGTGTAGGGGCCGTAGACGGTATAGGAAAGGAGCGGCTCCTCGTCGAGCCCCTGGGGCACGTAGTTCTGCACCTGGAGTCCGGACGCGCCGGGCGGGAAGTCCTTGCGCAGCAGTTCGAGCCGTTCGAGGATGCCGAGCCGGGTAAGCTGGACGTTGGCGTCGGGCTCGAGTTCGATGTCGAGCTGGAGATAGCCCTCGCCCGATTCGCCGCTGATCTTGCGCACCCCGCGCACCGACTGGATCGCGGCCTCGATGGGGCTGCCGAGATAGGTCTCGACCAGCTCGGCCGAGGCGCCGGGCCACTCCATCGAGACCGCGAGCCGCGGCAGTTCAACGAACGGCTTGGTGGCCAGCGGGAGGCGGCCGAGGGCGACGCCGCCGGCGAGGAGCGTGGCGCCGAGCATCGCCCACATCACCGCGGGGCGGTGGGCGAACCAGGAGATCACGGCCCCTCCCCCGGCCCCTCCCCACTCCGTGGGGAGGGGGGGCGTTCCGTGTCAGGCTCCCTACTGCGTGGGGAGGGGGGAGTTTCGGTGAGGGGCTCCCCACTCCGTGGGGAGGGGGGAGTTTCGGTGAAGGGCTCCCCACTGCGTGGGGAGGGGGGTCGTTCGGTGTTAGGCACCCCCCCCACCACGTAGTGGGGGGGGCCCGGGGGGGGAACCAACCTCTCCTTCCGCCCCTCCACCACCGCATACGCCGTGGGCAGCAGGAAGAAGGTCACCAGCGTCGCCGTCACCGAGCCGCCGATCACGCCGGCGGCAAGCGGCTGGTAGAGCTCACCGCCGCTGCCCCAGCCGAACACCATCGGCAGCACGCCGACGATGGTGGTGAGCGAGGTCATCGCGATGGCGCGAAGCCGCTGGCGGCCGCCGAGCATGATCGCTTCGCGGATCGGGTGGCCCAGCTCGCGGAAGCGCCGGATGGCCTCGAGCTTCACGACGGCGTCGTTGTCGGCGAGGCCGATCATGACGACCATGCCGATGAGGGAGACGGTGTTGATGCTCTGCCCGGTGAGCCAGAGGACGAAGATCCCGCCGACACCGGCGAGCGGCACGGTGAGCATGACCAGCAAAGGCGTCGTGAACGACGCGAACTCCCCCGCCAGCACCAGGAACATGAGCGCCACGGAGAGCACCGCGACGACGCTCAGCTCGGAGAGGGTGCGGCGCTGCTCGAGGTCGGCGCCGGCAATCTTCCAGACCAGCCCCGGCGGCGCCTGCAGCCGGCCGAGCACGCTGTCGATCGCGGTGACGGCGCGGGCGGTGCCACCCCGCTCCACGGAGGCCTCGATCACTTCGACGGGGCGCTGGTCGACCCGGACCGCCTCGACCGGATCGCGGACCTCCTTCGCGGAGACAAGCTGGCCGACCGGGATGCCCCCCACCGTGGCGGCGAGCGCCGTCGCGAGATCCTCGTTGCCGTTGCCGGCGTAACGCACCCGGATCGGGGTGCGGCGGTCGGTCTCGCGCAGTTCGCTCGCCTTGACGCCGCCTAACCCACCAGCCAGCGCGTTGGCGACGGCGTCGATCGAGAGGCCGCGTTCCGCGATTCTTCCTCGCTCCAGTGCGAGTTCGATCACCGGCTGGGTGCCGGCGTAGGCGTCGCGCACATCGGCGAGCTGGGTGAGGCCGTGCAACGCTACCCGCGCGCTGTCGGCCCAGCGGGCAGCCTGCAGCCGGTCGGGGGCGGAGACCTCGACCCGGATCAGCCGCCCCTCCCTGCCGATGAGACTCCCGAACTCCGACTGGCCCGCCAGATCGATCGCGAGCGAGCCGGCGGCGAGATCGGGCACCCGGGCGCGGAGCCGGTTCGCAAAGGCGCCGGCCTCCTGCCCCGCCGGCACCGGCAGAAGGAGCTGCGCAAAGGCGGCGCCCCCCGGCTCGGCGCCTGACACAAGCTCCTCGTCGGTCGCCGCACCGATCCGGGCATAGATCCCCTTGGCGCCGAGGGCGCGGGCGGCTTCCTCGATCCGGCCCGCCTGACGTGCGGTCTCCTCGATGGCGGTGCCCTCGGGAAGCTGCAGGCTCGCGATAGCGACGCCCTCATCCACCTGCGGCAGGATCTCGCGCGGGAGCTGCACCGCGACCCAGGCCGCGAGCAGGGTGAGCACCACCGCCGTGGCGAAGACCGTCCTCGGCCGGTCGAGGCACCACATCATGCCCCGTTCGTAGGCTTCGGCGATGTGGTGGCCAATCGTCGAAAGGCGGTTGGACGGTTGGGCGGTTGGTGGGTTAGGCGGTTGGGCGGTTAGTGGGTGAGGCGGTTGGGTGGCCGGCGTCTCCGGGTCCAGGTGCGCCGTTGTGCCGGCGGCAGCGTTTCGCGCACGGTCACCAACCGCCGAACCGCCAAACCGCCTACCCACCAGCATCACCGGCATCAATGTCAGCGCCAGCACCAGCGACGCCGACAGCGAGGTCACCACCGCGAGCGACAGATCGCGGAAGAGGGCCGCCGCGAGGCCGCGGACGAAGACGATCGGCCCGAACACCAGCACCGTGGTGAGCGTCCCGGCGAAGAGCGGCCCCGTCACTTCGTCCGCCGCCATCGACGCGGCCTGGAAGCGCTCGATGCCCTCCGCGCGGTAGCGCCCGGTGGCCTCGGCGACGACGATGGCATTGTCGACCAGAAGGCCGACGCCTAACGCGAGCCCGCCGAGGGAGAGGACGTTGATGGTCACCCCCATGAGCTGCAGGGCGGTGAGCGACACCAGCACCGAGAGCGGCACGATGAGCCCGATGGCAAGGGCGGCGCGCCAGTCGCCCAGAAAGAGCAGGATCACCAGCAGCGAGAGGATGCCGCCGAGCACGATCTCCTGGCCGAGGTTGGCGAGGGCGTCGTTGACGAAGCGGGCCTGCGCCGAGACCACGCGGAGCGAGAGGTCGGG
>DAINRP010000184.1:0-6571 GCA_036741755.1 Gemmatimonadales bacterium
GCACTGGGCGATGGCCTCGTGGTCACGGGCGACCTCTTCGAATTCTGGTTCGCCTACCAGCGCAGCATCCCCCGTCAGGGGACCCGGGTGATGGCCGCCCTGGCGCAGCTTCGGCGCCGCGTGCCGATCCTCATGATCGGCGGCAACCACGACCGCTGGGGCGGCACCTTCTGGCAGGAGCAGCTCGATATCGAATTCGCGCCGCACGAAGCGCGATTCGAGGCCGCTGGCCGCCAGGCGCTCGCGGTGCATGGCGATGGCATCAGCGAGACCCACTGGTCGGCGCGGGTGCTGCACCAGATTCTCCGTCACGACGCGACCGTGGCCCTCTACCGCGCGGTGCACCCCGATCTGGGCATGTGGCTGGTGGACCGGTTGAGCGGCTATCTCGGCGACCGGGAGCGCAGCGTCGCCGAGGTGGATCGGTCCGCGCGGCGGCAGGAGGAATGGGCCCGGGCGCGGCTGGCGTCCGAGCCTTCACTCGGGCTGGTCATCATGGGCCATACCCATCGCGCGGCGGCGGTGAGCCTCTCGCCCGGGCAACTTTACGTGAATCCCGGCGCCTGGTTCGACGGCTACAGGTATGCCTTGGTTCGTGAGGGACAGGCCAGTCTGCTGCAGTTCACACCATAGGGGCGCCCATGCCCGCGATGGCGCAGGACGATCCGATAGCGGACTCTCCGGCTGAACCCGCCCTCCTCGCTGAAGCCGAAGCCCTCATCCGCGGCCAGGAGTACGATGCCGCCGTCGAAAGCTGATGGCCGGCATCGCCGAACTCCCCTTCAAGTATCACTCGAAGGTCTACAGGTACGCGGGGCTCGCGTTCTACTTCAGCGAGCGGTGGGCTGAGGCACTCGGCATGTTCCAGGTGGCGGCGAACGGGAGCGAGGTGCCGGAGGACTGGTTCAACGTCGCGATGGCGCAGGTCAAGATCGGCTGGCTGGCTGGCGCCAGGGAGAGCTGGCAGAAGCTCTTCCACCTCAGCTACGCCCATCAGGACGCGCCCGAGACCTCGACCTTCTTCCAGAAGAAGCTGCTCTTCGCCCAGGCGCTGCAGCTCGCCGGCGCGTGCGACGAGGTCGGTCTCGACCTGGTGGAGCGCCAGCTCATGGGGTTCTACCTCAACGATCACATCACCGACGACCAGTTCTGGACGAGCCGCGGGGTGCCGGCGTTCAGTGAGGTAATGGAAACCACCCGGGACTACTACCGGGCGATGGGGAAGACCGAGGCGGAGTGGGGTTCGCTCTGCGACCGGGTGGCCGCCGCGGTGGACGAGGAGGGCAAGGCGATGTGCGAAGCCCTTAGACAGCGAGGTTTGCAGTAGGGGCGGGGCTCAGCCCCGCCCCTACACCTAGGCGCTTCGACTCGCCCCTACCCTAACGTCACGACTTCCGCACTGCCCAGCTTCTCTCCGATGAATCGCGAGCCCACCTGCCGGAACCGCGGCTCATCGTCACTGACCACGAAGCGATGCAGCACCTGCTGGCCGGCTGGCGCCTGGAGCCCCCGCTCCCTCAGCGTCTCCGCGACCGCGCGTGCCGTCTCTTCCGCGCTGTCGATCAGCCGCACCGACGGCCCCATGACCCGGCCAAGCAGCGGCTTGAGGAGTGGATAGTGGGTGCAGCCGAGCACCAGCACATCCACCTTCGCTGTCTGCAGGGGGCGGAGGTACTCCCGGGCCACCAGTTCGGTCGCCGGGTGATCGAACCAGCCCTCCTCGGCCAGCGGCACGAAGAGCGGACAGGGGACCTGCTCCACCTTGAGCGTCGGCCTGAGGGCGTGGATCGCCCGGGCGTAGGCGTTGCTCGCGATGGTGCCGGCGGTGCCGATCACTCCCACCGGCCCACCGCCCGTCGCCGCGACCGCCGCACGGGCGCCCGGCTCGATCACGCCGATCACCGGCACCGGCGACTCCTCCTGGAGCACCGCGAGCGCGTGGGCGGTGCTGGTGTTGCAGGCGATGACCACCACCTTCACGCCCTGACTCACCAGCCAGTGCAGGATCTCGCGGCTGTAGCGCCGCACCGTCTCGGGGCTCTTCGGACCGTAGGGAACGCGGGCGGTGTCGCCGAAGTAGATCGTCGATTCGCCAGGGAGCCGCTCGTAGATCGCGCGCGCCACGGTGAGCCCACCGATGCCGGAATCGAAGATGCCGATCGGAGCGGAGTTCACGGCAGCCGGATGGGGACGCGGACGGACGCACCGAACCCGCCGTCAGGCAGCGGCGCGGCGCTGATCTGCAGGTCGTCGGGGAAGTCCCAGAGGTGGGAAGAGACGTAGGCCTCGATGCCGGAGAAGAGATGGTTGAAGGCCAGCAGGACCAGCCAGTCCTGGCGCTCCTGCTGCTTCGCCTTGACGCTGCCGGACCCGGTGCGCCTCAGGTACCGCAGCTCGTGGTCCGTCTTGAGCGCCATCCCGAGGGTGACGCCTTCCCAGGTGACGAACAAGGCACCGGTGAGCTTCCGGTGCAGCTTCGCCTGGCCCCACCCGGGCACGAGGATCGAGCGCAGCAGCGCTCCCATCGGCGAGACCGGCGCCTTGGGGTAGATCGCGCTGTCGGGTCGCGCGGCCTGTGCCACCGAGTCCACCCGTAGCCCGGTGTCGGCAGGAGCGGCACTCGAATCCGGTACCTGCGCCGAGAGCCGGCCCGCGCCCGCGGCAGTCGCCAGCAGCCCGGCAGCCAGGAGCGCCGCAGCCCTCACGTCACGATCTCCCGCACCGCGCCCACGAATCGCTGCACATCGTCCTCCGTCGTGTCCCAGGCCGTCATCCAGCGCACCTCGGACGTCTCGGCGTTCCAGACGTAGAAGAAGGCGCGCTCCTGCAGGGCCGGAATATGCTCCGCAGGGACCCGCGCGAACACCCCGTTCGCCTCGACCGGCTGGGTGAGCGTGATGCCGGGCACACCCCGCACGCCGTCCGCCAGCAGCCGCGCCATCCGGTTCGCCTGCTCCGCATTCTGGCGCCAGAGATCGCCGCCCAGCAGCGCGATGAACTGCGCGGCGAGAAAGCGCATCTTGCTCGCGAGCTGCATCCCCTGCTTGCGGATGAAGGGCATCTCGGCATCGAGCCCTGGACGGAGCAGTACCACCGCCTCCGCGCCCATGAGCCCGTTCTTGGTGCCGCCGACGGAGAGGAGATCCACGCCTGCGTCGGTCGTGAAGGCCCGGAACGGCACGCCGAGACTCACCGCCGCGTTGGCGAGCCGGGCGCCATCCATGTGCAGCAGCAGTCCGTGGCGGTGCGCGGTGTCCGCCAGCGCCGCGACCTCCGCGACCGAGTAGACCGTGCCCAGTTCAGTGGATTGGGAGATCGACACGACTCGCGGCTGCAACCGATGCTCGTCCCCCATGCCGCCGAGCAGGCGCGGCAGGTCCGCCGGACGGAGCTTCCCGTCGGGTGTCGGCACCGGGATCAGCTTGCAGCTGGTGAACCGCTCCGGCGCGCCGCACTCGTCCACGTTGATGTGGGCGCCGTCGGCACAGATGACCGCCTGATGCGGCTGGGTCACTGCCTGCAGCCCCAGCACGTTGGCGGCGGTGCCGTTGAAGACCAGCCAGGCGCTGGCCTCCGGGCCGAAGTGGGTACGGAAGAGCTCGAGCGCCCGTTCGGTGTAGGGATCGTGGCCGTAGCTGCGGAAATGCCCGGCGCCGTTGGCCTCGATGATCGCCTGGAGGACGGCGGGGTGCATCCCGGCGTTGTTGTCGCTGGCGAAGTGGCGGCGGGCGCTCATCCGGCGATCATCAGCGGCAGGGCCCGCGGCTCGATCCGGATGTCCATGGTCGCCGACACCTCGCGCAGTTCGCCGTCGAACTGGGCGTGCAGGGGCCCGTTGTGGCTGGTGATCGAGAGCGCCGTCGTGCGGAAGGAGCGGACCTGCTTGAGTCCGGTGTGCTTTCCGAGCATGGCGAGCGGCAGCTTGGTAAGGATTCCGGGAATCGACATCTGCTGGATCGCGCAGATGTCGAGCAGGCCGTCATCCGGCTCGGCGAAGGGCGTCAGCCGGAACCCGCCGCCCACGCAGGGGCCGATGCCGATCTCCAGCAGCAGCAGCTTGTCGGTGAAGGTTCGCTCGTCGGCCTTGACCTCGACCTCGAACGGGACGAAACGGGAGATCACTCGCGCCACCGCCATCAGATAGGCCGGGATGCCACTGCCGTGCTTCGAGGCGTTCACCACCCGCGCCACCTCGGCGTCGAATCCGATCCCCACCGAATTGAGGAAGTACTCGCCCCAGGCGACCCCCACGTCGAAGCGCCGGATGGTCCCTGCGGCGAGCCGCCGCACCGCATCGACCGGCCGGTGCCCCGCGGTCCCTGCCATCTTCGCGTAGTCGTTCCCGGTGCCGGCAGGCAGAATCCCGATCGGCGGTCGGTCCTGGACCGCGGCCTGGAGGAGGCCGTTGGCGGCCTCGTGCATGGTTCCGTCGCCGCCAAGGACCACAACGCGCTGGGCGCCCTGCTCCACCGCCTGGCGCACTATCGCCATCGCCGCCCCGGGCGCGGTGGTTTCCAGCCGCACGACGGCACCCCACGCCGACTTGGCGGCGTGTTCGGCCTCGGCGGCCAGCGTTGCGGCGCGCCCGCGGCCGGCGGTCGGGTTCACAAGGAGGATGGTGGTCACGGTGGGAATGAATGTGATTGATTCGGGATGGGACCGCCATGGCGCCGCCAAAGCATGCTTTGGCGGCCCAGGGCCTTGGCGGCTCAGGTGGCGGGAGCGTGTGGGAATCGAACCCACCGGAGCCACCGAAGGTGCCTCCATCGCGGTTTTGAAGACCGGCCGGACCACCAGGCCCGATCCACCCCCATGGTGCGATGCAACCTGTCATGAGGGACGGGCGGGGACGCCCGTCCCTACGGATCAAACCGTCGCGACCACGTCGATCTCGACCCGAACTCCCCGCGGCAGCCCGGCAACGGCCACCGTCGACCGGGCCGGCTTGTGCTCGCCGAAGGCCTGGGCGTAGACCTCGTTCATCGCTGTGAAGTCCGCCATGTCGACCAGAAAGACGGTCGTCTTCACCACCTTCGATAGATCCGATCCCGCCGCCTCGAGGACTGCCTTGAGGTTCCCGAGGACCCGCTCCGTCTGTTCCTTGATCCCGCCACTCACGATCTCCATCGTGGCGGGATTGAAGGCGATCTGACCGGCGGTGAAGATGAGTCCGTTGACAATGGTCGCCTGGCTGTAGGGACCGATCGCCTTCGGGGCGCTGTCGCAGGCGACGAACTGGATGGCCATTAGAAGAGTCCCTCGATGCGCCCGTCCGCATGGACTTTGATCGCCTCTGCGGAGGGGACCTTGGCGAGGCCGGGCATGGTCATGATTTCACCGGCGAGGGCCACCACGAATCCGGCGCCGGCCGACGGGTAGACATCGCGAATGCTGATCTTGAAGCCCTTCGGGCGGCCGAGCTTGGTGGCATCGTCGCTGAAGGAGTACTGGGTCTTGGCGATGCAGATCGGCGTGGCCCCCATGCCCAGCTCTTCGCAGAGGGCGATCGACTTGTCCGCCGTTGCCGAGAAGCTGACGCCATCGGCGCCGTAGATCTGGGTGGCGATGGTCTCGATCTTCTGCTTGATCGGGAGCGCCGCGTCGTAGATCGGCTTGAAGTTCGCCTTCCCTTCGTCGAGTGCCGCCTGGACTTCGCGGGCCAGCTCCGCCCCGCCCTCACCGCCCCGGGCCCAGACGTCGGAAAGCGCGGCCCTCGCTCCCCAGGTCCTGGCCGCCGTGATGACCGCGTCCTGCTCCTCCTTGGAATCGGAGAGGAACCGGTTGAGGGCGACGACCACCGGCACGCCGAACTTCTGCACGTTCTTCACGTGCGCCTCGAGGTTCACCATGCCTCGCAGCAGGGCGGCCACGTCCGGGGTGCCGAGGGCGTCCTTCTTCACGCCGCCGTGCATCTTGAGCGCGCGCACCGTGGCCACGACCACTGCGGCCTCCGGCTTGAGGCCGCCGAAGCGGCACTTGATGTCGAAGAACTTCTCCGCGCCGAGGTCGGCGCCGAAGCCGGCTTCGGTGAGCACGATGTCGCCGAGGGCGAGGCCCAGCTTGGTCGCGACGATCGAGTTGCAGCCATGCGCGATGTTGCCGAACGGTCCGCCGTGCACCAGCGCCGGGCCGCCCTCGAGCGTCTGCACGATGTTCGGCAGCATCGCGTCCTTGAGGAGCAGGGTCATCGCGCCGCTCGCCTTGAGCTGGCCCGCGGTGACTGGCTTCTTGTCGCGGGTGAGTCCGACGATGATGCGCGCGCAGCGCGCCTCCAGATCGGCCAGGTCGGTACTCAGGCAGAGGATCGCCATGATCTCACTGCCGGGGACTATCACGAACCGCTCCTCGCGGGTCGGGCCGCCGTTGAGCCCGCCGAGGCCGACGATGATCGAGCGGAGCGCGCGGTCGTTCATGTCGATCGTGCGCGGCCAGGTGATCCGCCGGCTGTCGAGTCCGAGCGCGTTGCCGTGGTGGATGTGGTTGTCCAGCATCGCCGACAGCAGGTTGTGCGCCGAGGTAATGGCGTGGAAGTCGCCGGTGAAGTGCAGGTTGATCTCGTCCATCGGGACCA
>DAINRP010000185.1:0-6527 GCA_036741755.1 Gemmatimonadales bacterium
GGGCCAGATCACGGACGAGGTCTGGCTCGGGCGCGCGGGCGGCGCACTGGTTGGCATGAGTCGGACCGTCGAGAATGACACGCTCCGGACCTGGGAATTGATGGTGATCCGGGAAGGGCCCAACGGCCTCACGTTCGAGGCGATGCCCTCCGGCCAGTCGATGGCGGTCTTTCTCGCCGGTACCATGACCGACAGCGTCATCGCGTTCGAGAACCTCACCCGCGACTATCCGCAGGAGATCCGTTACACCAGGCGCGGCGCTGATTCGCTCATCGCGGTCGTGAGCGGAACGATCCACGACCGGCAGCGCGCGATCGAGTTCCACTACGCCCGGGTCGCCTGCCCCGCGCCCTGAATCCAGGCCGCCGGCTTCCCCGTCGTGCACGCCCAGCACACCATACCCTCCCACACCCTCAGCTGAGGCGATACGCATGTCCGCTCAAACAGGTAACCCCCTGGCCCGTGCGGCCGTCCTGGGGACGGTCCTGCAGGTGTTGATGGTCGTGTCAGGCCATTTCATTCCCTCCGTTGCCGGACTCTTCCCGATCATCGGCACCGGCCTCGGCGGCGTCGCTGGCGCGCTCGCGGGGTTGTGGGCTCCGGATCGCGGAGTGGGGCGGGCCGCGGGTGAAGGGCTCATCGCCGGCGGCTCGGGTGCGCTCATCGGGACGATCGTCTCCCACCTGATCGGTGACGTCCCGACCTCGGTCATCGCCATCGGAACCGCCGCCTCCAGCGCCGCGGGCGTGATTGGCGGTGTCGTGGGGCGGATGCTCGCCAGCCGCGATTCGCGATGAGCGAGGCGCGGCACCGGCTCACCGGTGAGCGAGATCTCGACCGGCTGCTCGCCGCGATGGAGCCGGTGCTCGACCCGGCGCGATACGCCTTCTGCCGCCGCCCCGATTCCCTGCTCCCCCAGGACAGCAGCGCCCTGGGCATCTTCCGCGAGGCTGAGGGCGTCACCCTCATCATCGAGACAGCCACAGCCGAGCGCCTCGGCTACCGGCCGGACTTTCTCGCCCGACGCATCGTCCTGGGCATTCATTCGGATCTCGGGGCGGTCGGCTTCCTCGCCCGGGTCAGCACCGCCCTCGCCGCGGCCGGTATCCCCTCGAACGTCGTGTCCGCCGCCTACCATGACCATCTCTTCGTCCCCGAGCAGGACGCGGACCGCGCCCTCGCGATTCTGCGGCACCTGCAGATGGTGAGCGCGGGGGGCGATCTGACCGAAGTGCTCTACTCGGTCACCGTGCATGTCGATACGATGATCGCGGACGAATGGCTGACCTGGATGCGCGCCGTCCACGTGCCCGACGTACTGCGCGTCGGTGGTTTTCTTGGCTGCACCATCACCCGCGAGATCGCTCCGTCTGCCACCACCGACCGGGTCACCTTCGTGCTCGACTACCGGGTCCCCTCGCTCGCGACCCTCAACGCCTACCGGACGCACCACTCGGCGGCCCTGCAGCAGGTCCACACCGACCGTTACGTCGGCCGTTTCGATGCCAGCCGCTCGGTGCGGACCGTCCTTGCCTTCCCGTCCAGCGCGCCGGTCGGCGCCTGACGTCACGGCCCAAGGCGCCGCCATGCTGGAACTCGCCTACCTCGCTGACCATCCCGAGGTCATCCCGCTCCTCGCCCGATGGCACCACGCGGAATGGGGGCAGTTGGTCCGTGACTGGCCACTGGAGCTCGCAGAAGCCGAGTTGCGGAGCCATACCGCCCGCCGGGCGCTGTCAACGACCGTGGTCGCACTGGACGCCGGCGCGCCGGTCGGTTCGGCCAGCCTGCTCGAGGAGGACATGCCAGACATGCCCCCGCTCGGCCCGTGGCTGGCGAGCGTCTACGTCGCGCCCGACTACCGCGGCCGGGGCATCGGTGGGCGCCTGATCGACCGGATCCTCGACGAAGCGCGAGCGCAGGGTGTGGGACGGCTGTATCTCTTCACCACCGAGGCGCGCCGGTACTATGAGGTCCGGGGCTGGCAGGTGCTCCAGCCCATCCTTGTACGGGGGAATGAAGGTGTGATCATGCACCTCGACCTTCGCGCCGGGCGATATAGCTTTCAGGTCAGGACGGCGGATGCCGCCCGCAACCAGGAGGGACCATGACGGATCTGCGCGCAAGCTGGCAAAAGGTACTGGCCGATCTCGAGCGCGAGCGGGATGAACTCAAGCTGAAGCTCCACCTCGCCAAAGCCGAAGGCCGGGAGGAATTCGCGAAGCTGGATGATCGCATCAATGAGCTCAGGCTGCGGGCCGACGCGGCAAGCACTGAAGCCAAGGGTGCGATGGGTGAGATCGGTGAAGCCGCCAAGAAGCTCTCGGCAGAAATCCGGGCCGGTATTGACCGGGTGCGAAAGACGCTCTGACCCTTCGCGTGACACAGACCCCCAACCTTGCCTGAGCCCATGTCCGAGCAGACCCTTACGAGTCAGATCGCCCAGCTGCGCAGCCAGCTCACCCTCGTGGACGCCCAGCTCGCCAAGAGTCAGGGTGCCCCCGAGGGGCTTGAAGACCTGAAGACCGCGGTCGACAACGTCCGCACCAGTGTGTGGGCGGTCCTCTCGGCGTCCCGCTCCCAGAACTATCCCGGGTTCATCGCGCGGTTTCGGCTGAGGCGCTGCATCGACATCCTGAAGGCGGTCCAGAACGACCTCGACACGGATGCCAGCAAGACGATTCACCCGGAACACTCGGAGATGCAGATCCTGATGCAGCAGATCCATGAGCGGATCGGCCGGCTCCGGAGTCAGGCCGGTGGGTGAACTCGTACCCGGCCTCGGCCTCTGGCCGGGGCTGGTCAGCGTCGCCGTCGGCCTCGGACTCGCCGCAGCTTGCGGGTTCCGGGTCTTTGTCCCCCTTCTGATTGCCAGTCTCGCCGCCCATTTCGGTCGCCTGCCGCTCGCCAATGGGTTCGACTGGCTGGCGAGCGTGCCGGCCCTGGTGGCCCTAGGCACGGCCACCGTCCTCGAAGTGGGTGCCTATTACGTCCCCTGGCTCGATCATGCCCTCGATGTCGTCGCCACGCCCACGGCCGTCCTGGCGGGCATGCTGGCCGCCGCCTCGGTCGTCACCGATCTCCCGCCCCTGCTCAAATGGAGCACGGTCATCATTGGGGGAGGAGGGGCCGCGGGCCTGATTCAGGGCGCGTCGGTGCTGCTCCGCCTGAAGTCGGGAGCCCTGACTGGCGGGCTCGCCAACCCGCTGGTCTCGACCGCCGAACTGGCGGGCGCAGGAATAACCGCGTTGCTGGCCGTCCTCCTGCCATTCGTCTGCCTCCTGCTGGTGCTGGCCCTGCTCATCACCGTCTTCCAGACGGCCGGTCGGCTGCTGTTCGGACGCCGGCCCGTTCCCGACGGCTGAACGACCGCTTCCGGCGACGAGCGCCCCACGACATGCGCCTGATCCTCCAGGGCGATAATCTCGAGATTGCCCGCCAGCTGCCGGATGGCTGTGCCGCGCTCATCTACCTGGACCCGCCCTTTAATACCGGGCGCCGGCGGGTGCGCACCCAAGTCCGCACCCCACTCGATGCCGAGGGCGACCGGCTCGGCTTCCAGGGCAAGCGCTACCGGACCGAGTTCCTTGGCCACCGCAGCTTCGCCGACTCCTACGATGACTACCTTGGCTTTCTCGAGCCGCGCCTGCGCGAGGCGCACCGGCTGCTCGCGCCGCACGGTTCGCTCTTCCTGCATCTGAATCCGCGAGAGGCCCACTACGCGAAGGTGCTCCTCGATACGATCTTCGGCCGCGAGTCGTTCATCAACGAGATCATCTGGGCCTGGGATTACGGCGCCCGCACCCGCAAGCGATGGCCGGGAAAACACGACACCCTGCTCTGGTATGCGCGCCACCCTCGCCGATTCACGTTCAATTATGACGCGATGGACCGGATCCCCTATCTGGCGCCAGGGCTGGCGGGCGCGGCCAAGGCGCGTCGTGGCAAGACCCCCACCGATGTCTGGTGGCACACGATCGTGAGTCCGACCGGGCGTGAGAAGACGGGCTACCCGACCCAGAAACCGCTCGGAATCCTGCGGCGTATCGTCGCGGTGCACTCGCACCCTGGGGAGCTGGTGATCGATCTCTTCGCTGGCAGCGGAACGACCGGAGTGGCGGCGGCCGAGGGACAGCGCGATTTTCTTCTGGTCGACAAGAGCCGGACGGCAATCGCTGTGATGCGTCGCCGCCTGCTTCGACACGGCGCGCGAGTCGGCACCCTTGGCGACGCACTGCTGGCCCTCGGAGGTACTCCGTGAACCGAGCCATTCTCCCCGGCATCGCGACGCTGACACTCGCCTGCGCGCACCGGCCGCCCGTGGCCTCCACCCCCGATGCGCGGTTCGCTGCCGTGCAGGCTCGCGGCGCCGAGGTGATGGGTGTCGATCAGTACAGCTCCATACATGTGTTCGAGGACCTCGCCGACGGTGGGAGAATTCTGCTGGTGCGTCGGGACACCAGCGACACCCAGGGAACGGCGACGATTCGAGCCCATCTTCGGGCAATCGCCGACAGCTTCGGTCACGGGATCTTCACCAGTCCGGCCGCGGTGCACGCGATGGTCGTGCCGGGGACGGAGACCATGGCCCGGCTGGGCGACCGGATTGGCTACAGCGTATCCGATCGGCCCGGCGGCGGTGAAGTGCGCATCACGACGCGGGATCCCGAAGCGCTCGCCGCCATCCGTGATTTCTTCGCCTTTCAGCGGATGGACCATCGTGCGGCGGGCCATGAGGGAATGGATCACTCATCAATGCATCAACCGGCCGAGACACCATGACACTCTCGATCAGTTCACCCGCATTCGAGGACGGCGGCGCGATTCCCGCCGCCTTCACCTGCGAGGGGAAGAACGCTTCTCCGGCCCTCGCATGGCATGGCGTCCCCGCCGGCGCCGCGAGTCTCGTCCTGATCGTGGATGATCCGGACGCCCCCGACCCGAAGGCGCCGAAGATGACCTGGGTACACTGGGTGATCTACAACCTCCCCGCGCACTCGACCGGCCTGCGGGAGGGGATCTCATCGGCCGAGCTTCCGAGCGGATCACTGGAGGGGATCACCGACTTCAAGCGCACGGGATGGGGTGGACCGTGCCCGCCCATCGGGCGGCACCGGTACTTCTTCCGGCTGTATGCGCTGGATACGCTGCTGCCCGACCTGAAGCGTCCCACCCGGGCCACCCTCGAGCAGGCGATGGCCGGGCATGTGATCGGGAGCGCGGAACTGATGGGGACCTACCAGAAGCAGGGCCGCTAGCCGACGATGTCGGTGTCGGTCTGGCCACTCAGCTTCCTCGTGATGTGCGACCAGGAAAGACCGATCGCCAGTACCAGGCTCACCGCAATGAGGATCAGGTGGGCGATGGCTTTGCTGCTGGTGGGAGAGATCGCCCCGTAGTAGATCATCGCCCAGATGGTGCAGGCGAAGAGGCCCAGCACGAGCAGCGCACCGCCGGCGCCGAGCGAGCGCCGAGTGGCCTGCAGAAAGACCGCCCACGCCGCGATGAGAACGAGGGCCGCGAGAGCCTTGAGCGGCGTGAAGGAATGGATGTAGGCCATGAGCCCGCTCTCGCCGGGCTTCGGCTGGAAGGTCCAGTGAAAGAACGACACCCCGGTGGGGTTGTACGTCGCGTATACCAGGACCAGGGCGGCGACCAGCCGCCCTAGCATGCCGCTCCAGGAAAATTCCTTCGCTGCCATCGGCGCTCCAGGTTGGGGATCGACTACCGGGGCGAAAGTAGCAACCGCCCCCGGCTCGCGCCAGCGCGGCGCGCCCCCCTTGCCAAGGCGACGCGCCCGCTGCCAATTACCCCGCCCGCTGTCCCTCGCCGCTCCGGCAGCACGGCGGACGCTCCCTCGGTTGTCGAACCTTCGCCAGAGGCACGATGATGACGAAGTATCTCACGGAGTTCATCGGTACCTTCTTCCTGGTCCTGACGGTGAACCTCACCGTCATGGGACAGGTCCCCATGGCCCCGCTCGCCATCGGCGCGTCGTTGATGATCATGGTCTACATGGGGGGGCACATCTCGGGCGGGCACTACAATCCAGCGGTCTCCCTGGCCGCGGCGCTCCGCGGGAAGCTCGCGAGCAGTGAACTCCTGCCGTACATGGTATCGCAGATCCTCGGGGCGGTCGTCGCGAGCCTGGCGGGCTGGGTGATCATGGGTCAGAGCTTCGCTCCTGCGCCGGCGCCAACCACCAGCATCGTCGCCGCCCTGCTGGTCGAGCTGCTCTTCACGTTCGCGCTCTGCATCGTAGTGCTCAACTCGGCCTGCCATCCAGCCACGAAGGGCAACTCCTTCTACGGCCTGGCCATCGGGTTCACCATCGTCGTCGCCGCGTTCGCGGGCGGCGCCATCTCCGGTGGCGCCTTCAACCCGGCGGTGGGCATCGGACCGACGCTGGTGCACGGGCTGCTCGGCGGCGGCTCGTTCTCCAACCTCTGGCTCTATCTGGTCGGGCCGTTCGCCGGCGGATTCCTCGCCGCGGCGGTGTTCAAGATGCAGGAGACGGTCTGAACATC
>DAINRP010000186.1:0-6510 GCA_036741755.1 Gemmatimonadales bacterium
GCGGCGAGGGTGGTGACACCGCCCTGCGAGGCGAGGGGCAGGGTTTCCCGTAGGCCGAGGCTGACAGCGGCGAGGGCCGCGACGAGTCCGACGGCCTTGGGCCCGAGGTGCCAGGTGGGGTCGCGGAGGGCGAGGGCGGCGAATCCGACCGGAAGCGCGATGGCGATCAGCAGCAGCGCGGCGGTGATGGCGGTATAGGAGACCGGGAGTGTCGCGATTGACGCGCCCGGGCTGCGGGCGAGCTTTAGACTCGCGAGGGCCAGGGCGAGGAGGAGCGGACCGGCGAGGGCGCGGCGGCGGGCCCGCGCGGTCGGCAGGGAGATTCCGATCGCGGCGAGCAGTGCCACCAGCAGTGACGGCATGAAGTTCATCTCACCGGCTATTCGAGGTATCTGACGATTGCGTCACCTAGCTTTGCCACTTATCGCCGAAGATCGGCGGCGCACCCCTCCGCGTTGTACGCCCGTCGCTCCTCGGTACTTCATGAAGGAGGCCGTATGAGACGACTGACGCAATCCCTGCTGATCGCCCTCGGTGCGCTGCTGCTGGCATGCGCCGACCAGCCGGCAACCGCGCCCACGACCGCGAACGACGCCGTAGTCGCCGGCGCGGAGCGCGGTGTCGACCGGGTGGTGGTCATGACGCAGAACCTGTACGTGGGCGCCGATGTAGACAAGATCATCATCGCGCTGGCGACGCCCGACCCGAACGACGACGTCCCGACTCTGCTGCAGCAGATCGGAGTGCTGCAGAACACCGATTTCCCGACCCGCGCCGCGGCGATCGCGGCTGAAGCTGCCAAGGTCCGGCCGCATGTGATCGGGCTGCAGGAGGTCTCGAACATCGACATCGACCTCACGCCGCTCGGCGTGCCGGTGGTGTACCACGTGAATTTCCTCGAGACCATCATGCGGGCGTTGCGGGCGCAGGGGCTGCACTACCAGGTCGCGGCCAAGGTCCAGGACATTGCGGCGAGCCCCTTCCCCGGGATCAGCCTGGTGGACTACGACGTGTTGCTGGTGGACAGCCGGCGGGTGACGTACAGCGACAAGGTGGAGCGGAACTTCGCCTACAATGCGGGCGTGGTGGCGCCAGGGGTCAACCTGATCCGCGGCTTTGTCAGCGTGAAGGCGCGGATCGACGGCCGGCAGTACCGGATTGCCAGCACCCATCCGGAAGCCGACCTGGCCGGCAACAGCTTCGACCTGCTGCGCGCGGCGCAGGCGGCGGAGCTGGTGGCCTCGATCGGCGATGCGCCCAGGGCGATCATGATGGGGGATTTCAACGATTTCGAGAACTCGCCGATGTGGCAGGTGGTGATGCAGGGCGGGTTCGCCGATGTGTGGCGGGTGTTCAAGCCGGTGTCGGAAGGCTTCACCTGCTGTCAGGATGGCGACCTCGCGAACCAGAACCAGGGGCTCAACCAGCGGATCGACTATGTCTTCGCGCGGGGCTTCGGCCAGGGCGAGCGCCCGGTGGTCGGTGAGATCACCCTGATCGGGCACCGGCCGATCGACATGATCCAGGGGCCGGCGTACCTGATGTGGCCGAGCGACCATGCCGGGCTGGTGGCATGGCTGAACGTCCCTCGGGCCGAATGAGCGGGCGAATGGAGGGTGAGTGGGGGGTGGCCGTCCGCGGCCACCCTTTCCACTATATGGGTCTGAAACGGCCCCGGGGGTTGCGCCGGGAGGGGGACCCGGGTTATTCTTGTCGGGTCAGAGACATAGCCCTTTGGGGCCCCGGAGACGGCAACCGGGTGATGCCAGGCCGTGGTAAGGCGCTCGATCCCAACAGGGTTCGGGCGTTTTCGTCTTTCAGGAGCCTGTAAGCCATGGCGGACGCCAAACCCAAGGCTCGTCGACTCTGGCTGGCGTGGCTGAGCGGGCTCCTGCTGCTGGTGGTGGTGGGGATCGTGATCTCGCGGCGGGGCGAAGAGCTGCGGTTCGCGGACCTCCTCAAACATGCCCATCCCCTCTGGCTCCTCCTCGCGGTCATTCTCCAGATAGGCACCTATGCCTGCGCCGCCGGCGCATGGCACCGGGTGCTCGCCCGCCAGAAGATCAAGACCTCGCTGCTGCAGCTCATCCCGCTCGGCCTCGCCAAGCTGTTCATGGACCAGGTGGTTCCCTCCGCCGGACTCAGCGGCACGCTGCTCGTGGTGAAGGCCCTCAAGCGGCGCGGCGTGCCTGACGGGGCGAGCGTCTCGGCGGTGGTGGTCGGGCTGCTGGGATTCCACCTGGCCTACGGCCTGGCGCTGGTGACGGCCGTGGTGCTGCTCGCGCTGAGCGGCGACCTGAGCCGCCGGACGCTGGCGATCGCGATTGTCTCCACGCTGCTCATTGCCGTCATGATCGTGGGTATCCTCTGGCTGGCGCGGGGGCGGAAGGGGCCGGTCCGGAGCTGGCTGATGAAGATCCCACTGGTCAAGGGATTCCTGCAGGAGCTGCACGACGCGCCCAAGGAGGCGCTGCACGACAAGCCGCTGCTGCTGCAGACGACGGTACTCCAGTTCGGGATCTTCGTGCTCGACGCCGCGACGGTGGTCGTCTGCCTCGCGGCGCTCGGCGCCACGGCGAGCGTCACCGGGGTCTTCGCGGCGCTGGTGATCGCCTCGCTGGTGGCGACCCTCACCCCCATTCCGAGCGGGCTGGGCACCTTCGACGCGACGATGCTCGCGATGCTGCATCTGGCAGGCGTTTCGACGACGATCGGGGTCGGCGCCGTGCTGCTCTTCCGTGGGTTCACGCTGATGCTGCCGCTGCTGCCCGGCCTCTGGCTGGCGCGCCGGGAAATGAAGGACTCGTGAGTGGTCCAGCCCACGCGGCGAAACCGCACCAGGTGCACGACGGGAAGCAGGCGGAGATCACCAGGGCGCTGCTGGAGCGGGCGCGCTGCGACGAGGCGACGGTGCTCGCCCGGCTCGACGCGCGGGCGGAGGGGCTCACCGAGGCGGAAGTCACCGAACGGCTGGTGAGGTTCGGGCCGAACCAGATCGCCCGCAGCAAACGCCGCAGCAAGCCGCTCCTCCTGTACGACAACGTCAAGAACCCCCTCATCATCCTGCTGCTGGTCCTGAGCCTGGTCTCCTGGCTCACGGGCGACCTGCGGGCGGCGATCGTCGTGATGGTGATGGTGGTGCTCGGTGTGGTGCTGCGCTTCGTGCAGGAGATGCGGGCCGACAATGCGGCGACGCGGCTCCAGGCGATGGTGAGCAGCACGGCGACGGTGGTCCGCGAAGGCAAGGAGCAGGAGATCCCGCTGGGCGGGCTGGTGCCGGGGGACGTCATCCGGTTAGGCGCCGGCGACATGGTGCCGGCCGATGTCCGGCTGCTCACGACAAAAGACCTCTTCCTCAATCAGTCGGCGCTCACCGGCGAGGCGATGCCGGTGGAAAAGCGGGCTGGCCCTGCCCCGCCGGAGATCGACTCCCCGCTGGAACTGCCGAACGTCTGTTTCCTGGGCTCCAACGTCGAAAGCGGCGCGGGTTCGGCGGTGGTGGTGCACACCGGGGAGAGCACCTACTTCGGCGCGCTGGCCAGCAGCATCGGCGGAGAACGGGAGCTCACCAGCTTCGACAAGGGAGTGAACGGTTTCACCTGGCTGATGATCCGGTTCATCGTGGTGATGGTGCCGACGGTATTCCTCATCAATGGGCTGAGCCGAGGCAACTGGGTCGAGGCGTTCCTGTTCGCGGTGGCGGTGGCAGTGGGGCTCACCCCCGAGATGCTGCCGATGATCGTCACGGTCAACCTGTCGAAGGGTGCGCTCGCGATGGCGCGGGAGAAGGTCATCGTCAAGCGGCTGAACTCGATCCAGAACCTCGGCGCGATGGATGTGCTGTGCACCGACAAGACCGGCACGCTCACCGAGGGACGCATCGTGCTGGAGCAGCACGTCGATGTGCGGGGGCACGAGAGCGAGCGGGTGCTGCACTACGGCTACCTCAACAGCTACCACCATACCGGCCTCAAGAACCTGATGGACGAGGCGATCCTCGACCACGAGGAGCTGGAGGAGCGGCTCAAGGCGAAGGAGAAGTACCGGAAGATCGACGAGATCCCCTTCGATTTCGTGCGGCGGCGGATGTCGGTCATCGTGGAGGATGCGACCGGGACCAACACCCTCATCTGCAAGGGTGCGGTGGAAGAACTGATGACCCTGTGCGTGCAGGCGGAGGTGGATGGCGCGGTGCGGGATCTGACGCCCGAGGACATCGTGGCAGGCCAGGAGATCGTGCATGGGCTCAACGCCAAGGGGTTCCGGGTCATCGCGCTGGGCTACAAGGAGATGCCGGGCGCGCCGGATGAGCCGGTCTACGCGGTGAAGGACGAGTCGGGGCTCACCCTGCTCGGCTTCCTCGCGTTCCTGGACCCGCCGAAGGCGACCGCGCTGGAGGCGCTCACCCTGCTCGGGAGCAGGCAGGTTTCGGTGAAGGTGCTCACCGGCGACAACGACATCATCACCCGCTACATCTGCGAGCAGGTGGGGATGCCGGTCGGCCGGGTGCTGCTGGGCGCCGAGATCGAGGGGATGGATGAGAAGGCGCTGGGGGAGGCGGCGGTCGCGACCAGTGTGTTCGCGAAGCTGGCGCCGGCGCACAAGCAGCGGATCATCCATGCGCTGCAGAGCGCAGGGCATGTCGTCGGATTCCTGGGGGACGGGATCAACGACGCGCCGGCGCTCAAGGCGGCGGATGTGGGGATCTCGGTCAATTCGGCGGTAGACATCGCCAAGGAGTCGAGCGACATCATCCTGCTGGAGACCAGCCTGCTGGTGCTGGAGAAGGGAGTCGTGGAGGGCCGGCGGGTGTTCGGCAACGTCGTCAAGTACATCAAGATGGCGGCGAGTTCGAGCTTCGGGAACATGTTCAGCGTGGTGGGGGCGAGCGCCTTCCTGCCGTTCGTTCCGATGCTGCCGATCCAGGTGCTGATCAACAACCTGCTCTATGATTTCTCGCAGACGGCGATCCCGACCGACCGGGTGGACCCGGAGTGGGTGAGCAAGCCCAGGAAGTGGACCATCGGGGCGATTCAGCGGTTCATTCTGTTCATCGGGCCGATCAGCTCGATCTTCGATTACCTGACGTTCTGGATGATGCTCAGCCTGTTTCATGCGCGGGAGAATCCGGCGCTGTTTCATACCGGGTGGTTCGTCGAGTCGCTGTTCACCCAGACGCTGATCATCCATGTCATCCGGACCAACAGGATTCCATTCGTGCAGAGCCGGGCGAGCTGGGCGCTGATCGGGGCGTCGGTCCTGATTCCGGCGATCGGGGTGTGGCTCACGGTGTCGCCGGTGGCGGGGACGCTGGGGTTCGTGGCGCTGCCCTCCAGGTACTGGCTCCTGCTGGCGGGGATGCTGGTGGGGTACATGGTGCTGACGCAGGTGGTGAAGAGCTGGTTCGTGAAGCGGTACGAGGAGTGAGGCGGGAGGGCGGGAGGGCGGAAGGGCGGGAGGGCGGGAATGCGGCAGGGCCCCGGGGCGGAGTGCTCCGGGGCTTGCCTGTCGCCTCCGAGTCCGCGGCTAGAGCCGGGACTCGGCACTCTGATGGGGCTGCACATTTCTTCGGACGCACCCCGTAAGAGTTTTCCACAGATGCACAGCATTTCGGGCGCACCCCGTAAAATTTCGGCCGCGACGCACAGCTCTTTTGTCGCGATGCACAGCGCTTTTGTCGCGATGCACAGCGCTCTTGCCGCGATGCACAGCGCTTTTGCCGCGATGCACAGCCTTTCGCGCCGAGCCCGCAGTCGTTTTGTCGAGCTGCACGACCGTTCGGCCGGAATGCAGGGGATTTTTGTCGGACCGCACGATCGTGCGGACGGTCCCTCCCGCATCTTTCCCGGCATGCACACGGTTTCGGCCGGTCTGCAGAGGGTTTGAGACGGTCTGCACGGCTCTTCGGGCGGAGTGCACGGCATTTCGGTCGCTCCGCACACGCTTCTTGGCTGGCTCCCGCGCAATTCCAACGACGACTCACCGTCCGCTGTGTCGAATCGTCTCGCCGCGGCCCGGTGCCACAGTCAAATGCGGTACGACTGCCCGTTTCCGGTCCCTGACACCCGGACCTAGCGCCGTGAGGCGGGTTCACACGGAGGGCGCGGCGGGTGCTGTCGCGCGCGTTGGCGGGATTGGCGCTGCGTTATTGCGATGGGGACCGGAATGGGCGTGGAGGGAAGAATTGGGGGAGGCCGCCCCCGGTCCCCCCCTGCCCCTTCGTAGCCCAAAAATGCGACTCCTCGGGATGGTGCGGCGCCAATTGCGGCTCGGGCATTACAGTCTGCGGACCGAACAGGCGTACGTGGGGTGGGTCAGGCGGTATGTGCGGTTCCATGACAATCGGCATCCGCGGGATCTGGCGGAGCGGGACGTGGTGGAGTTTCTGCGGGTGCTGGTGGAGGAGCAGCGGATGTCAGCGTCGACGCAGGCGCAGGCTGCGCTGGTCTTCTCGTACAGGGAGGTGCTGGGGCGGCCGCTCAGGCTGGCGGGGATGTTGCCGAGGGGGCG
>DAINRP010000187.1:0-6400 GCA_036741755.1 Gemmatimonadales bacterium
CAGGATTGTCACCAGAAGCCCCGCACCGAGAAAGGCGACGCTGAACTTGGTCAGTGCGGCGACTCCGAGTGCAGCGCCGAGGAGCAGCCACCAGCGCGGATTCGCACCGGCAAGCAGCTGGAGCAGCGCGAACAGAGCGACAGTCCACCACAGCTGCTCGAAGACTACGGGCTGAAAGAGCGATCCCGCGCGGAGGAACAGGGGCGCGGCCAGGACGGCGAGCGCGGCAACGTGCTGCGACCTGGCCCCGCCGCCGAGGATGCGGCAATGCATCGCGGCCAGCACCGTGAGCGCGGCCGCCGCCAGGGCGGAGAGCAGGCGGATGCTGTGCAGCAAGTCGAGGGGCAGGGCGCGCGCCACCTGCGCGAGCAGGGGGATGAGTGGCGGGAACTCCATGTGCAGGAGCGAAAGGTGGTCTCCCATCGCGAGGTAGAGCAGCTCGTCGCGATGAAAGCCGTAGCCGGGGTGTGGCAGGAGATGCAGGGCCAGCGAGGCGACTGCCATGGCCCAGATCCAGGGCCCAAGCGGGGGGCGGGTGCCGGGGTTGTCAGGCGCCGCGGCAGGCCTCCAGCTCGAAAGGGTTGTCGTGGTAGGCGTGCCGGCCGCGCAGCATCATCGCGAGACTGGCGCCGAGGTAGAGCGCCGGAAAGAACGGGCCCCAGCGCTCGTACTGCCGGACATGCACCCGCTCGTGGCGGCGGGTTGCGTCGAGATCATCGCGGGTCCGGGCCAGCACGACGTGGCCGAGCGTGATCGCGGCGATGGCCATCGGCGGGTAGATCCGCGAGAGCAGGACCGGCAGGAACCCGCCGCTGGCTTCCAGCACTCCCTCAACTACCTCCGCGCGGCCTCCACTCATTCGAGCGAGCAGCGCGATCGCTGCCGCCGGTACCGACACCGGGGCCACCCAGAGATAGCGGAACAGGGAGGCCAGCGGCCGCCCCCTCAGCGCGCGGGCTGCGCGTCGCGGCGCGCCGCTTCGAGGTGTTCGGTGAGTGTGGGGGTGCGGATGCGCTGGTGCGAGGTGTGCCAGACGGGCTCCGCACCGCGAAGCAGGATCACCTGCGGCGACGCATGATCGATACGGAGCATCCGGGCGAGATCCTGGGACAGAGCGCGCTGGCGGATCACGTCGAGCTGGTAAACCCGCAGGTCAGGTTGCTGCTGCGCGAAGAGCTCTACCTCCTCCGCCGCCAGCAGCGAGGTTCCGCACCGGGGGCTGTGCTTGTAGAGCAGGGCGAACTCTCCCTCGGGCAGCGTCTCCAGCCAGGCGGTCGCGGTGTTGGCGGTGATCGCGGCCACCACCATCAGAAGGACACGGTAACGACGTCGACCCCGGTCAGGCTCGTCTTGCAGAAGGTCTTCCCCGGAGGCACCGCGCAGTAGGCGAGCGCATAGATCGAACCGGGGTCCTGCAGGCTGGTATCGATGCTCCAGGTCACGCTGGTCAGGCCGTTGATATCGGTGACGTTCGGCAGCGGGGAGGTGATGTCGCCGCCATCCACCTGCAGGGTGACGCCAACTCCCGAGTGAGGTGTGCTGCTCCCGGTATCAGTCACCAGAAGGCTCAGACTCGTGATGTACGCGGTGGCGCCGCCGCCGGAGTGGGTGTTGCTCGCGACCGAGATGTCGTACGGAGATTTCGGCTGGGACTCGCTGGTGGACCCGCCACAGGCGGCAATGGCGACGGCGGCGATGAGCAGCAATGGGCGGCGCATGAAATCCTCTCTGAAATGGCAACGTCCGGCGCCTGCCTGGGCGACCGGCACACCCCAACAATGCCCGGAATCGTGGTGGTTGGGAAGAGCCGCTCCGTGGCCGAAATTCATGCGGCACCGAAGTCGCCGCTCGAGTCCTCGGCTCAGGGCTTCGGTCGCTTGCGGTTCTTTCTTCTGGCGACGTCGATCGCTTTCTCGGCCCAGGGGCGGAGACTCTCGGGATCGTCGAGGAGATCCTCCGGCACCCGGTAGTACTGCATGACCTCGCCCCCTTCCCCAAACGGCTTGAAGGGGCCCATCCCGCGGGCCTCGAAGTCCGGCCGATTGGTGTCATCCACCTTGAAATAGAGTACATCGTCATCGGCCAGCGCGAAGAACAGCGCGCCGGAATAGATCCCCAGGCCACCGAACATGCTGCGGCCGCGAATCCCGGTCGCGACCTGTCCGAGCTGCTCCAGCACCCACGTCCGATAGCTGTCGCTGACGGCCATCAGGCTTGCCTCTCGTGGTGCAGGTCCTTCACGTAGTGCATGGTTTCCTCACCGTAGCCGAGCCGGTGATACAGCCCGCGCGCACGGGTATTGGTGGCGAAGACGTTCAGGCTCATCCGCCGATACCCGAGGCCGGTCGCCCACGATTCCGCCGCCGTCATGAGGCGGCGCGCCAGACCCTGGCCTTCGGCCTCGGGCGCGAGCGCCAGTACTTCCACGTGTCCATGGCGCTCGCCGGTGAAGTAGTCGGTGCGCGAGGAGGCGAAGACGTAACCTAGCACCTCGTCGGCTTCGCCGATGGCGACCAGAATCACGGTGCCGCCATCGGGCCGGTGCAGGGCGTCGAGGAGAATCCGGTGATCCGCCGCCGCGATCTCCCCGGCGGTCCGCCAGGCGGGGAGCGGGAAGGCGGCGAGGCGCGGACTGAGCGCAAGCAGTGCGGCTTCGTCTGTTGGAAGTGCCGGGCGGATGGTCGCCATGAGGGTACGCGGAGCAGCCCCGTGGTGCAGGAGGAAAACCAGCGTCAGTGCCCGAAGCCGCTGAGCCCGACCTCCGCGTTCTCGAGCCAGGCCAGCGAACCCGGCGCGACCTCGAGGGCCGCGTTGACCTGGGCCAGGGCCTGCGGCGGGACCCAGCTCACGAGGTAGCTCCGGTCTGCCTCTTCGATGTAGGCAGCCCAGGTATCCCAGGGCGGGGCGTCGTGTGCGTCGAAGTAGCCGTGGCTCGCCGTGCGCGCTGCACCGCGCGAATGCGGTGGAGTCGGAAAGTAGACGAGCAGCAGGCCGCCTCCCAAGGGATCCAGCGCGCGCCGCCAGCTCCGTCCCAGCGCATGAATCCGGGCGTTCGCCACCGCGCGGACCGTGTCGGGCCATGGCGCGGCGGCGGGTGGTGCCAGCGATGGACTCCGGAGTGCCTCGGCCAATGGGGCCTGACCGGCACGTCGCTGACACCAGGAGACCGTTTCCGCGAGTCGTTCGCGGAATGGCTCCAGCGAATCCGATATGTCCGGTTCACTCCGGAGAATCCCCGGTACCGTCATCGCCTTACCCCTCGGACTTCCTGTCCAGAGTCCCCGTGCGGCGGCGATCGCTCCGCCGGCCTCCGCGTCGCGCTGCGCCATCACGAGAGGCGCGGCGCGGGCTCGCTACTTCTTCGCCGGGGCCGGAGCGGGGTTGTCGCTGTTCCAGATATCCTGGACGGCGTGCCATGTCCCGGCATCCTTGCGCCACGACACCAGGTACTTGCCGTTGTCCTTCTGCTCGCCGGCGGTGGCGGGGATGCTCATGGTCCAGTTGCCCTCTTCGATGGCCCAGTCACCGCTGACCCGGATCGTCACCGGCGTCAGGGCGAGCGTCGCCTTGATCGGCCACAGACCGGCCCAGAAGCCCCGGATGGCTTCGGCCCCGCTGACGCGCGGCATGTTCGGGGGCATCAGGACCGCATCGGCGGCGTAGATGGCACCGATGGCGGAATCGTTCTGCGCCGCCAGCCAGGCATTCCAGTTGGTGTCGATCGCCCGGATGGCGGCTTCATCGGCGGCGGTGTCGACCGGGGCCGGGGCCTTGGCTCCACCGTTACAGGCTGCGGCGAGTGAAATGGCGAGGGCGAGGAACGGGCGTGCGGTCAGCCGCATGGAATCTCCAAGAGGGGAACGGGTGGGATGGCGTGGCGTGGTCAGTGCCTCATGATGCGACCAGACCGGGAATCGGGCAAGGGCCGAAGCGCCGCAAACCCGGCCGCGGCGCGGTCACTGCGTCACCGATGGCGGAGACGCGGTGCACGCCGCGTCCTGCTGCCGGAGTGCACCGAGATCGACAGGCGTCCAATCGCTGTCCGCCGCCGGCGGGAGAGTAATGGTGGTGCGCACGTCGGTGTTGGTGCGGTGGTCCACTTTCAGGGCCGTGATGCCCTTCAGGAGCACGAACATCGGCGCGGCCCCCGGTCCCGTGGCATCGAGCGCGACGCCGAGACAGGTGAGGCCACGGACCCGCCCGGTGGCGAATTGGCCGGGCAGCCACGCGCCGCCCATCACCGGCGTCTGGGCGAGGACCCGCGCACCGGGATGGACCACGATCCCGCCACGCTCCTGCGCCGCAAGGGGTGCGCTGATCGCGAACCCCAGTGCGAGGAGCAGAGGAGAGTGGCTGGACATCCGTGTCCTGAGGCGGGAGCGCGGCCGGTGAGAGGTCACGCAACGCCGCCAGCTGCCCCGGCGTGACTCTGGTAAGCCACCTTCCGGGTGCCCAAGCGGGTCAGCGCCCTACTTCTTCTCGGGCGGCTTGCCCGTCTTCTCGAGCGTCTTGAGCCACTTCACCGCCGCGGCGAGCGCATTCTTCTTGCCACCGTTGCTGAAGTCGCCGAAGTAGGCCTTGAACTTCGGGCGCCAACCCTTGGCCGACTGGCGATGCCCGACGCGCACGACGTACCCGAAGGTCCGGGTGCTCGGCTGATCGACGCGGCAGATGCCGGGAGGAAGATTGCGGTTCACGCTGCGGACGCGAGCGGCCGGCAGCGCGACCTTCTTGGCTGCAGGCTTCCGGGCCGCGGCCTTCTTCTTGGGTGCCATGATAATTTCTCCTCTGACCGCCGTGGGAATTGATGTGAGGCTACCTGGCGGGGCAGGAAGATACGCGGGCGGCGGCTCCGAACGGAAGTGCTAGGCACGTTCACGTTCGCCATCGCCCCACGCATCATGCCGCTCAGTGCCCCGCCTCCTGCAACAGCCGCGTATAGAACCTGACGCCCCAGCCGACATTGGGAATTGACAGGCGTTCATCATTGCCATGCACTTCGTACCGGCTTTCCTCGATCGGCACCAGATAGGGATCGAGGCCATAGCAGATGATCCCCGCCTGCGCGTACGTCGGTCGGTCGCTGGCGCCGGGGCTCACCGGCGTGGCCACCGGCACCCCGGGAAGCAGTTCGCCGGCGACCCGTTCGATCGCCTTGAACAGCTCGGTGTCGAGCGGCGCGTCGTAGCGCGGCGTGATGGGCGCAATCTCCTCCAGCCGGATCAGCGAATCGCCGATGACGCGGATGAGCTCGCGGCGGAAGGCGACCGGGTCCTGGTCGGGCAGCAGGCGGATATCCAAATCGGCGGAGGCACGCTCGGGAATGGTGTTGGTCTTGTTGGAGCCATTCAGCACGGTGGGGCTGATGGTGTTGCGGAGCAGCGCATTCCGCTCCGGCTCGCTCAGCAGCCAAGCCCGCCCCGCCGGCGCCTTGAGCGCCGCACGGGGGTCGGCCAGCCAGCGCCGGCCCACGCCCGTCTGGTCCTTCGCCATGGCAATGAAGAAACGCTCGACGGCGGGCGTCAAGTGAACCGGCGTCTGCCAGGCAGCGACCCGGGCGATGGCGCGCGCCAGCCGGGGCACCGGATTCTGGTCGCCGATGGGGACCGAGCCGTGGCTGGTCCTTCCCTCGGCGACGATCCGGGTCCAGTAGGGGCGCTTCTCGCCGACATCGATGCCGAACCAGCGCACCTTGCCATGCTCGACGCGGGTGTCGGCACCCTCCGTGAGGAGGTATTCGACGTCGGCCAGCAGGTCGGGGTGCCGGCTGACGAAGGTGATCGCGCCGGTGCCGGCCGACTCCTCGTCGGCGTTGCCGATGAACACGATGTCCCGGTCGAGCACGATCCCGGCGCGCTTGATGGCGATGAGCGCCAGGAGCTGGACGATGCCGTGGCCTTTCATGTCGAGCGCGCCGCGGCCCCAGACGTAGCCGTCCCGGATCTCGCCGGCGAACGGATCGACGGTCCACTGCGCGCGGGTCGCCGGCACGACATCCATGTGATGCACCAGCGCGAGCGCCCGTCGCTTCCCGGTGCCGCGCAGCCGGGCATAGAAGTTGGCTCGCCCGGGTCCGAGTTCAGCGGTGTCGAGGATCTGGCCCTCGATCCCTTCGCGGCCGAGCACCTCCTTCAGCCAGCGTGCGGCGAGGATCTCGTTGCCGGGCGGGTTGGTGGAGTTGACCTGGAGGTACTGGGAGAGCAGCTGCGCGCCTTCCTGCTGCAGGGCGGGCCAGTCGAACGTGGGGTCCTGCTGCGCGGCCGCGGGTGCCGCGACGACCGTCAGGGCGAGGAGCAGGGGCAAGAATCGCATGATGAAGAATATGTGCATTCAGGGTCCGGCGCGCATCCATCCTTGGGGCTAGCGGTCCGCCTGACGCTGCCTCACCCACCGGCCCCGG
>DAINRP010000188.1:0-3778 GCA_036741755.1 Gemmatimonadales bacterium
GTACGGCACCAGCTTCATGAGCGACGTGTAGGCTTCCGGCGTCTCCCATGCCTCACGGTTGATCGGAGTCCGGATCGCGCCGGGCGCGACACTGTTCACCCGAATGTGTTCGGCGGCGTACTCCTGGGCGATGCTCTTCATCATCAGCATCACGCCGCCCTTGGACGCCGCGTAGTTCACGTGGCCGGCCCACGGGATCACCTCATGCACGGAGCTCACGCAGAGAATCTTCCCCAGCGCCCTGGAGATCTCTGGGGCCGGCCCGCGGCGCCGGAACTCCCGTACCGCCTCGCGGGCGCAGAGGAACTGGCCGGTGAGATTCACGTCGATCACCCGCTGCCACTGGGCGACAGTCATCTCGTGCAGCGGGGCGTCCTTCTGCAGCCCGGCGTTGTTGATGAGGATGTCCACACTGCCGAACAGCTCCCGGGCGTGCTGGAAGAGCGCCGCGACCTGCATCTCATCGGCGACATCGGCCTTGAACGCAAAGGCGCGGCGACCCATCGCCTGCAGCGTGGCGACGACCTCGAGCGCCGGAGCCTCGGCCGAGGAGTAGTTCACCGCCACATCGGCCCCGGCCTCGCCAAGCGCCAGCGCCATTGCCTTGCCGATACCGGAGCTGGCACCGGTCACGATGGCGCGCTGGCCGGTGAGCAGTCGGGGGATCGGGCGCCGGGTGCTCTCAGAGGTCGGCATGGTGGGTAATCCGATGGGTGCGTGACATCCTGGCGAGCGGCGTGGCCGGCGCCGCGCCACTCGTATTCCGCATGACGCGGGGCTGCAGCAGCTTCGCGACCAGCCCCGTCCACCCGGTCTGATGCGAGGCGCCGACCCCCCGGCCGGTGTCGCCGTGGAAGTATTCGTGGAACAGGACAAGATCCTTGAAGTGCGGATCCTGCTGCAGCTTTTCGTTGTCACCGAACACCGGCCGCCGGCCGGTGGGGTCGCGCAGAAAGATCCGGGACAGCCGCGTCGACAGTTCGTCCGCCACCTCCGCGAGCGACAGGTAGCGCCCGGAGCCCGTCGGGCACTCGATCCGGAAATCGTCGCTGTAGTAGTGGTGGAACTTCTGCAGCGACTCGATCAGCAGATAGTTCACCGGAAACCAGATCGGTCCCCGCCAGTTCGAATTCCCGCCGAACAGCCCCGAATCCGACTCCGCCGGCTGATACCGCACCGAGAGCGGCATCCCCATCACGTCGAATACGTACGGCTCGGCCTCGTGCACCTTGGACAGCGCCCGGATGCCGTAGTCCGACAGGAACTCCGACGCATCGAGCATCCGGCTCAGCAGTCGCTTCATCCGGTGGCCGCGCAGCAGCGACAGGAGTCGCCGCTCTCCCTGCCCGGGCTCCTCCCAACGCGAGACCAGCGCCGCCAGCTCGGGGCGCGCGTCGAGGAACCAGCGCATCCGGCCGGCGAAGTCCGGCAGTTCGTCCAGCAGCGCCTGGTCGATCGTCTCCACCGCAAAGAGCGGGATCAGGCCGACCATCGAACGCACCTTGAGCGGCACCAGCCGGTTGTCGGGCGTGCTGAGCACGTCGTAGTAGAACTGGTCCTCCTCGTTCCACAGCCCGACGCCATCGCTGCCGATATTCGTCATCGCCTCCGCGATGTGGAGGAAATGCTCGAAGAACTTGGTCGCGATGTCCTCGTACACCCGGTTGTGGCGCGCCAGCTCGAGCGCGATCCGCATCAGGTTGAGGCTGTACATCCCCATCCACGCCGTGCCGTCGGCCTGATTGATGTACCCCCCGGTCGGCAGGGGCGCGCTGCGGTCGAACACCCCGATGTTGTCGAGCCCCAGGAAGCCACCCTGAAAGACGTTCCGGCCCTGCGCGTCCTTCCGGTTGACCCACCAGGTGAAGTTGAGCATCAGCTTGTGGAAGACCCGCTCCAGAAAAGCGAGATCGCCCTGGTCGCCGCGGCGCTTCCGGTCGATCTGAAACACCCGCCAGGCCGCCCAGGCGTGCACCGGGGGGTTCACGTCGCCGAAGGCCCATTCGTAGGCGGGCAATTGCCCATTGGGGTGCATGTACCACTCGCGCGTGAGCAGCACCAATTGGTGCTTGGCGAATTCCGGGTCGATCAGCGCGAATGGAATGCAGTGAAAGGCGAGATCCCATGCCGCATACCAGGGGTATTCCCAGCTGTCCGGCATCGAGATGACGTCGGCGTTGTTGAGGTGCTTCCAGTCGGCATTCCGGCCATGGCGGCGGCCCAGGGGCGGCGCCGGCTGCGCCGGATCGCCCGCGAGCCATTCCGGAACATCATAGTAGAAGAACTGCTTCGACCAGATCATCCCGGCGAACGCCTGCCGCTGCACCATCCGCGCGTCGGCATCAGAGAGATCCCGCTGCTGCAGGCCGTAGAACTCGTCCGCCTCACGGCTCCGCAGTTCCAGCAGCCGGTCGAAGTCCGCAAAGACCGGGCGGGCATGCCCGGCGGTCAGGCGCACCCGGATCACCGACGACTCGCCGGCGGGTATCATCATGCGATACCAGGCGCCCGCCTTGGTGCCGCGCTGCTCGGGATTCACGGCCTCGAGGCGCCCTCCGACGATCCGGTCGTGAAAGGCGTCCTTGACGTAGGCGTTCACTCCCTCGTGACCGAAGAGTCGCTGAGTGTTGGTCTCGTTGTCGGTGAACAGCAGCTGCGGGCTGCCTTCGAGGCACCAGCGGTAGTCGCCAAGTTCCGGATGCGTCGCCAGTACGGCGCCGTCCGAGGCCGTGAGTGCGGGGCGGACCGCGCCATCCTGCCAGGACCAGGTGTTCCGGAACCAGAGCTGGGGAATCAGGTGCAGCGCGGCGGCGTCCGGCCCGCGGTTGTGGGCGGTTACCCGGAGCAGGATGTCGTCCGCGGCGCCCTTGGCGTATTCGATCACGACGTCGAAGTAGCGATCGTCGTCGAAGATGCCGGTGTCCACCAGTTCGTACTCCGGCTGGCTCACACCCCGACGACTGTTCTCACGCACCAGGTCGTCGTAGGGGAAGGCCCGCTGCGGGTACTTGTACAGCATCTTGAGATAGGAGTGCGTCGGTGTGGCGTCGAGGAAGTAGTACAGCTCCTTCACGTCCTCGCCGTGATTGCCCTCGCGATTGGTGAGTCCGAAGAATCGCTCCTTGAGGATCGGGTCCTGCCCGTTCCACAGCGCCAGCGCGAGGCAGAGCTGCTGCTGGTCGTCGGAAAAGCCGGCGATGCCGTCCTCCCCCCAGCGGTAGGCGCGGCTGCGGGCATGATCGTGCGGGAGGTAGTCCCAGGCGGAACCGTCGGCACTGTAGTCCTCGCGGACCGTGCCCCACTGGCGCTCCGCGAGGTAGGGGCCCCAATGCCGCCAGGCGACCTGTCCCTTGCGGTCCTGTTCCAGCCTGATGCCCTCTGCCGTGATCTGACGCACTTCCGCCTCCCCGTTGTCGGCGCCACGCGAGTGTGGCTGCACGCGGACAACGCAGTGAACGAGCCGGCGGTTCCCCTATCCCGTGGTGAGGCAGCGCTCGACGGCAAGCATGGCGCCAATCCGCGCGCGGAGGCTCTCCGGGGCACGTACTCGCCGGAGTTCGGCGCGGATCTGGGCGAGCAAGTGCTCCTCGAGCCGGTCATCGATGACCACCCGGGGCGACGATGGCGGTTCCCAACTCATTGCACCGTCCATCCTCCCGATGCGGTGTGGCAGCACCCAGTGCGCTGCAGCCGCGATAACGCAGGAGACCAGGCACCGGTTCCATCTTCCCTCCACGAGAGCCCGCGGTACCTTATTCCGACCCTCGCCCTCGGTGGT
>DAINRP010000188.1:3878-6391 GCA_036741755.1 Gemmatimonadales bacterium
GGCCGGCTGCTCGGAGCCGATCTCACCGGGGCCACGCTGCGCAACGCTGAGCTGAGCCGGTCCAGCTTCAAACTGGCGCACGCAGGACCGCCGGGCGCGGATTTCCGGAATGCCCGCATGCGGCGAGCGGCGCTCGATCACACGAGCTTCCCGGCGTCGGATTTTTCCGGGGCGGATCTGTCGGAGGGAAACCTGCGCGCGGCAAACCTGTGCGGCGCCAATCTGCGGGGAACATCACTCAACGCGGCCACGCTTGCGGACACCAACCTGTCGGCGGCGATCCTGGAGTTCGCCGAACTCACGCACGCACTGCTGCACCGCACCAACCTGACCGGGACCGATCTCCGGGAAGCCTGCTTCGGGCAGACCGTGATCGCGGACTGCCCGACCCTCGCGCTGGCAGCCGCGCTGGAGACGATCTCCCATCTGGCGCCGTCCTCCATCGACCTGACAACCCTTGCTCGCATCCATGGCGAGTTGCCTGCCGCATTCCTGGACGGCATTGGGGCGGGCGCGATCCTGCGGCCGGATCTGCCCGGTTAGTCAGTGTCGTCCCGGGCGGCCTCGGCGGCGATTCGCGCACTGATCTTCGCCATCAGGTCCTCGGGAACCGCCAGACGGCGAAGCTTGTCACGGACATCGTCGAGCACGCCGAGCTCGAACCGGTGCTCGCTGGCGCAGGCGGCGCAGGTCTCCAGATGCTCGCGGACCATGCGCATCTCCGCCGCGGTCAGCTCTCGATCGAGATAGTCGTCGAGACGCTCGAACACCTCTTCGCAGGTGAATCGATCGGGAGGATGCATCTCAGCCTCGCTCATCGGCGGCGGCGGTCAGCGAGGCAACCACGCCGCGCTCTTCCGCGATGACCCAGAGGGCCTTCTGCAGCAGGCGCCGGCCGCGATGCAGCCGGGAGCGAATCGTTCCTACCGGTACTCCCACCACGTCGGCGATCTCCTGATACGAGAAGTCCTGCATGAAATAGAGCGTCGCCACAACCCGGTACTCCTCCGGAAGCGACTCCACCGCCGCCTCGATCTGTTCGGTGGCGAGTTTCGACATCAGCAGGCCGGCCGGGTCCGCCGTCTGGGCATGCAATCCCGCCGCCGCGGTCTGACAATACATGTAGAGCTCCGGCGTATCGTCCAGCTCAACCTCGGCGCCCTGCCGCTTCCGCTTGCGGTACTTGCTGTAGAAACAGTTCGTGAGAATCCGGAAGAACCATGCCCGGAAGTTGCTCCCGGCCTCGAAGGTCTTGAATCCGCGACAGGCCAGCAGCGCGGCCTCCTGCACCAGGTCCTCCGCGTCGGTCCGGTTCCGGGTGAACCGGAGCGCCGTTCCGTACGCTGAGTCGAGGACCGGCGCGAGGAGCGCCTCAAAGCTCGGCAGGGCGGCGACCACCGGAGCCCCGGTGGTCCTCGCGACTGCCGACTCGGCTTCCTCGGCTGGGATCAACCCTGCGCCATTGCCACTCATCGTACTCCGTGGTTGCTGCGAGTCACGATCGGCCGGACTGGGCTGGTCCGGCCCTGACGATTCAATGCCATCCGCCGGGGAAAGGTTCCCGCCGGGCCCGGCCCGGTCCGGATCAGGCGACACAGGCCAGCCCCGCGGTGTGTAGCCAGGCATCCCCAACCGGAGTCGCCGCGACCGACTGCTCAAGATCCTGCGCCACGTTCATGAACGCAATGAAGGCATCGTACGGGGACTGGTAGGGACTGAAGTACTTGTGGACATCGCCGTCGGCGAACCACTTGGTGCACATGTAGTACAGGTGGTCGCTCGTCGTCAAGCGGCGCCACGCCTCCACCAGCCGGCCATCCCCCGTGGCCAGCACGGTGGCACGGAGCCCATAGAGCCGCTCCTGGGCCGCGTGCTGCAGCCGGTTCCCCAGCCAGGCAGTGGTGTCCCGCTCCATATCGGCCCAGGAGGTGGGCCGCTCGAAGGGGAGCGGCGCGATCGGTGCCCGCGCCGCGAGTTCAGCGGGATGCACGAAGCTCAATCCGCGACTCAGACACTGCCCCGGCAGGTGGGCCAGGAAATCGAAGATCCCGGTATCCGCCCACTGGTGTTCGCCGAAGGTCTCGTAGTCCACAAAGAGATGGATGCTGTCACCCGGGCTGCCCGCGAGCCACTCGCCGTACTTCTCCGACGTGAGCGGCCAGCCGTCCCAGCCCCGGTTGGAGAAGCGGAAACCGACATCGTCGCTGAGCCGGTAGTTGCGCGGGATCAGCCGGAGCTCGGGAGCCGTCGCCGCCGCGTAGACGTGGTTGGCCGACCGCCACCCCATGACGTGATCGGCGCCCTCGACCATCACCCCCTTGAATCCGAGCCGGGCGATCGTCGGTGCGAGGCCGTCCCAGTAGATGAGCTCGGTGTTCCGGAAGACCGTGGGACGCTGGCCGAAATACCGCTCGATCGTCCGGGAGTGCCGGACCACCTGCTCGACAAACTCCTCGTGAGAGGCCAGGGAGGCGAGGCTGTGATAGTAGGTCTCGCCCAGCAGCTCCACGCCG
>DAINRP010000189.1:0-6389 GCA_036741755.1 Gemmatimonadales bacterium
CCTGGTGGCCAGCGAACCTCGGACTCCAGTGGACGACTTTCGGACGCCTGCGTCCGCTCCATACCAACGCGGTGATCTTCGCGTTCGGCGGGAACATCTGCTTCGCCGGCATCTACTACTCGATGCAGCGCCTGCTCAAGACGCGCATGTTCAGCGACGCCCTCTCGAAGGTGCATTTCTGGGGCTGGCAGCTGATCATCGTCTGTGCTGCGATCACCCTGCCGCTCGGCCTGACGGAGTCGAAAGAGTACGCCGAGCTGATCTGGCCGATCGACGTCCTCATTACGCTGATCTGGGTCGTCTTTGCGGTCAATTTCTTCGGGACGATCGCCATCCGGAAAGTTCAGCACCTTTACGTCGCGATCTGGTTCTACATGTCGTTTGTCCTGGTGATCGCGGTGCTGCACATCGTGAACAGCCTCGCGATTCCGGCCACGCTCACCCGCTCCTATCCGATCTACGCGGGCATGACGGATGCGCTGGTGCAGTGGTGGTACGGCCACAACGCGGTGGGCTTCTTCCTCACCACGCCGTTCCTCGGCATGATGTACTACTTCCTGCCGAAGATCTCCGGCCGACCCATCTTCAGCTACCGGCTGTCGATCATCCACTTCTGGGCCCTGATCTTTCTCTACATCTGGGCCGGTCCACACCATCTGCTCTACTCCTCGCTGCCGGAATGGGCCCAGACCCTCGGCATGGTGTTCAGCATCATGCTGATCGCGCCCTCGTGGGGCGGCATGCTGAACGGCCTGCTCACGCTCCGTGGCGCGTGGGACCGGGTCCGGACCGACCCGATCCTCAAGTTCATGGTCGTGGCGATCAGCTTCTACGGCATGAGCACCTTTGAAGGCCCGATGATGTCGATCCGGGCGGTGAACAGCCTGTCGCATTTCACCAACTGGACCATCGGCCACGTGCACTCCGGCGCGCTGGGCTGGAACGGGATGATCACCTTCGCCATCCTCTACTGGCTGGTGCCGAAGCTCTGGAAGCGGAAGGAACTCGCCTACCCCGGCTGGGCCACCACCCACTTCTGGATGGCCACGATCGGGATCGTCCTCTACACCCTGTCGATGTGGGCCGCCGGACTCACCGAGGGCCTCGAGTGGCGCGCATTCGATAACGCCGGCCAGCTCAAGTACCCCAACTTCGTGGACATCGTGCATCAGCTGGCGCCGTTCTACTGGCTCCGCCTGCTGGGTGGCGTGCTGTACCTCTCTGGCGCCATCATGATGGCCTGGAACCTCTTCAAGACCATTCACGGTCCCGCCGCTGAGCGGGCTCCGGCCACCGCCGCGACCGCGAGCTGAGGGAGACGAACCATGAGTGAAACCAACGGGGGCGGTTACTCCGCCGCGCATCGCACACTCGAGGGCAAGAGCGCCCTCTTCGCCGTGCTGGTGACCGTCGCCATCCTGATCGGCGGCATCGTGGAGATCATTCCGCTGTTCACGACCGCAGCCGGTCCCGAACAGCTGCCGGGCGTGACGCCCTACACGCCGCTGGAGATCGCCGGCCGCGACATCTACATCCGCGAAGGCTGCTATCTCTGCCACTCCCAGATGATCCGTCCCATGCGCGCCGAAGTGCTGCGCTACGGCGAATGGACCCGGGCCGGCGAGTACGCGTACGACCACCCCTTCCTGCTCGGCTCCCGCCGCCTCGGACCGGACCTCCAGCGGCTGGGGGGGAAGTATCCGGACGCCTGGCACTACGAGCACATGCGCGACCCGCGCAGCACCTCGCCCGGCAGCGTCATGCCGCCGTACACCTGGCTGCATCGTCAGACCTACGACGTCGCGGATATCCAGGCCTCGCTGCGGGCGCTGCAAAGAGTGGGCGTGCCGTACACCGACGCCCAGGTCAGTGGCGCCGGGGCGGCCATGCAGGAGGAGGCGCAGGGGATCGTCGATCGCCTGAAGCAGGCGGGGGTGACCACCGAGCCGGATCGCGAGATCGTCGCGCTCATCGCCTACCTGCAGCGGCTCGGGAAGGACGGCCGGGCCGCCATCGCCGCCCAGCAGGCGGCAGCCGCCGCCGCGCCCGCCCCAGCGGTGACGCCATGAACCCCATCATCAAGGAAGCCGCCGACGCGGCCCAGACCGGCTGGCTGATGGGGCTGACGACGGTGGTATTCGTCGCCGCCTTCGGGTTCTGGACATGGTGGGCCTATACCGCGAAGAACAAGGCACGTTGGGAGGCGGACAGCCGCCTTCCCCTCAATGACGGAGGCGAGTCGTGAGCAAGGAAACCGGACGGAACCAAGTCCTGGGCCACGCGGCCGAGGCGGACGGCATCGAGGAGTACGACAACGCGCTGCCCAACTGGTGGCTGGGGTTGTTCTATTTCACCATCGCGTGGGGCGCGATCTACGCGGTGCACTATCACTTCATCGCGCACCGCTCGCAGCCGGCCGCGCTGGCCGCCGAAATCGCGGACGCCAACAAGCGCTGGCCGCAACTGGCCGCCGCGGCGGTGGCGACCCGGCTGGAAATCACCCCGGCCTCGGTCGAGGCGGGCGAAGCGATCTTCAAGGCCAATTGCATCGCCTGCCACGGCGCCGACTTGAAGGGCGGCATCGGCCCCAACCTGCTGGACACCACCTGGATCCATGGCGGCCAGCCGGAGCAGATCCTCCATGTGATCACCGTTGGCGTTCCCGAGAAAGGAATGCTGACCTGGGGGCCGATCCTCGGACCGGAGAAGGTGGCGGAGGTCGCGAGCTACGTCGTCACGAAGAACCGGGAAGCCACCGGGCAGACGAGTACCGAAGAGAAGAAGGACTCCACCGGGCATTCCTGAGCCCGGTCGGAGACCCGCACGAAAGGGCAGCAACATGTTGTTCGCGAACAAGCGGAAGTGGATCTACGAACAGAAGGTGACCGGGCCGTGGCAGCGTCTGCGAAAATGGACCTTCGCGCTGCTGCACCTGATCCTCTTTGTCACGCCGTGGCTCGTGGTCAACGGGAATCCGGCGCTGCTCATCGATCTGCCGGGCCGGCGGCTGTACCTGTTCGGGGCGATCTTCACCGCGGCGGACACCATCTTTCTGCTGTTCCTGCTGCTCTTTCTGGCATTCTCGCTGTTCTTCTTCACCTCCCTCTTCGGCCGGCTGTGGTGCGGTTTCGCCTGCCCGCAGACGGTCTTTCTGGACACCTGGATCCGGCCATTCGAGGAATGGATCGAGGGTGACTGGGTGCACCGCCGCAAGCGCGACGAAGCTGGCTGGAGCTTCGACCGGCTGTGGCGCAAGACAGTGAAGTGGGCTGGCTACCTGGCTATCTCGGTCATCATCTCGATGTCGTTCGCCAGCTACTTCTCCGGTGCGCGGGCCCTGTGGAGCGGCCAGTCGAGTTCCATCGAGTACGCCATCGTCGCCATCTTCACCGCGATCTGGTTCCTCGACCTGGCGTGGTTCCGCGAGCAGTTCTGCAACTACCTCTGCCCGTACGCCCGGTTCCAGAGCGCCCTGACCGACGCCGAGACGCTGCTGGTCCAGTACGAGATTCCCCGGGGCGAGCCGAGGGGCGGCGCCGACGCCAAGGAGGCCGGGCGCTGCATCGAGTGCAACAAGTGCGTCTTCGTGTGCCCGCAGGGCATCGACATCCGGGACGGCTTTCAGCTCGAGTGCATCGCCTGCGCGCGCTGCATCGACGCCTGCGACATCGTGATGGACAAGATCGGTCACGAGTCGCTGATTACCTGGAGTTCCATGGCTGAAAGCCAGGGCCGGAAACCGCGGCGTCTCCGGGCACGGACGGTGGCCTATGGCGGGCTCCTGACCGGTATCGCTGCCACCGTCGCGATACTGCTGGTAGCACGGGCGCCCTTCGATGCCAGCGTGCAGCGTGCGCCTGGGTCGCTGTTCATCCTGGATGCCGACGGTTTCGTGCGGAACACCTTTCTCGTCCGGGTGACGAACAAGGAGGCCTCCACCACTCCGGTGCCATTCCACATCCGTGTCGACGGTCTGCCTCCCGAAGATGTTACGGTCCAGGACTTCACGCTCGGCACCACCGAGAACGCCACCATCCCGATGGTGATCCGGATGAAGGCGGAGGCGGACCTGCCCCGGACCATTCCCATCCAGGTCCTGGTGAGTTCGCCGTCCCATGACGTCAGGCTCGACGCCACATTCAAGACGGAGGGAAACATTGGCACCAACACCCCATAGCGGCGACGATCGCCGCTGGCCGAGGATCATCGTGATCGGGCTGGCCCTCGTGGTCGTGGTGAACCTGGTCTTCGCCTATCTGGCCATTCACGGCGCCGACACGATTGTCAGCTCCTACAGCACCGAGGCCAGATAGCGGCTCCGGCGGCGCTCCGGACGAACGACGCGCCGCCGGCTCCGCCCAATGCCCCCACTGCGGCACCGCCGTGGAGGGGGCAGCTGATGCATTCTGCTGCCGCGGCTGCGCGATGGCGGCGGCGATCATTCGCGGCGCCGGCCTCGAGCGCTACTACGTGGAACGAAGCGAGTTTGCGCCCCGGCCCGTGGCGGACGCCCGCCTGGACTGGTCCGCGGTCAGCGTCACCACCACCCCAGACGGCCAGTGTGAGGCGAAGCTCGTGGTGGACGGTCTCCGCTGCGCCTCCTGTGTCTGGGTGACCGAGCGGGTGCTCGAACGGACGCCGGGTGTCGCGCGCGCCACGGTGAGCTACGCGACGGGACGCACCGCTCTCCGGTGGAACCCCGCCCAGACCGACCTCCCCGCCCTCGCCCGCCGGATCGCCGCCCTCGGATACCACCCTCGCCCGCTGGGCGAGGAACGCGCCCCCGACCGCGGACTCATGCGGCGGATGGGGGTCGCCGCGATCGCCACACTCGCCATCATGGGCCTGTATGAGGGGCTCTACGCCGGCTGGTGGTATGGCGCGATCGACCCCCGCTATGCCGCGCTCTTCCGGTGGACGAGTCTGGTGCTCGCCACTCCGGTGACCTTCTGGTGTGCCGAGCCGTTCTTCACGGGGGCCTGGAACGCCCTGCGCCACCGGGTGCTCCACATGGATCTGCCGATTGCCCTCGGGGTGGCGATCCTCTACCTGCACGGCCTCGTCGAGACGCTCCGCGGCGCCGACAGCTACCTCGACTCACTCGCCATGCTGGTGGCGCTGCTCCTGGTCGGCCGGGTGCTCGAGTCCCGCGGTCGGCGCCGCGCCACGGAAGCGGCCTCGGCGCTTGTCGGGACGGTGCCCCATATCGCGCGACGCCTGCGTGAGGGACACATCGAGCGGGTGCCGGTCAGCGAGCTCAGGCCGGGCGACCAGATCGACGTGGGAGCAGGAGAGGAGCTGGCGGCAGACGGGCGCGTCGTCGAAGGCTCGGGGCAGGTTCGCATGGCGCTGATCACGGGCGAGGCGGCCCCAGTGCTGGTCGGGCCTGGTGAGGCGGTCGTGGCCGGCACCCTGCTCGCCGACGGTGCAATCACCGTCCTCGTCGAGGCGACCGGCCAGGAGACGGTCGTCCATCGCATGGCCGCCGAACTGCTCGCCGCGCAGGATCGCGGCATGGCCCCCACGTCGGCCGACCGCATCGCCCCATGGTTCACCGCGGCAACGCTCGTCGTGGCTGTGGCAACCTTCCTCGGCTGGTGGCTCACACGGGGAACGGATATCGCTGTCGCACGAACGGTGGCCGTGCTGGTAGTGGCCTGTCCCTGCGCGCTGGCGCTCTCCCAGCCGCTCGCCGCCGCCGCCGGCCTCGGCGCGGCGGCCCGCCGCGGGCTGCTGCTTCGGTCGGCTGACGCGCTGCTCCGGCTCGCGCACATCGACGAGGCGGGACTCGACAAGACCGGTACCGTGACGGCGGGCGCGCTCACCGTCACGCACGCTGATGATGCGACCCTGCGGATCGCCGCGGGCCTGGAACGCTACAGCACCCATCCCATCGCCAACGCGATCACGGCGGAGGCCAGCCGCCGCGGCATTCCCCTCCCCCAGGCGTCGGAGGTCCGGGAGACCGCCGGCCATGGCATCGCAGGAGTGGTCGACGGCGTACGGTGGGAGCTCGTATCGGGTGAAGCGGGAGCCGTCCGCGTCAGGGCACTCCATGGCGAATCCGCTGCGGGCGCTGGGCTGATTCGACTGGGCGATGTCATCCGCCCCGACGCGCGGACCGCTGTCGCCGCCTTGCGGGGACTGGGAATTCACGCAACCCTTCTGACCGGCGACCATGAGTCCGTCGCAAACGCGATCGCGAGGGAAGCCGGTATCGACGCCGTCGCAGCACGAGTCGATCCGGCCACCAAGGCGGCCTGGATCCGGGACAGGCAGGCCGAGGGACGGGTGGTCCTGTTCGCGGGCGACGGCCTGAACGATGGGCCGGCTCTGGCCAGCGCGGATGTCGGCATGCGAGTGCGAACGCGTGGACGCGCCGGCGCTGA
>DAINRP010000190.1:0-3261 GCA_036741755.1 Gemmatimonadales bacterium
CGCCAGGTGTTTGCCAGCGCCTTGGTGTCGAGCTTCGCCGGTGTCCGCAGGAACCACTGGTACTCGGCCCGGCTGCCGAAGGTCAAGAGCTTCGTCTCGTCGAGCACGCTCGCGGGGATGAACACGCGCGGGCCGAACGCGCTCCGGATCCCGACGTCGCCCGGAAAGCTGGTGACCGTGCCGACGATGACGAAGCGGCTCTCGCCCAGCGACATGGTATCGCCGATGGCGGCGCCGAGCGCGGTGAGAAACGAGGGGTCGACGAGCGTGTAATGCCCTTCGCCGAGTCGCGACCACGCGTCCGCGGGCTGGGTGTGGACCTTGCCATAGAACGGATAGCCGCCGCCGATGCCGCTGACCTGGACCAGGCGGGTGCCGCTGGTGCGCGGAACGTAGGCCATTCCGGCGAAGTTGGTGACGGTCGCGCGGTCGCGAAGCGTATCGCTTCCAGCGGCGATCGTCACGGAGTCGAGCAGCGCCTTCAGGCCGGCGTCCGGGGTGCTGCGTGCGCTTAGCGAAATGTCGCCGCCCATCAGCCCGCGGGACTGTCCTTCGACGGCGGTCCGGAGATTGTCGGTGAACGATTCGATGGCTACCAGCGCGCCGACGCCGATCGAAATCGCGGCGGTCAGCAGGAGGAGCCGGCTGCCAGATGCCCGCCCCTCGCGCCAGGCCATTTGGAGGACGAAACGGAGCCGGCTCATTCCGGCGGCCCGTCGCTCACCAGCACGCCATCGGCGAGCCGGAGCACCCGCCGGGTCTTGCGGGCCAGCTCGGCTTCATGGGTGACCAGGACGGTCGTGGTCCCCAGTTCGCGATTGAGCTCGAGCAGGATGTCGACGATCTTCGCACCGGTAGCGGTGTCGAGATTGCCGGTCGGCTCGTCGGCGAAGAGGATCTTCGGGCGGTTGCTGAACGCCCGCGCCAGGGCGACCCGCTGCTGCTCGCCGCCGGAGAGCTGCGCCGGATAGTGATGCTCCCGGCCGGCGAGCCCGACGCGCGCCAGCAGCTCGTCGGCGCGGGTCCCCGCGTCCTCGCCCCGCAACTCGAGCGGCACCTGCACATTCTCACGGGCCGTTAGCGTCGGAATCAGATGGAAGGACTGGAACACGAAGCCCACCCGCTCGCCTCGGAAACGGGCAAGGGCGTCTTCCGTCAGGCGGGTGAGATCCTCGCCGTCCACGATCACCCGGCCAGCCGAGGGACGGTCCAGCCCGGCGAGGAGGCCGAGCAGCGTGGTCTTGCCGCTGCCGGAGGGTCCGATGATCGAGACGAGGTCGCCCGTGGTGATCTCGAAGGTGATATCCTTCAGCACCGTGAGCGGCCGGCCGCCCGACAGGTACTCCTTGGTCAGTCGTTCTGCGCGGATCATCAACCCTGAACAGTGAGCGGTGGGCGAACATGGGGTTGCGGACAGCCAGAATCATAGTCGCTGCGGCGCTGGGACTGCTGCTGGGGTGCGGACAGGGCGCACCCCGAAACGCGACCGGCCGACCCGCCGGCGACATCGATACTCTAGGTGCCGCCCGGCCTGCCGTCTCCGCCGCGGGCCAGCCCACCATTGTGTTCCTCGGTACCAGCCTCACCGCCGGCCTCGGCCTCGATCCCGACAGTGCCTATCCCGCGCTGGTGCAGCACAAGATCGACTCGGCGGGGCTCCGGTACACCGTGGTCAATGCCGGCGTGAGCGGCGAGAGTTCCGCCGGCGCTGTGCGGCGCATCGACTGGGTGCTGCGCCAGCCGCCGGCGCTGCTGGTGCTCGAGACCGGCGCGAACGACGGTCTCCGCGGCCAGACGCCCGATTCGGTCCGGGCCAATATCCAGACGATGATCGACCGAGTCCGGGCCGTATCGCCCTCCACGCGCATCGTGCTGGCCGGCATGGAGGCGATGCCCAATCTCGGCGCCGACTACGTGCGGCGCTTTCGCGCCATCTTTCCGGCGCTCGCCGCCCAGAACCACCTTCCGCTGATTCCGTTCCTGCTGGCCGGCGTCGCCGGGGTGGACTCCCTGAATCAGCAGGACGGGATTCATCCCAATCCCGCGGGGTCACGGGTCATCGCCGCCACGGTATGGCGCACGCTGGAGCCGCTGCTCCAATGAGGGGTGTCCTGGCCTTCGCCACCCTGTTGCTGGCCGCGGCGTGCGGCGGCGACGGCAGCGGCCCCGGTCGTCCGCCGAGGTCCTTCATCATGGGCTTCTCGGCCATTCCTCCCCAGGCCGACACCACGCTCCTGCTTCCGACGCTCACGCTTGCAGGCGCCCACAGCGACGCGGGGTTGATTCAGCTCAGCGTGCCGTGGACGGTCCTGCTTGCCGACACCGCGGCCGCGGTCGAAGTGCGGACGGTGCGACTGCCATTGGCCAACTATTATCGGGCCACCAGTCACAAGGTGGTCGTGGCGCTGGATGTCACCGATGGTCTGAACCGCTCTGCCGAAGCCCCGGAGCTGGTCGCGGCAGGCAGGAGCATCACCGACACCGCCGTGCAGCGCCGCTATCGCGAGTACGTCGCCGCGGTCGACAGCATTCTGCATCCGGAGTACCTCAGTCTCGCGGCGGAGACCAACCTGATTCGCCTGGCCGCGCCGGGGCCGGTCTACGCGGCGGTGGTGACGATGGTCAACGCCGCGGCCGCAGAGCGGGCGGCCGCAGGAAGCTCGACACCGCTGATGGTGAGTGTGCAGGTGGAAACGGCGTGGGGGCGGCTGCAGGGCGGGACCACCTACGTGGGTATCGATCAGGACCGGAGTGACTTTCCGTTCATCGATGCACTCGGGCTGTCCTCCTATCCCTATCTCGGCGGGTTCACCGATCCGGACAGCATCCCGCTCAACTATTTCGGGAGGCTGGTTCTCGGTGCGCCGCTTCCGCTCGTCGTGCTGGAGGGCGGCTGGCCCTCCATACCCGCCGGCGTGGTGCTCAGCACTCCCGCGATGCAGGCCCGCTACATTGTGAGGCAGGGCCGGATTCTCGACGCCTCTCCCGTCGCCGGACTGTTCCAGATCACGTTCACCGATCTCGACCTGACGGGGATCCCCAACCCGCCGCCAACGCTTGCGCTGTTCACTCATCTCGGGCTCGTGGACTCGGTGCTCGGCCCCAAGCCGGCGCTCGCGGCGTGGGACAGCCTCCTGGAAAGACCGTGGCGCCCATGACCGTGACGCTGCTCGCCTTCGCCGCCTCGCTCCGCACGAGTTCACTGAATCGGCGACTCCTGCACGCAGCCGTGGAGATTGCCCGACAGAAGGGGGCGCAGGT
>DAINRP010000190.1:3361-6375 GCA_036741755.1 Gemmatimonadales bacterium
GGTTTGTGGGTGCTGCGTGTGCCGCTGGAGATGCTCGGCATGCACGTCTACCCGGACATGTACTCGCTGGCGAGCGGCGACAAGGCGATGGACCCGGGCGGATTCCCGGTCGATGCCGCGGCGAGGCTGAGGCTGGAGGCCGTGATCGGGGGATATCTCGATACCGCAGTGCGACTGCATGGCTGAAGCCACTGCTCACCACCGGGGGAAGGGCGGGCCGCCTCACACGGTAGGCGCCGACGGAGGTGAGCAGGGGCCTCAGCCGGTGGCTCAGGTGCAGGTGTTCGTGACTTCGTTGTAGTTGCAGCCGGTGTTGGTGTTCTCGCTGGTCGGGCCCTTTTCGCAGGCGGCCATCGTGAACACCAGGGCGGCGAGGACCAGCAGCACTGACCAGGACGAACGGAACGGGCGGAATCGGCGCAACATACGAAGCTCCTGCTCGGGACTCGGAGCGCACCATGCGCTTCTCTGTCCCAGTAACGCCGGGAGGCGGGCAAGATTCTCGCGAAGTCCGTCTCACCATACTCTGCGCACTGGCCCGGGCAATGGCACTATCGCCCTGGACTATTGCGCCGCCCGCCCCCTCGCCTACGTTCCCTGACATGGACCCGCAGCCCGATGGCGTCTCCGGCGCCTTGGACACCGTGCTCACCCGCTTCGCCGAACGGGTGCGCTACATCGGGGTGCGTCATGGCCTCATGGGCACCGATGTGGAGGATCTGGTCCAGGAGGTCCGGCTGAGGCTGTGGAAGGCGCTGGAAAGCGGTGAGAAGATCCTGAGTGCGCCGGCGTCCTACATCCATCGGACCGCGGTATCGGCCGCGATCGATCTGCTGCGGAGGCGGCGCGCCCGGCGCGAGACGCCGGTCCGGCTCTCGCGGCCGAGCGGGATTGCCGCGCTCGGCGAGTCGCCCTCCGCGGACCGGCTGATGGAAGAGATGGAACTGCAGGAGAGCATCGGGCGCGCGGTCGAGACCCTCATCCCCGCCCGCCGTTCAGTCGTGAAGATGTATCTGGCCGGATACGCGCGCGAGGAGATCGCCGACCTGCTCGCCTGGTCGGAGCCCAAGACCAGGAACCTGCTCTATCGCGGCCTCGCCGATCTTCGTGAAGAACTGACCAGGATGGGCATTGGACCGGAGGCACTGCAATGAGTGACGAACGGCTGCGCCAGAGCTATGACATGCTGCTCGGCGTCCGCTCGGGGGAGGCCGGCGACCGCTCGCACTGCCCGCCGGTGGAGCGACTCGCGGGCCTGCTGCGCCGCGAGGAGGACGAGGACAGCCGCCTCGCCCTCCTCGACCATGTGATGGCCTGCCCGTTCTGTCAGCCGGAGTTCGAGCTCCTACGGGTGGCTGTGCGCGCGAGCGGCGAACAGAGGGCGCCTGACGAGGAGTGAGCCAACTCCCTCAGTGGGAGAATATCTCTGCGCCGCCCTGCCCGTCGGTGATGATCCCGATCCCGGTATTGGAGTTGCTGTACGCGCCGGCGCCCCCACCGTAGTTCTCGCCCACGCCGCCGTTCTGCCGATAGATTTGCGCCGCGACCATGCGCAGGTTCACCGTTGCCGGCCCTCCCTCCATGCCGGCATTGCCCTGGGCATCGATCCAGTAACGTCCCGGCGCCACCGGGCCGATGAGCTGCTGCAGGCCCGCCAGATCCACCGGATGCAGCTCCCGGCCATTGAAGAAGACTCGGGTGCCGCCGCCCGAGATGTCCGCCGGTAACGGGCCGCCCAGCGGGATGCCGGCCGCGATGAAGCCGCGGGTGAAGCCGCCCTCCAGCCCCCAGGCTCCCGAGATGCGGTCGTACCAGTAGCGGCCATCCGGCACTCGTGGTGCTCCCGCGCCTTCCAGCTGGGCCAGCGTCACATCAGGTATGCGGACGCGGTTGATGAACACCTGTCTGGGCTTGGCCGCCTGTGCCCGCGCTTCGGCAGATATCAGCGGAGCGCTGATGAGGGTAAGGACGATGAGTGCTTTGCGCATGGCGGATTCTCCTCGCGCGGTGGGGGCACAGCTTGGCCCGCGACTCGGGGCAGCAGCGGACCTTCGTCCCTTAAGGAGATAGCGGAATGACACCGGCCCGCAAGGGGGCGGTGTGGGGAGCGCGCGCCGAGTTCGTGGAAGGACTTAACGACGGATGGCGACCTCCATGCGAACTGGCGCGCTGCGGGCCGCGATGATTCCGAGGTTTGGTTGCAGCACGGCTTCGACCTCGCTCTCTGTCACACGATCGGCCTCCGGATCTTCAGCCAGACGGGTCCACGGCGCAGGCGCACGGTAGTCGTAGTCGCCCATCACCAGCACCGGGGTCCCGTACTCCTTCACGACCTGTCCACGGCCTGGCACCCACTGGTCAGTCCACCGGAACATCCATCGTGCATCGGCCTCGAGCAGCCGGACACAGCCGTGGCTCGCCGGGCGTCCGGGCAGTTCGTATTCATGAAACGCGACACCCTTGAGGGCGATGAAGTTCACGTACCAGTCGAGAATCCAGCTCGGGTCCTCGGTGCTGATGGCCCGCTTTGATTTCCAGTTGGTGAAGAACAGTCCGCTGTCCGTGGGTGTCGCTGCCTTTCCCGTGCTGGTAGGTCCCCAGCGCACCAGCTTCCCTTCCTCGTAGGCCCCGAACGCCTGTACCCGCCTGGAGACCAGAACGAACTTGGGGATGTTACGGAGATTCGGCAGTGAGTCGGGGAAGGGGCTGTAGCCGAGTTCCGGCCCGACCGAATCCGGTACGAGCAGCACCCGGCCCCGGGCATGCTTCGCGTCGATGCGATTGATCTTGAGTACCGTCAGAAGATCGGCGGAGTCGAGCGCCGCGCGCCGCCCCCAGGCCGACTCCGAGACACGCCGGAAGGCGCGTGTGGTAGACCAGCGGCTCAACGTCGTCGCGCCGGAGTGCCCAGCGTGAATGCCGACAACCGCCGCGCTGAGCGGCGTGATCGGCCGGCATTGGGCGGAGGCGCAGGCGGGCGGCTGTTTATTGTGGTGCGCGCCCAACATCAACCC
>DAINRP010000191.1:0-6373 GCA_036741755.1 Gemmatimonadales bacterium
TCGCCTTCCGGGGCTCCCGCCGATAGTCAGCCCAGAAGAACACGCCGCCGACCGCGAGCCAGAGGAGCACACTCCACCACTTGCCCCCACGCAGGGCATCCAGCAGTGCAATTCCGAAGAAGATGATGAATACCGCCATGTTGGTTCGCATTTCGCCTCCTCAGCACAAGTCCGTTCGCAGCTTGACGGTGCGACGCCGGTACTGAAGCCGGCATGAAGGCCGGGTGAGGGCCGGCGGCGGTACCTGAAACAACGCGGGGCGACCGAAGTGGCCGTCCCGCGTTGCATCTTCAGGCATCGTGCATTGGCCCTAGTTGTCCACCTCCACCTTGATGCTCTGCGCCGTGATCGCGCTGGCCGACTGGGCCGTGCCGCGTCCCTCCGCACGCACCGTCTTCCCCGCCGCCACCGCCGACGCGACCGCATCCAGATTGAAGAGGTCGCCGGTCGGATCGAAGCTGATTCCGGTGACCGTCACAACCACGCCGCCACTGAGGGTGATGGTGCCCGCCGCCGCGTCCGCCGCAGTGACGCCGCCCAGGAATTCGACCGTGCCACTCGGCACCGTGCCGCCCGGTGACGTCAGCGAAATCGAGGTGCCGCTGGTGATCTCGATCGGCAGGTTGAACACCGTCAGGATCGCAACTGGCGGAGGCACGGCGACCGACTGGAAGTTGTCGCCATCCACGTAGGCCTCGATTGCCGGCTCATCGGTCCTGTCCGCCAGCCGCAGGTCGGTCGCCGTGAACGCTCCATCGCTCGGCGCCTGGGGTGCCGCTGGCTGGCTGCGCCGAGCCTCGATCGGCGGCTGCTGGCCGGCAGTGATCGCGCTCGCGATCGCGGCTTCCCACTCGCTCCTGCTCACCCGGCTCTTGCTCGGCGTCCGAAAGCGGGTGCCGCTGCCATAGCTCACGACCATGCCGCCCAGGGTGAGGGTGACGGTGCCGGCCACCGGATCGATCGCGCTGACCTGGCTGGTGATCTTCTCCTCGGCGTCATCGGATTCGACATGGACCTCACGGGCGACGAGGCCGCCGGGTACCAGCTTGATCTCGAGCCGGGTGGCACCGGTCCCGAGGGTGCTGTCGAACTGGGCGACACTCATGACCTGCGAAAAGGTTGAACCGGGGGCGCTCGGACCACTGGTGTCGGCGCCGCAGGCACCGAGCGCGGCGGACGATGCCAGCGCGGCCAGCGCTGCGAAACGGCGGAGACTGGGAAACATGGGGACAACTCCTGGAACGGGACGAAGGGGCTTCTGGTTGACTGGTCCCATGCAAAGGCAGGAGGGATGCCGCTTCCGGTACGCCGTAAGTCGTTGTAAATCAACGATGCCACCCGGGGACCACCGTCCCGATTCGCTACGCGTGTGACACGACGTATCGGCGACGGGCCCCGGAGTGTCCGGTTCAGCGAATCGTCCCGTGTGCGCGTAACTTCTGAGCAGTACCGAGCCGGTCTCCCGTTCGACCCCGATTGAATGCCATGATCGAGTTCCCCGCCCGCCTCCTCCGGCTCCTGTTCCTTCCCATCCTCGCGGTTGGCTGCACTCGGCCTGATCCGCCCGCCCCACCGCCGGCCTCGGTCACCGTCCTACCGGTGGCGCAGCAGGATGTGCCGGTGGTGCTGGAGGCGACGGGCACGGTGGAACCGATTCAATCCGCCGCGGTCGCCGCGCAGGTGGACGGGATCATTCATCAGGTGACGTTCCGGGAAGGCGATGATGTGGCGGCCGGCCAGGTGCTCTTTCAGATCGATCCCAAGCCCTATCGTTCCGCGCTGGTCACGGCGGAGGCCGCTCTCGATCGGGACAAGGCCGAGGCGGTGAAGGCGGACCTGGATCTGGGGCGGGTCGAGGCGCTCGCGGCGCAGTCCTATGCGACGACGCAGGAGCTGGAGCAGGCGCGGGCGACCACGGCCGGGCTCCGGGCCACTTTGCAGGGGGATTCGGGTGCGGTGGAGCGGGCGCGGATCAATCTCGAACGCGCTACGGTGCGGGCGCCGATCGCCGGGCGCACCGGCGCGCTGCTGGTCCGGGCCGGCAACCTGGTACGCGCCGCCAGTGGCGAATCGATGGTGCAGATCAATCAGCTCTCCCCGATCCTGGTGCGCTTTGCGGTTCCGGCCACGCAGCTCCCCGCCATCCGGCGGGCGGGAACGGGGCTCGCGGTCCGCGCGGTGTCTGTCGGGGACACCGCCACGGTGTCGGAGGGGGCGCTGGTCTTTGTCGACAACGCCGTCGACTCGATGAGCGGGACGATCCTGCTCAAGGCCCGCTTCGAGAACGGCCGCCGCGCGCTCTGGCCCGGCGCGCTGGTACGGGTGGCGCTGACGGTCACGGTGGAGAAGAACGCGCTGGTCGTGCCGGTGAGCGCCGTGCTCACCGGGCAGCAGGGCGCGTCGGTCTTCGTGCTGGGGGACAGCAACCGGGTCCATCTCAAGCGGGTGACGGTCGGCTATACCAACGATTCGCTCATCGTCCTCACCAGCGGGGTCGCGGCGGGTGAGCAGGTCGTCACGGCGGGCCAGGTGCGGCTGACCGACGGCGCCAGGGCCCAACCGGTCGCCGCCGCGCCATGAACATCGCGGAGCTGTTCATCCGGCGTCCCGTCATGACCACGCTGGTCATGGCGGGGATCCTCGTGTTCGGCGTGGCGGCCTACTTCCGGCTGCCGGTCAGCGACCTGCCCGCGATCGACTATCCCACGATCCAGGTAAGCGCCAGTCTCCCGGGCGCGAGCCCCGAGACGATGGCCTCCTCGGTGGCGACCCCGCTCGAGAAGCAGTTCTCGACGATCGCCGGCCTCGATGCGCTCACCTCCAGCAGCGGCCAGGGCACGACGTCGCTCACGCTGCAGTTCGCGCTCGACCGGAACATCGACGATGCCGCCGCCGACGTGCAGGCGGCCATCGCGCAGTCGCTGCGCCAGTTGCCGCAGAACATGGTGCCGCCGTCGTACTCCAAGGTGGACCCGTCGGCCTCACCGATCATGTACCTCGCGCTCACCTCGAACTCGCTTCCGCTGTCGGCGCTCGATGAATACGGGCAGACGCTGATCGGCCAGCGGCTCTCGACCGTGGAGGGCGTGGCGCAGGTGCAGGTGTACGGCTCGCAGAAGTACGCGGTGCGGGTCCAGCTCGATCCGCAGGCGCTGGCGGCGCGCCGCATCGGACTCGACGAGGTCTCGCGGGCGATCAGCGGCGGGAACGTGAACCTGCCGTCCGGTGTGCTGTGGGGTACCGATCGCGCGTACGCGGTGCAGGCGGAGGGGCAGCTCACCAGCGCCGCCGCCTTCCGTCCGCTCATCGTCACCTATCGGGATGGATCGCCGGTGCGGCTGCAGGACCTCGGCCGGGTCATCGACAGCGTGCAGGACACGAAGGCGGCGAGCTGGTTCAACGGGACCCGGGCGATCGTGCTCTCGATCCAGCGGCAGCCCGGGACCAACACCGTCGCGGTGGCGGGGCGGGTGCGCGCCGTGATGGCGCAGATCGAGAAGCAACTGCCGGCTGCGGTGTCGGTGCAGACGCTCTACGACCGCTCGGAGACGATCGAGGAGTCGGTGCACGAGGTGAAGTTCACGCTCTACCTGACGCTCTGCCTGGTCATCCTCACGATCTTCCTGTTCCTCCGGAACCTCTCCGCAACCGTCATACCCAGCCTCGCCCTCCCGATGTCGCTGGTGGGCACTTTCGCGGTGATGTACCTGCTCGGCTACAGCCTCGACAACCTGTCGCTGATGGCGCTCACCCTGTCGGTGGGTTTCGTGGTGGATGACGCGATCGTGATGCTGGAAAACGTCGTCCGGCACATGGAGATGGGGAAGCCGGCGCGGCAGGCGGCGCTGGATGGTGCGAGGGAGATCGGCTTCACGATTCTCTCGATGACCCTCTCGCTGGTCGCGGTGTTCATCCCGCTCCTGTTTCTCGGCGGGCTGATCGGCCGGCTCTTCAGCGAGTTCGCGGTGACGATCAGCGTCTCGATCCTGGTGTCGTGCTTCGTGTCGCTGACGCTGACGCCGATGCTGGCGAGCCGCTTCCTCAAACCGTCGGGGCACTCCGCCCACGGCCGCTTGTACCACGCGACCGAGCGGGTGTACCACGGCGCGCTGCAGCTCTATCTCCGCTGGCTCGGCCGGGTGATGCTCCGGCGGCGCGCCGCTCTGGTGGCCTCCGCCCTCGTCCTCGCCGCGACGATCTGGCTCGCGATCATCATCCCCAAGGGATTCCTGCCCAGCGAGGACACCGCCCAGCTCCGCGGCACGACCGAGGCGGCGGAGGGCACCAGCTTCGACGCCATGTACCGGCTGCAGCAGCAGGCGGCGGCGATCGTCCAGGCGGACAGCAATGTCGCGGGCTTCATGTCCGCCATCGGGGGCGGCCGGAGCAGCGTCAATCAGGGCCGCTTCTTCATTCACCTCAAGCCGCACTCCGAGCGCAGCAAGACGGCGGATGAGGTCGCGCGCGCCCTTTCCGCCAAGGTGGCACCGGTGCCGGGGCTCCGGGTCTTCTTCCAGAACCCGCCGCCGATCTCCATCGGCGGCCGGAGCACCAAGAGCCTCTATCAGTACACGGTGCAGGGGCCGGACATTACGGAGCTCTACCAGACCGTGGCGAAGCTGGAGGCGCGGTTCCGGGAACTGCCCCAGCTCCGCGACGTGACCAGCGACCTGCAGATCAAGAATCCCGAAGTCCGGGTGACGGTCGACCGGGAGCGCGCCAGCGCATACGGCCTCACCGTGAGCCAGGTCCAGCAGGCGCTCTACGATGCCTATGGGGCGCGGCAGGTCTCCACGATCTACACCGCCACCAACCAGTACTGGGTGGTGCTGGAACTGCTGCCGCAGTATCAGCGCGATCTCGGGGCCCTGAGCCTGATCGGGTTGCGGGCCACGTCGGGGGCCCTGGTGCCGCTCACCGCGCTCGCAACCATCGCGCCGGAGGTGGGGCCGCTCACGGTGAACCACGCCGGTCAGCTCCCCGCGGTGACGCTGTCGTTCGACCTCGCCGTCGGCGTCTCGATCGGTCAGGCGGTGCAGGCGGTGGAGGCCGCCGCAGCGCCGATCCTGCCGGCGACCACCTCCGCCGGCTTCGCGGGCACGGCGCAGGCCTTCCAGGACTCGCAGCAGGGGCTGCTGCTGCTGCTGGTGCTCGCGATCGTGGTGATCTACATCGTCCTGGGCGTGCTGTACGAGAGCTTCATCCACCCGCTGACGATTCTCTCCGGGCTGCCGTTCGCGGGCTTCGGCGCGCTGGTGACGCTGCTGATCGCCGGGCTCGACCTCAGCGTCTACGCCTTCGTGGGCATCATCATGCTCATGGGGCTGGTCAAGAAGAACGCGATCATGATGATCGACTTCGCCACCGAGGCGGAGCGGAACGAGGGGAAGAGCCCGCACGCGGCGATCCTGGAGGCGAGCGCGGTGCGCTTCCGCCCCATCATGATGACGACCTTCGCGGCGCTGCTCGGGACGCTGCCGATCGCCTTTGCGAGCGGGGCCGGCGCCGAGTCGCGCCGGCCGCTCGGCATGGCGGTGGTGGGTGGCCTGCTCTTTTCACAACTGATCACGCTGTTCGTGACCCCGGTGGTCTACACCGTGTTCGCCGATCTCGGCACCCGCTGGAAGGCGCGGCGCGTCGCGGTGGTGGCACCGGCCGGCCTGGCGCCAGCCGATGCGCCGCGCTCGCCCGACGCCTGAGCCGGGGGCCGGTTCGCAGGTCCTCGAAGAGCCGCCGGGCAGGGTTCCGGCGCCATCTCCTAAGTAACTGACCCTCAAAGACTTGCGGCGTGGTTGCGCGGTTGCCATGACGGCCGCGGTAGGGCTATATTCCCCCGTTCAAATTGGCCGCTCCGGGGCCGCCATCGGCCCTCGATGAATTCCAGTGCGGGCGACCCAACGGGCCGCCCCTGCGTCCCGATCACTACCGCCAACACCACGGACCCGCATGACCGGCCCCTCGCAGAGCGAACGGATCCTGCCGCGCCTCATCGAAGAGGAGATGCAGCAGTCGTTCATCAACTACTCGATGAGCGTCATCGTGTCGCGCGCGCTGCCCGATGTGCGCGACGGCCTCAAGCCGGTGCATCGCCGGATTCTGTACGCGATGAACGAGCTGGGCCTGGTGCCGGGCCGTCCCTACAAGAAGTCGGCGACGGTCGTGGGCGATGTGCTGGGCAAGTATCACCCGCACGGCGACAGTTCGGTCTACGATGCGCTGGTCCGCATGGTGCAGGACTTCTCGCTGCGGTATCCGCTGATCGACGGTCAGGGCAACTTCGGTTCGGTGGACGGCGATCCCGCGGCGGCGTACCGGTACACCGAGGCCCGCCTGACGAACATCGCCGTCACGATGCTCGAGGACATCGACAAGA
>DAINRP010000192.1:0-6369 GCA_036741755.1 Gemmatimonadales bacterium
GCTCATGGCCGCCTGCTCCTTGCCGCCGTAGTCGACCAGACGGGCCAGCGATTGCACTCCCGGCTCGGTGGCCCGCAGCAGGTAGCCGGGCTGATGGTAGAACGACTGCCGGCAATCGCGCTGGCGGCTGGAGCACCATGGCCTGCGGGTGCTGGCACCACGCAGGCTCTCAGCCAACGATGGCGCCATCAGCTACGGACAGGCCGCAGTGGCGGCAGCCATGCTCGCCCAGGGCCGCACGGCCTGAACTCACGCTTCGGAGGTCCCGATGTGTCTCGGCATTCCCGGCCGCATTCTCGACACCCGCGATGACCGCGGGCTCCTGATGGGCACGGTCGACTTCGGCGGCGTGAAACGCGAAGTGTGCCTGGCCTACGTGGCCAACGAGGTCGTACCGGGCGACTACGTCGTGGTGCATGTCGGGTTCGCGATCACCCGCGTGGACGAATCCGAGGCGAGGCGCACCTTCGAGGCGCTGAAGGAGATGAGCCAGCTCGAGGAACTCGACTGGATCGGTGAGGTCGCGGATCAGGCGCTCGCCGCGCCGCCCTCGGCGGAGGCGCCATGAAATATCTGAGCGAGTATCGCGATGGCGCGGTGGCACAGGGGCTGATTACCCGGATCCGGCAGACGGCGACCCGGCCCTGGACCCTGATGGAGGTCTGTGGCGGCCAGACGCACACGATCGTCCGGCAGGGGCTCGATGAACTGCTCGGCGGGGCCATCGAAATGATTCACGGACCCGGGTGCCCGGTATGCGTCACCCCGCTGGAGCAGATCGACAAGGCGCTGGCTCTCGCCGCCCGTCCCGACGTGATCTTCACCTCGTTCGGCGACATGCTTCGGGTTCCGGGCTCCGAGTGCGACCTGCTCCAGGTGCGGGCCCGCGGGGGCAACATCCGGGTGGTGTACTCCCCACTCGATGCGCTAGAGCTGGCAATCCGCACGCCGGACAAGCAGGTGGTGTTCTTCGCGGTGGGGTTCGAGACCACGGCGCCGGCGAACGCGATGGCCGTCTGGCGCGCACGGGAGCTGGGCGTCTCCAACTTCAGCGTGCTCGTCTCCCACGTGACCGTGCCCCCGGCGATGACGGCGATCCTCGACTCGCCCGACAACCGGGTGCAGGGCTTCCTCGCCGCGGGCCACGTCTGCTCGGTGATGGGCTGGACCGAGTATGAACCGATCGCCGAACGCTACCACGTGCCGATCGTGGTCACCGGATTCGAGCCGCTCGACATCCTCGAGGGGATGCTCCTCGCCGTGCGGCAGCTGGAGGAAGGGCGGCACGAGGTGGAGAACCAGTACGCGCGATCGGTCCGCCGCGAGGGTACCCCGCCGGCGCAGGACCTGATCCACAAGATCTTCCGGCTCAGCGACCGGCAATGGCGCGGCATCGGCTCCATTCCGATGAGCGGACTGACGCTGCGTGAGGAATACGCGGACTTCGACGCCGAGATCCGGTTCGGGCTGGAGACGCTGAGCGTGCAGGAGCCGGCCGAGTGCCGCGCGGGGGATGTGCTGCGCGGGAACCTCAAGCCGCGGCAGTGTCCTGCCTTCGGCACCCGCTGCACGCCGGAGCACCCGCTCGGCGCGCCGATGGTGTCGTCCGAAGGGGCCTGCGCCGCCTACTACAATTACGCCCGCTTCCGCAGCCCAACGGCGCACGAGGGATGATCCGATGACCGGCGTCCGCTACGCAGCTCCAGCCTGCCCCGTCCCGCTCGCCGACAACGAGCGGGTCCAGCTCGGCCACGGCTCCGGCGGCAAGATGAGCGCGGCCCTGCTCCGCGACCGCTTCCTGCCGCATCTCGGCAACCCCATCCTGCAGGAGCTCGGCGATGGCGCCGTCGTTTCCCTCGGCGGCGCCGAGATCGTGGTGTCGACCGACACCTTCGTGGTGAGCCCGCTGGAGTTTCCCGGCGGCAACATCGGCGCGCTGGCGGTGCACGGCACGCTCAACGACGTCGCGATGATGGGGGCCACGCCCGCCTATCTCACCGCAGGTTTCGTCCTCGAGGAAGGCCTGTCACTCGATCTGCTGGACCGGGTCATCCGCACCATGGCGGATGCCGCGCGTCAGGCCGGCGTGCCACTCATCACCGGAGATACCAAGGTGGTGGAGCGGGGCAAGGCGGACGGCCTCTACATCAACACCACGGGCTTCGGTCTCCTCGATCCCGGGTTCCGCCCCGGTCCGCGCCGGGCCGAGCCGGGTGATGTGATTCTCCTGAGCGCACCGATCGGGCGGCATGGCATGGCGATCATGGCGGTACGAGAGGGGCTGGCCTTCGAGACCAGCATCGTGAGCGATACCGCCAACCTGGCGCCGCTGGTGAACTGTCTCCGCGAGGCCGCCGGGGATGCCGTGGCGGTGCTGCGCGACCCGACCCGCGGAGGCCTGGCCAGCGCGCTGAATGAGATCGCGCAGGCCTCGCAGGTGGGCATGGCGCTGGAGGAGACCGCGTTGCCGGTCCCGGGCGACGTCGCCGCCGCCTGCGAAATGCTCGGCCTCGACCCGCTGTACGTCGCCAACGAGGGTGTACTGGTAGCCATCGTGCGACCCGACAGGGCGGAGGTGGCGCTCGCCGCGATGCGCGCCCACCCACTGGGTGCTCAGGCCGCCGCGATTGGCAGAGTCGTCGCGACCAACCCTGGCTATGTGGTGCTGAAGACGGTCGTCGGAGGGACCCGCATCGTGGATCTGCTGCCGGGCGACCAGCTGCCGAGGATCTGCTAGGGGCGGCTAGCCCATGTCAGGCTTGGTGGAATCGGGACGGGGATTGCCGAACGAGGCCAGGTATCCGCAGGTCGGACAGCGCTCGGTGCTGACCAGGATCTCGGGGCCGAGGGGCTCGCGCAGGCCGCCGAACCACGACTCGACGGCCGGCTCGGGAATCCAGATGGGACGGGTGTTCGACCCCGTGATGCGATCGACGATCACGCCGGCATCCATGGCGGTGTGGCAAAAGGGACAGGTGTGGGACACAGTGGGGCTCCACTTCTCACTCGCGACGACGCTTACCCCCACCTGAGCGCCGCGCATCATGCGCGGGGCCCGGCTCGTGGCGCGAAAGCTACCCGGGCGGCGCTGTGCCGTGCCAGCGGCCCGCTCGATGGCCACCTGCCGATGGCCAGGGGTTCATGGCTGGTGCCAGCGAAGAGGAGCGGTCGCTTCACGCGCGAGCAGTCCCTTCGCCTCCAGGTCGAGCTGCACCATCTTGGCCCACCACCCCACCTTCCCTGAATCGGGAAAGAGATGCTTGGGGACGCGCGGGAGCAGTCCCTTCCGGATCTCTGCCTGTGTCAGGCCTGGTGCCTTGTGGGGCAGAAGCTTGAGCATCGCAGACCGCATGGCGTGGTACTTGGCGCCGTCGAGGGTGGCGGTATATCCCGGCACGTTCACGTTTTCGACCGTGACACGGAGGGGCGCAGTGCCCGCGCCAGGGTCCTTGCCAGACCTTCCTGCAGTTGGGGCTCGACGCGGTGGCATGACTGGGAACCTCCGGTTCAGGTGCAAATCGTCCAGCGAACGAGCGGAGCCGGTGAATCGTTCTGCCGGGTGGCGGTAGAAGCCTGCGCCCTCGCCCTCGAGAACGGCCCTCTCCTGCGCGCAAGCCTCACACAACCGATGGCCGCGCGCTGGCCGGCGCGTGCGGTATATGAACGCCGGTTCGTATCAGTGCTGGAAACCTATCCAGAAGCCTGGCATCACCTGGGCCGTGGGCGGCGACCGGCGGTTGCTGCTCTCGATGACCACGCCGAACGGCCGCATGCGCGATGTGGCAACGCTCGGCCGGGCAACGACGAGAGCGCCGTCCCCGAGCCCCCAGCGCCGCCCTTCCCGACCATCCGGGAGGCGCACCGAGTCGGCGGCGGCCACGCCGAGTGCACGTAGCAGGCTGTCCAGCCGGGGACCGCCCTCGAGCCACGCCTCCCGGAGACCGGTCGCACCGTTCTCGTGGGTGACGAGGGAGTCGGGATCCCGGGCCAGCTGCCAGCCGGAACCGAAGAAGATGGCGGCGGCATCGGACGACGGGGCGAAGCTCAGGAACTGCCAGGTTCCCCGGGTCGATCGCTGCGGGACCAGTCCAGCCCGATCCGCGGCGTGGGCGACCCGATCCAGATCCTCGCAGAGGATGGCGACGTAGGCGCCGCCCGGCCGCGAGGCGAGCAGCCGGGCATACTCGGTGGCGGTGGGATCGGTCGGCGGTCCCACCAGGGTCATAAGCTCAAGCGCGGTGCCATCCCGGAACTTGATGTGGCGGTTGAGCAGGTGGTCGGGGTGAAGCCGCCCGGCTTTGAATCGGAATCCCCATGGGGCCAGGTCCCGCTGGGCACCCTTGAGGTCCCGGACCACGATGACGGCATGGTCGAGGCGCAAGACGACCTGCGAGGCAGCGGGGCCCTGGGCCCAGACGCCGGGTGCCACGACCGCGAGGGCGGCAACGACGAGGAGCGGGCTGTTCATAACGGAGCGGCGACCATGGCCAGCAGCCGCGGAAGCTGCACGAGTGAACGAAAGGTGTGAGCGCACTGGACGGTAGTGGATCTCCAGCTGGGTAGTGGAGCCCCGTCGTGGGTTGCCGATTCGCCTAGGTCGTGTCGCGTTCGAAGAACGGCGCCATGTGGTCGGGCGGCCAGGCGGTCGCGCGATTGGTTGCCTTGTCCACGTGGGCGACGGTCATGAGGCAGCGGGACAGGGTCTTTCCGGCCGCGTCGACCATGCTGCATTCAATGAGCGCATCGGGCCCGCGGAACTCGCGTACCAGCGACGTGATGGTGATCTCCTGATCACCCCGGGCCGGCCGCAGAAAGTCGATCTCCATTCTCCGGACCCAGACCATGAACGGCAACGTCTCCAGCGCCGTCAGGTCCCAGCCGATATAGTCCCGCAGACCCTGCATGCGATGATCGACAAAATAGGTTGCGTAGTTCCCCGTGCTCACGTGATTGTAGGGATCGAGCTCGGAGAACTTGATCCGGTGCGTGCTCTTGAACACAACCGGTGTATTCGACACAATGTCCTCCGGGCACAAGGCCACCCGACCCCCCGCGCTCAGCGACGGGTCCGATGGGCTGCGAATCCATGGCGGCTCAGTCGAGCGGCGTGTCGCCGAGAACCTGCCCGGCGACGGCCGGCATCGCGGGTCACTCCGGGCCTTGGCGCAGCGGCTCCGCTCGGCGCGGGTCTGATCCCTGCGCCAGCAACCGTTCGGTGAAGTCGAGGCGATCCTGCGCCTCGTTCAACTCCTGCCGCAGATTGACCACCTCGAGTTCGAGCGCGTCGAGCCCGGCCTCGAGTGCGCCCCCGGCTGGGCCCTCCCGCAGGCGGCGGGCCCACAATCCGAACGCCACCGCGAGCCCTGCATGAAGCGTCGCATGCCACGGCTCGCCCGGTTGAGCCGCAAACCAGACGGCGACCAGGTTGATGGCACTGAGCGCAACCGCGATCGGGTACCAGGTTGCAGGCTTGAAGGTCATGAGGAGACCCCTGTCACGATTGCGAGACGTCTACGCCCAAGTTGCAGGCCCGCGGCCCGTGCTGCAAGCCAATCCGGGCGGGGAGGTCCGCCTGTATCCGATGAGATCCGATAGCCGCGGCCTGGCAGTCTCATGCGGCTGCTCGGCGACAAACGATCGGTGAAGCGGGCAGGTCCTTCAAGACTGATGTCCGGTTGTCGCCTGTTGGATTCCGTCTGAGCCGCGGCGCGGCCGCACCCAGCCCACGCAATCCTCACGACGGCGGCCCGCGCCCTCAGTTTCAAGTCGTGGCCAGGCCACACTCGATCGAGACCCAACCAGCATCCCGGTCGCTACCAGTACAGCAAGAAGACGGGCGCCATCACCGCGAGAGCTGCGGCCACGCGCAAGGCCAGGATGGGATGGCCTGCCGCGCGTCATCGCTCGTACGAGCGATTGGCCTCCCCGCGCACCTCGATATGCTTCAACTGAAGTCAGGGCGTCATCGATGTGACCGTTGCCCTGACGAGGGATGCAGCAGTTCGCCGCAAGAAAGCAGGGCTATATGTCGACGCTCCTGATCGTGCTTCTGATCGTGATCCTTCTTGGTGGTGGCGGCTGGGGATACTCACGTTCCCGGCGCTAGAGATCGCAGTGCCCCTCGTGGCTCGAGCGATGCCGACCCGCGCACGCTCGAGCACCGTGGAAATGTCATCCGGTCCGGCGGTGTATGCCCTGACTACACCGGCACACCGAGCCGCTCGTAGCTCGCGAGAACCGCCGGACTGAAGCAGGCGAAGATCACCAGCGTGAGGCTTCCCGGCTCGCGAAGTTCGGCGCGCACAGTGTCTACCGCCGTTTCGCTGGCGAGATCCAGCGGATAGCCATAGATGCCGGTGCTGATGGCCG
>DAINRP010000193.1:0-6348 GCA_036741755.1 Gemmatimonadales bacterium
GATCGTGGCGATGGTCAGGGCGGAGAGCGACAGGAATCCGAGGAGCAGGCCGCCGGCGACCCCGATGGCGCGCACGACATAGTAGGCGAGGAAGCCCGGCAGCACGCCGGTGAGCCGTGGCGCGAGCGCACCGGAATCGTAGGCCTGGGGCCGGACATCGCTCACCACGCCGACGATGAACGGCACCAGCAGGGCGAGCCCGATGACGAGGATCGCGACCCGCTTCATGTCGAGCGATGGCAGCCGATCGAACCCCGCCAGGCCCAGCCCGAGGCCAAGCAGCGGGAAGCCGAGCGCACCGACGCCGAGTACGCGCCAGAGCACCTCGCCGAGGCCTTCGCCGAGCGGCCCGGTCAGATGCACCGGGAGCAGCGTCAACCCGACGAAGCTGCCGAGCACGAGCGCGACGATCGCGCCGAGGTGCCGACGGCCCTCTTCGCTCATGTGGCGACCACCCGCCGGTCGCGGAAGGTGGCTCGTACCGGATAGGCATCGACCCGTGCCGCGTCCATCACGTCCTCCGTCATACCCAGTTCCGACAGATCACGACCGCCGCGGCTCAGGAGCAGCGGGCGGTCCCAGCGCCGCCCGTACCGCCGCACCAGGTCGAGCGAAACCAGTGCCGCATCGCTCAGTCCCTTGCGCCCGCGACCGCCACCGAGCGCCGCCTCGACCAGGCGGCCGGCGGTGTAGGCGTCATCGAGCGCGAAGCGATGCTCGCGGCCGGAACAGATGATCAGCAGGTCCTCCCGGGTAGTCCATGCCTCGCGGGCGCGCTCGGCGGCCATCGTGAAGTTCGCGGCCCCGGCCAGCAGCACCTCGCCGGCCGCGGCCGTGGCCAGCAGGGCGCTGGTGCCGTTGGTCGTAGTCATGATAATCGTCTTGCCGCGCACCACCTCGGGCAGCATCTCCCTCGGGGAGTTGCCCAGGTGGAAGCCCGGGATGGGCAGGCAGTTCCGCTCGCCGGCCAGGAGAGTCTCCTCGCTGCCGAGCGTCTGCACCAGGCGGAGGGCCTCTTCGGTGTCGGCGACCGGCACCACCGCGCGTGCACCGTGGTGCAGCGCGGCGCAGATCGTGGTTCCGGCCCGCAGGATATCGATGACGAAGACGATACGACCCTGGACCTCACCGGCGGTGAGGCCAGTCGGCGTGAAGACGACGTCCAGCTTCATACTTCGGGGCGGAGCAGCTCCGGATGGCGTTCGAGGAACTTGGTGTCCACCTCGCCGGCCGCGAACTCGGGATGGCGGATGATCCGCGCAAGGAAGGGAATCGTGGTGGTCACTCCCTCGATGATGAAGCTGTCGAGCGCCTGCCCCATCCGGGCGAGCGCCTCTTCGCGGGTGTTCCCATGCACGATCACCTTGGCAAGCAGGGAATCGTAATACGGCGGAACGGTGTAGCCGGCGTAGACGTGGGTGTCGAGCCGCACCCCCGGGCCGCCGGGGGGATGATACGCGGTGATCAGCCCCGGCGAGGGCTGGAAGTTGCGATACGGGTCCTCGGCGTTGATCCGGCATTCGATGGCGTGCCCCCGCAGCCGGCCGCCCTCGCCGCGGAAGCTGATCGGCTCGCCGGCGGCGACCCGGATCTGTTCCTTAACGAGATCGAAGCTGGTGACCATTTCAGTCACCGGATGCTCCACCTGGATCCGGGTGTTCATCTCCATGAAGTAGAAGCTGCCATCGGCATCGAGCAGGAACTCGATGGTGCCGGCGCCGACGTAGCCGATGGCGGAGGCGAGCTTCACCGCCGCGTCACCCATCTGGGCCCTCAACTCCGGAGTGAGGGCCGGACTCGGGCTCTCCTCGATCAGCTTCTGGTGACGGCGCTGCACCGAGCAGTCCCGCTCGCCGAGGTGGATCACCCGGCCGTGGGTGTCGCCCATGACCTGGATCTCCACGTGGCGTGGCTTGGCCAGGTACTTCTCGACGTACACCTCGCCATTCCCGAAGGCGGCCAGCGCTTCGTTCTGGGCGAGCGAAAACGACTGGGCGAACTGCTCCGCGTCGAGCGCGACGCGCATCCCCTTGCCGCCGCCGCCGGCGGTGGCCTTGATGATCACCGGAAAGCCGATGCCCTCGAGGTAGGTCAGCGCCTCCTCGAGCTCCTGGATGGTGCCCGGAGTGCCGGGGACGGTGGGCACGCCCGCTTCCTGGGCCAGCTTCTTGGCGGTGGCCTTGTCGCCCATCGCGCGGATCTGATCGCCCGACGGTCCGATGAAGGTGATCCCCGAGGCCTTGCAGGTGTCGGAGAACTCGGCGTTCTCGGCGAGGAACCCGTAGCCGGGATGGATCGCGTCGGCGCCGGTGATCTCGGCCGCGGCGATGAGATGGGGGATCTTGAGGTAGGACTGCCGGCTGGGCGGCGGCCCGATGCAGACGTCGTCGTCCGCGAAGCGCACGTGCAGCGATTCGCGGTCGGCTTCGCTGTACACGGCCACCGTTTGGAGACCGAGCTCGCGGCAGGCGCGGATCACCCGGAGGGCGATCTCACCGCGGTTGGCGATCAGCACCTTCTTGAACATCAGGGCGTGAGGTCCTGAGAGAGATCGGACTTGCCGCCACTGGCGGCGAGACCGCTGAAGGTACGATCCGACGCGGAGCTGATGCCCGAGGCCCGGAGCGCAAATTCACTGGGATTGCTGGAGTAGAAGAGCGCGCTCTCGTAGCTGATCACGCCCTGCTTGAACCACTGCATCAGCGACTGGTCGAAGCTCTGCATGCCATAGGCCTCGGTCCCCTCGGAGATCAGGTCGGGGATGTTGAGCGCCTTCTCGATGTCGCGGATGTTGTCGGCCACCGCGGCCGTGTTGATCAGTACCTCCGCCGCCGGCACCCGCCCCTTCCCGTCCTTCCGGGGCACGAGGCGGAGACAGACCACCGCCGCGAGCGCGGTGGAGAGCAGCGAGCGGATCTCCTGGTGCTGGTGCGGCGGGTAGAAGGAGATGACCCGATTGATCGTCTGGGTCGCGTCGGTGGTGTGCAGCGTGGAGAAGACCAGGTGCCCGGTGTCCGCCGCCTTGAGGGCGACGTCCAGCGTCTCGGCGTCGCGGATCTCGCCGATGAGGATCACGTCGGGATCCTGTCGCAGCACGTGGCGGAGGGCGGTCCCGAAGGCGAGCGTGTCGCTGCCGACCTCACGCTGCGAGATGTTCGCCATCACGTCGCGGTGCAGGAACTCGATCGGGTCCTCGATCGTGATGATGTTGACCCGCCGGTTCTGGTTGACGTGGTTGATCATCGCGGCCAGCGAGGTGGACTTCCCCGAGCCCGTCACCCCGGTGACGAGCACCAGGCCACGGGGACGGATCGAGATCTCCTCGAGCACCTCGGGGAGCTCCAGCTCGCGGACCGTCTTCACTTCGTAGGGAATGGCGCGGAAGGCGAAGGCCAGGGTGCCACGCTGCTGGTAGATGTTGGTCCGGAAGCGGCCGACACCGGGAACGCCGATGGCGAAGTCGGCCTCCTTCTTCTCGGCGAACTCCTTCACCTGCCGCGGCGTCATGATCTGCTCGGCCAGCAGCTTCAGGTCCTCCGGCTTGAGCGGCTGCATCTCGAGGCCGGCGAGATCGCCGTTCACGCGGATGGTCGGCGGCCGGCCCACCTTCAGGTGAAGGTCGGATCCCAGACGCTGCACCATCAGCGAAATGGCCTGCTTGAAGTTGAACGGCGGCTGCAGGCCCGCGGGGCCGGTCGGCTCAGCCATTGGGATCGACCCGATAGAGGACGGTGCCGAACTCGACCGGCTGCATGTCCTCGACGAGGATCTCGCGGACCACGCCTGACACTTCGGCCTCGATCTCGTTCATGATCTTCATCGCCTCGATGATGCAGACTGTCTGCCCCGAGGTCACCCGGCCACCGACCTTCACGTACGCCTCCGCCCCCGGCTCCGGCGCCTTGTAGAAGGTGCCCACCATGGGCGACTTGATCTCCTTGAGCGTGGAGGCCACGGCCGGGGCCGGCGCGGCGGGCGAAGCGGGCGCCGCCGCGGGCGCGTGAGCCGGGGCCGGCGCGGGTGAGTACGCCATGGGCGCGGGCATCATCGGCGCGGCGCCCTGCATGCCGGTCCGCGTGATCACCACACCGGTGTCGAACCACCCCTTCACCTCGATGGAGCCCAGCTCCGGGAACTCGTGCAGCAGCTCGGCGAGCTTCCGCACGTCCTTGAGTTCCACCGAGCGGATCCCGGGCAGCTTGCCGAGGAGCTTGGCGAGGTCGGTCGAGTCTTTCGCGTTCATTGAGGCATCGGGGTTCAGGGTTCGGCTCTCAGCGCTCAGGCGGCATGCTCCCGGGGCGATATCGCCCCGCGCTCCGCCCGGCCCGCTGCTCCCTCAGACCAGTTCGAGAAGTTCCACTCGGTTATCCGACAGCAACTCCGGTCCCGAGGCGGCAAGGTGCACGTCGTCCTCCAGCCGCACCCCGCCCCAGCCGTGAAGATAGATCCCGGGCTCCACTGTCACCACCGCGCCGACCGGGACGGGCAGATCCGCCGTCGGCGAGAGCCGCGGCGCTTCGTGCACTTCGAGGCCGAGTCCATGGCCCAGGGAGTGCCCGAACGCCTCCCCAAAACCCGCCTTCGCAATCACGTCGCGCGCGAGCGCGTCGGCTTCCCGTCCGGTCATGCCGGCCCGCACCTGCTCGATCGCGCGCCGCTGCGCCTGCAGCACCACACCGTAGATCTCGTGCTGCCTGGCGTCAGCCCGCGCGCCCACGACGACCGTCCGGGTGAGGTCGGCACAGTATCCGTCCACCTGCGCGCCGAAGTCAAGCAGCAGCCAGTCACCGGGATTCACGGCGCGTTCACTGGTCCGCGCATGCGGAAGCGCGGAGCGCGGGCCCGACGCCACGATCGTGGGAAACGGATGCCACTCGCTTCCCCGCCGGCGCAGCGCCGATTCCAGCAGGGCCGCGACCTCGAATTCGCTGGCACCGGCGCGGATGGCTGGAAGGGTTTCGGCGAGGGCGTCCTGCCCCAGCGAGGCCGCCGCGCGAATGGCCTCGACCTCCGCGACATCCTTCACCAGCCGGAGCTTCTCGACCAGATCGCTGGTCGGCTGCCACGTCGCGTGCGGGATCAGCGCATCGAGCCGCTCCCGATCGCGGACAGTCGTCACATGCGCCTCGAAGGCGGGGCTGCCGACCGGCCGTTCACCCAGCACCCGCTTGAGACGGTCCCAGATGTTCAGCTGGTCGATCTCGACTCGCGCGACCGTCGCCGCTTCGCGCGGCGCCTGCGCCGCATACCGGAAGTCGGTGACCAGAATGGCGTCGTGCGCGCGGATCGCCAGCAGTCCCGAGGAGCCGGTGAAGCCGGTCAGGTAGCGGATGTTCGGGAGAGACTGCACCAGCAGCAGGTCGTGCCCCAGCGCCAGCATGCGATCCCGGAGCGCGCGCTGCCGGGCTTCCCGGCGATCAGTCACCACCGAGTTTCGCGACCAGCGCCTGCAGCCCAAGCAGATACCCCGACGGCCCGAAGCCGGCCACGATGCCCACCGCCAGGTCCGCCAGCCGGGAATGGCGGCGCTCCGCCTCGCGCGCGAAGATGTTCGACAGGTGGACTTCCACGAACGGCACCTTCACGGCGAGGAACGCATCCCGGATCGCGAGGCTGGTATGGGTGAACGCGGCGGCGTTGACGAGCGCGCCGTCGGCCTTCCCCTTGAGCGCCTGCACCGCGTCGACGAAGGCCCCCTCGTGATTGGTCTGCATCCAGTCGAGCGTCACGCCCAGCCTGGCGGCCTCGGCCCGCACCAGCCCCTCGAGTTCCGGCAGCGTCGTCCGGCCGTACACTTCAGGCTCACGGGTGCCGAGCAGATTCAGGTTCGGCCCGTTCAGTACCGCGATGCGCATCACTTCTTCAGGCTCTTGAGCCAATGCTGGAACTGGTCGAGATCCTCGCCCTGGGAGGGCCGCCCCCCGGGGGCGGAGTTCCCTCCGCCAAGGGAGGCCGCACCGAAGAACTGGTCGAAGCTGAATGCGTCCGGCGTCTGGGGCTTGGAGGGAAGTTCGCCCGCCGGGGACGCCGTCCCCGCGGTCGCCGCCTCTTCGCCGAAGATCGCGCTCAACGAGAGCGGATCGTTCGCCGGCCGGGTCGGCGCTCCGCCGCCCTGGTCGTCTTCCACCATCGGACGGGATGCCGCACTGCCAGCGGGACGGGCATCGGCCAGGGACCGGAAGAACGACTCCACCGACTCGCCACCGGTGTCCATCGCCACGTAGGAGTGCCGCCGGCTGCCAGCCGCGAGCGCGGCCTGCAGATCACGCACCTTCTGTTGCAGCCGCGGGTCATTCGGCTGCCGAGCGGCGAGTTCCCGGTACACATTCATCGCCTCGGCCAGATGCC
>DAINRP010000194.1:0-6283 GCA_036741755.1 Gemmatimonadales bacterium
CGCCGGAAGGTGAGGGGGCCCAGCGGGCCATGAAAATGTGCCTCGCCGATGGGAACATCAACCTGGAGCGCGTGGGGTATATCAACGCCCACGGAACGTCCACGCCGCAGGGGGACGTGGCCGAGACCCAGGCGGTAAAGGCGGTCTTCGGAGAGCACGCCCGCCGCCTGGTGTTCGGCTCCACCAAGTCGATGACCGGTCACCTTCTCGGTGGGGCCGGCGCGCTCGAGTTCGCCGTTTCGATGATGGTCGTGACGACGGGGAAGATTCCGCCGACGATCAACTACGTCACGCCCGATCCGGAATGCGATCTGGACTGCGCTCCCAACACGATGGTTGAACGGACGGTGGATATCGCCCTGTCGAACTCGTTCGGGTTCGGCGGGCACAACGTCACCCTCGCCGTACGCCGGTTCATTCCCTAGTGTTCGGGTAGCCAGCGCCAAGTGGGCCCGCGCCGGAGTGCATCCGGCCGGGCCCTTTGTGCATTCGCACAGCCGGGCGTTCCCATTCGCTGGACAACCATCGGGAGGGCTTCCGCATGGCCAGTTGGCACCGTCTCGGGGCGCGCGAGGAGCTGCTCGGCCGCGTTCCCTGCGCGATCAAGCTCGAACGCCAGCAGATCGCCCTCTTTCATCATGACGGTCGATTCCGCGCGATCGGGAACCGCTGCAACCACAAGGGCGGTCCGCTCTGTGAAGGAGAGGTGCGCGGCGAGTTCGTGATGTGTCCGTGGCATGCCTGGGAATACAGCGTCGTCACCGGGAAGGGACCCGCCGGCTACGAGGCCGAAGCGGTCCCCGTCTTTGCCGTCGAGGAGCGTGCCGACGGCGTCTATCTCGATTCGGATCCGGTCAGCCCGCGTCACCTGGTGCGGCATGAGCCCCATCCGCTCACCGTGCTGACGACGCGTCCCGCCGGCGCTCCTCCCCGGGTCCTGGGTCTCTCGACGACCGCGATGGATGCCCTGAATCCGCGCTTCTCGACCTCCGACCACCTCCTCGGCGTTGCGCTTGACCACGCCCGGCTTCGGCTGGGGGCGGAAACCCGGCTGATCCGGCTCAACGAACTGCAGTTCCGCCCGTGCGAAGGCAACTACTCCAAAGCCGCCCACGCCTGCACCTGGCCCTGCGCGATCACTGAACGGGATCCGGAGGATCAGCTGACCGGCGTGTACGAGGGTCTCGTCCAGTGGGCGGATGTGGTCCTCGTGTCCACGCCGATCCGCTGGGGCCAGGCGTCCGCCCTCTACCACCGCATGGCGGAGCGGCTGAACTGTATCCAGAACCAGATCACGATCCACAATCGCTGCCTGATCGGGCGGAAGGTGGCTGCCTTCATCGTCACCGGCGGGCAGGATAATGTCCAGGGCGTGGTCGGGAGTCTGCTGACATTCTGGGCCGAGCTCGGTTTCCACTTCCCCCAGTTCCCGTTCATCGCGCACTCGAGGGGGTGGGACGCGGAGGACATGGAAACGAACGTCCGGGTGGTCCAGGCGAGCGACGCGCTTGCCATGGCGGCGGGAGAGCTGGCGGAGCGGGCCGTGGAGTTGTGGCGGGTGCTGGATACTCAGAAGGAGAAGCTGGACCGGCCGATGGAGCGGAGTGGCAGGAAAGCTCACCGTCTTGGTGGTGCGATGGAAGCCGAGCCAGCGATCGACTAGCGCATCGACCTGAGGGGCAGGGCCGGACCTCCCGCGCCCCCGAGCAGCAGCGTCAGCGGCACGGGGAGCCGGTCCCCCTCGCGGTTCACCGGGGAGGTCTGGCGCAGGAGTTCAGACCGGATGCCATCGTAGATGGTGCCCGCTCGTCGATCCTCGAATCGAACCGCGATCGGCGTGATCGTGACGGCGCCCTGCTGCTCGAGCAGCAGGGCGTAGAGGCGATCCAGCGCTAGGATGATGGTGTCGACCCGAGCGGCCTCCGCAGGGGTCTCCAGTCTCGGACTCCGGATCCGCCATTCCTGGAGGTCCGCCTGGGACCAGAGGCCCTGTTGTCGCAGGCTCCTGGCAGAATCGCGGTAGATGGAATCGAGGCGATGATGGCGGCTGCGGTATCCCTGCAGAAGCGAATCGAAGACCGCCAGGGTTTCCCGTCCCGACCGCAGGCCATCCTCGGAGCGGAGCCGGTCCGGGCTCGTGAGGAACGTCAGCCCGATCTCCCTGCTGCTGTCGGCGAGATCCCGCGTGGTGCTGTCGACAGCCCGGGCGAATCGACCGGCGATGTTGTAGGGAGCGGTGCGAGCCGCCAGCATCGTCTCTTCCGAGAGAATCGGCGCGAGATGGCTCGGTGCCGAGCTGGGATGGGGCGCCGAACTTGCCGTCCGCACCGCTTCATCAGCGCCGGGCGGCTCCGGCTGCAGGACCAGCAGAAGCACGGCGAGAAACGCAAACCCCATCGCGGTGCTCACCGCAGGAATGGCCCACCTCGGCCGGCGGCGCTCCGCAATTTCCCGTGCGCTCTGGGAGAACATCTGGTAGATCGGGACGGTGGGGCCTCCGGCCGCTTCGATCAGCGCCGGCAGGGGCGGGGGCTCGGGATCGGTCGTGGCCGCCAGGGTGGCCGCTCGCTCGCGGGCCCGGCTGTACTCCGGATGGCTGGTGATTGGGAGCCACTGCTGGGTGGCCCCGTGGAATACCCGGGCTTCAGGGGAGATCGCCCCGCTCTGAATGCCCAGAGCGAGTTCCTCCACGGAACGAAAGACCGTATCCTCACCCGAGACGAGCCGTATGCGGAACATGATCGAAGAGTATAGCGGAGGAGTGGCGCAGAGGGGAGCCGCCGTCGCGACTGGCTATCGTGCGGGTGGTGGCAGCGTTCCTCCCAAGGCTTGAAGGAGCCGGGGCAGAGTGACTCGGTTCGTCGCACCGCTCGAGTCCCGCCAGTCGGAAAGGGTGGAAAGGATCTCCGCGCGCAGTTGGCTGTAGGTCCGGGCAGTGCGAGCGTCCTGAAAGCGGACCCCCTCATTGGCGTAGCTGTAACGGCCCTGCTGGCTCACCAGAAGGCCGAACAGGCTGTCCACATCCGCGAGCAGCGCCCGGGACGCTTCCGCCGTCTCGAAGGGTTCTCGCAGGGAGCCCCGTCCGCCGGGGTCGTCTGGACGGTAGGTCTGCTCCAGCATGACCTCCCGGCCGCGGTAGACTCGCAGGATGTTTCCTGCCGCCGTCACCATCCTCCGTGCGGCTCGTACGCTCTCCGGAGCCGCGAATCGCGACGGGGCGAATACCCTCTGGAAGCTGACATAGTCGAAGCCGTCGTCCATTTCCGAGCGGGCGTCGGCGTAAGCCTCGAAGTAGCTCGGCATCTTCGTACGGGTTGCCGTGAAGCGGGAGACGCGGGTCTCCTCCTGGCCCGGCGGGGTGAAGGTATCCGAGGCTGCTGGGGCGGCCGCCAGGGGTTTGGACGGGGCGGGGTCGAGCCTGGGGAGCGAATTCAGACGCCGAGTGGCATCGCCCTGAGATGGCGCCGCGGCGGATGCTGTGCTGGTATCGATCGGCATTGCCATGGGTACCGGCGGCATCCCCTCGGAGAGCGTAACCCTGTGTTCTCGATGGGTGCTCAGCCAACCGGAGAGATACGGCCACGCCAAAACGGCACCGCCTCCAACCATTCCGATAGCGGCCAAGCCCATCGCCAGTGAAAGCATCCCTCTCAGCTTGTCCGCTCGAGTGGTGCCGCCGGCGAGCGGCTCCCTGAAGGAGCGGAACTGGGCGAGCGGCTGCGGCTCCACCTGCAGCGGCGCCGCCGCCGAAAGGAGGGGCTGGCGGGGGAGGATCGGGGCCGGCGCGGCAGTTTTCGCCGGCGGATCGTCGGCGGTCGCCGGTTTGGGGGCCAGCGGAATTCGGGGGCGGGAGCCGCTGACCACCGGCGCCGCCGCCGCAGCGGGGCGCTTACCGGTGACCACGGCCCGATAATCCGGGTGCACGTTGATCGGCAGCCACCGGCCGGAGGAGTTGTGGAAAACTTCGGCCGTGGGACTGACGACCCCGGAGCCTACCGCTTGGGCGAGTTCCTCCGCCGTTCGATACACGGCCTCTTCACCCGAGGCCAGTCTGATGCGGTACATGCGACTCCGTGTGGAAGCGGCCGGGGACCAATCCATGACTCGCTACAGTTTGCGTGCCCACATCTATGATCAAATCCAGCACAGCGGCGATTTTATGCAGCCTTCGAGTATGCCATAGAAACAACATTATATACAGCCATGAATACCATTATATATCAAGGAGATACGAACATTGCGGTTATCATGTATTGCTTGAGGTGTAAGGCGGTTTTCGATGCCGGATTCACCTTGGAGGCCGACTGACTGAACCGGAGTATCGCAACTTGAATGAGAACCTTCGGATGGAGGCGATCCATGGACGATGAACCACAGGCTGGTTGCAAGGGGCGAGGTCTGTCCAGACGGCGCTTTCTGGCGGCGACCGGCGTCGCCTTCCTCGCCGCCGATCCGTCAGGACTTCCTGGCACTAGCAGCTCGCGTAACATTTCCACAACGCGCGTTGACACTACAATATCCACATTTGACCTGGAGGAGATATCACTCGCCGACCTGCGACTCGGGTTGGAGTCGGGGCGGTGGACCTCCAGAGACCTGGTCGCGGGGTATCTCAGCCGAATCGCCGAAGTGGACCGTGCGGGGCCGACGCTGCGCCATATCCTGGATGTGAATCCGGATGCGATGCCGATTGCGGACGCGCTTGACCGCGAGCGGGCGGAGGGGCGAATCCGCGGTCCGCTTCATGGGATCCCCATTGTGCTGAAGGACAACATCGACACCGGCGACGGGATGACCACCACCGCCGGCTCGCTCGCCCTTGAGGGATCCCGCGCCGGTCAGGATGCCTTTCTGGCGGCCCGCCTCCGCGCCGCCGGGGTCGTGCTCCTCGCCAAGACCAGCATGAGCGAGTGGGCCAATTTCAGATCGACCCGATCCTCGAGCGGCTGGTGCAGCCGGGGTGGGCAGGGCAAGAATCCCTACGTTCTGGACCGGACTCCGTGTGGGTCGAGCTCGGGAACTGGCGGAGCCGTGGCTGCGAGCTATGCGGCGGCGGGGATTGGAACGGAGACCGATGGTTCGATCACTTGCCCGGCGGCCACTGTCGGTCTGGTTGGGCTCAAGCCAACGGTTGGACTGGTGAGCCGAAGCGGGATCATCCCGATTTCGGCGACCCAGGACACCGCGGGCCCGATCGCGCGAACCGTTGCGGATGCCGCCGCGGTGCTCAGCGTGATCACCGGGGTAGACCCGCGCGATCCGGCGACTGGGGCCGGGGCCCCGCACGCGGGCACCGACTACACCCGGTTTCTCGATCCCGAGGGTCTCCGAGGCGCCCGGCTGGGGGTCACCCGCAAGGTCTTCACGGGATACCACGACGAGACCGATCGGCTGTTCGAGGAGGCACTCGATGTGATGCGATTGCTGGGGGCGATCATTGTCGATCCGACCGATCTTCCGCACGCCGCCGACGGCGGAGAGGCGGAAGGCGTGGTGCTTCACTACGAGTTCAAGGCCGGACTCAACACCTACCTCGCGGGTCTTGGTGCCGGGGCCCCGGTCAAGTCGCTCGCGGACGTCATCGCCTTCAACGAACGCGAACGCGAGCGGGTCATGCCGTATTTCGGTCAGGACACGATGATCAAGGCACAGGGCATGGGGCCGCTCACCGCTCCGGCCTACCGGCGCGCGCTTCGGGCCTGCCGCCGGCTCTGGAGAACGGAGGGGATCGACATGGTGATGACGAAGTTCCGGCTTGATGGGCTGGTCGCACCGACGGGAAATCCGGCCTGGCCCATCGATCTGATCAACGGTGACCATTTCACCGGCTCGGTCACCACGCCCGCTGCGGTGGCGGGGTACCCGCACATCACGGTTCCCGGGGGTTTCGTCCGCGGACTCCCGGTCGGCATCTCGTTCTTCGGCCGAGCGTGGACCGAGCCCGCGCTCATCCGGATGGCATTCGCCTTCGAACAGGCGACACATCACCGCCGTCCGCCGCAGTTCCTCCCCACCGCCGATACCGGTCCCGGGACCGATGGCTCGCCACGCACCGGGGGCTGAGTGACCCGAACTCTGGGATGGCTGACAGCGGTGGCATTGCTCGCGGCCGGGCCCCTCTGCGCGCAGGAGGACTCGCTCGCAGCGATGACGCCGGCACCAACGGGCTATCGGAACCGGCTGCTGGCCCTCCCCTATGTGAGCTACAGCCCGCAGACCAAGTTGCAGTTTGGCGTCGGCGGCGGGCTCCAGTTCAAGTGGTCCGGGGCGGCAACGGATAGCG
>DAINRP010000195.1:0-6279 GCA_036741755.1 Gemmatimonadales bacterium
GCCGGTGAGCGCCAGCAGACTGAGCACCACCGTCTGCGCCATCGCCATGCCGTAATCGCCGTTGAGCCGCGTCGACACGATCTGCGTCGTCATGACCCGGAAGCCGCCCCCGAAGATGTAGGGCGCGCTGAACGAGGCGAGCGCGGTCATGAAGGTGAGCAGGGCCGCGCCCCGGAGCGACGGGCCCAGCAGCGGCAGGGTGACGCGCCGAAGGGTCCGCCACCGCCCCGCGCCGAGCGAGGCGGCCGCCTCGAGCGCGGCATAATCGAGCCGGGCAAGGCCCGCGCGGGTCAGCAGGTAGAAATAGACATACATCGAATAGGCGTGGACCAGCAGGATGGCCCAGGCGCCTTCGAGCCGCCATGGCGGGTTCTCCAGCCGCAGCACCGTCTGCACCAGCCGAGCCGCGAAGCCGGTCTCGCCGTAGAGGAACAGAAAGGCGATGACCCCCACGAGCGGCGGCAGTACGACGGGCAGCGCGACCATTGCCCCGAGCAGCCGCCGCCCCGGGAAGTCGCACCACTCGAAGAGAAACGCGAGCGGAATACCTAACAGGCCAGCCAGCACCACGCTGGCAACCGAGGTCCAGAGGCTGCCCCACAGCGCCTGCCACTCCCGCGGCTCGGAGAACAGCCGTACGAAATAGTCGGTCGTGAATCCTCCGGGACCGCGGACGCTCTCCATCGCCACCAGGAGCAACGGGTACGCGACGGCCCAGGCGAGCGCGACGACGAGCCCGATCGCGATCCAGCGTCGGGCAGGCCCGTTCACAGGCTCTCCGTCGGGAAGCAATGCATCACCGCGCCGGTGTCGGCGGGATCGCCCACCGGGAAGAGCGACACTCGATCGCCGACGGCGGCGGCCGAGGGTGGCGCGCTGATCTCCACCACCTGCCCGCCGGCGGTGTGAATCAGGAAGAACGCGGTGGCGCCGGCGAACCGGCGGTCCGTCACGGTGCCCGAGAGCCCCGATGGGTCAACCGGGGCGAACCGGAGCGCCTCGGGCCGGATCATGATGCGCACCTCCCCGGGTGCCCCGCCGCCCGCCCCGGCGCCGAAGCGCCATTCCGTGCCCTCGACCAGGATCCGGTCTCCGGCCCGGACGCCCCGCAGCCAGCTCGCGCGGCCGATGAACGAGGCCACGAAGCTGGTGGCCGGCGCCTGGTAGAGCTCCTCCGGCGTCCCCACCTGCTCCAGCCGGCCCTGGCGGAGCACCGCCACCACGTCGCCCAGATCGAACGCATCCTCCTGTTCATGGGTGACGATCACGGTGGTGATCCCGATGCGGCGGATCAGCGCACGCAACTCGCGCCGGGTGCGCTCGCGGAGGGCGGGGTCGAGATTGGAGAGCGGCTCGTCGAGGAGAAGGATTCGCGGCTCGGGTGCGAGCGCCCGCGCCAGCGCCACCCGCTGCTGCTGCCCGCCTGACAATGCGCCCACCATGCGCCGCTCGAAACCCGCGAGGTCCACCAGCGCCAGCGACTCCGCGATCCGCCGCTCCGCCTCGGCGCCCCGCACCCCGAGCGAGGCCAGCCCGAATGCCACATTCTCCCCGACATCGAGATGCGGGAAGAGCGCATAGTGCTGAAAGACCATCCCGAAACGCCGCCGCTCCGGCCGGAGCGGAGCCACATCCTCGCCGTCGACCAGAATCCGTCCGCCATCCAGCGACTCGAAGCCGCCCAACAGCCGGAGCGTCGTGGTCTTGCCGCTCCCGCTCGGGCCGAGCAGCGCCAGTGTCCGCCCCCGCTCGACCGAGAGCGAGAGATCGAAGACGCCCGCCACGGCGCTGAAGCGCCGGCTGAGTGCCTCGAGACGGAGGTAGCTCACGCGCGCCTGCCGCCGAACGCCGGGAACGGTGCGCGCCGGTTCACCGCGGCTTTCCCGTGTTGCGAACGTGCTGGTCCCAGTACCCCATCCACCCTGCGCCCTCCCGAGTCAGAAGCCCCCAGTCCATCGGTTCCACCTTCATCTCTCGCTCCACCCCGGCCACCCAGGCTGGGATGCGATCCGCCGGCAGATCGTGACGGGCCGGGAGCCGAAACACCTTGTCCGCCGCCAGAATCTGGCCGTCCACGCTGCCGACGAAGTCGATGAACTGCCTGGCCACCTCCGGATGGGGCGCGCCGGCCACCAGCGCGATCGCGTCGTCGATGACCACCGTCCCGCTCGAGGGAAACGCATACCCGAACGGCATCCCCTTGCTCCGGGCAATCAGCACATCCGGCAGATCCCAGAGTGTCACCAGCCCCTCCTGCCGCGCCAGCTTGGCGTCGAGCAGCGCGGGAGAGAGCGCGTAGGTGCGCGTCTGGGCGTCGAGCCGGCGCAGCCAGGCCATGCCCTGCGCGGTGTCTCCGGTCTGCTGGATGCTGCGTTGCAGGATCAGGCCCCAGATCGCGCGCATGGTGCCGCTCGCCACCGGATCCCGGATGAGCACCTTGTCACGCCAGCGCGGCGCGAGCACCTCTTCCCAGTCGCGCGGCACGATCGAATCCGGGACCGCGGCGCGGTTATAGACGATGACGGCGGGCGTGCGATAGACGGGATAGTACAGGTCCCCCGGACCGATGCCGGACGAGTCCACCGCATCGGCCCAGGTGGGCCGGTACGGGGCCAGCAACGAATCCTGGACGCCCCGCTCGAACAGCGTCGTTGGTCCGCCAAACCAGACATCGGCCTGGGGGTTGACCCGCTCGAGACGGAGGCGATCCAGCACCTCCTGGCTGCCGAGGTCGAGGAACCGCACGTCGATGTCGGGATGCAGGCGCTCGAACTCGTGCTCCAGCAGGGTGAGATGATCCCGGCCGTGCGGCGAGTAGAGCGTTAGGGGAATCCGGCCATCCCCGCAGCCTGACACGAGGACGATTGCCAGCGCCGCCCCAAGCGCCTGACGCACCGGCGCGGCGCCTCCCGTCACTCCCGCTCGACCTTCAGGGTATCGCGCGAGGGGCGGACACGACTGGCCCCGGCCGGAGTCGCCTGCCCGAGCGCCAGCAGGTTGGCGAACAGCCGCCACGCGCCCGGTACGCCGGCGGGAAGCTGCCGGAAGAAACTGACGCCGGTGTACACGTACTTGCCTCGGCCGACGTTCGCGACGAGCAGTCCACCCTCGAGGGGACCCTCTCCCGGATCGTGCATCTCGAGGACGGGCTTCCACTGGGCATCCCAGCTCCGCGCAAAGTAGAGCCCCCGTTCCTGCACCCAGCCCTGCCAGTCGCTCGCGCCGATCCGGTTCGGCACGCGCAGAATCGGGCTGCCGGGGTTCACCGCGGTAACCGGCGCGTTCTCGTCGGTCACCCGGTCGTGTCCGCCGAGTAGCGCCGAGGCTGCCGATGGGGCGGACGGGCCGCCGGGGCGGGTCACGGTGGTGGCCGAGTTAGGCGCGCCGGGGGGCCGGCTGCCGACCGTCAGAGGATACGGCGCGAACCCGCCGAGGAAGTACCCGTACTGCTGGTATTGGACGATCACCGTGCCGCCGGCGCGGGCGTAGGCGAGCAGCCGGTCGTTGTTCGCCGGAAGATCCGCGTCGGTCTCCCAGGCGCGCGGGCCCACCACGATCACGCCGAAGCGCCCGAGCGGCCGGGTGGCGAGATCGGCGCCGGTGATCAGTTCGAGTGGCAGTCCCACGCTCTGGAGTGCCTCGGGCACCCGGTCCGCGGCACCGCGCAGATACGCGATGGGTGCGGTCCTGGGCAGCACCAGATCGGTCACCCGCACCACCGCGGCCGCGCGCAGCGCCCGGGAGCGGGCGCGGACGTGCGGATGATCCATCGTGCGCAGGCCGACATCGTACGCCTGTCCCCCCGTGGTCAGGGCGACAGCCGCAACCTCGAAGGCGCCGGCCGCGAGACGCTCCGGCGGACGCACGCTGAACCGGAACTCCGCCCGCTCGTCCTCGCGCGTGAGCCGGAACTTCTGGCCCGCCGGCTCGGTCCACCCGTGCGGCACCCGCAACCGGACCAGGCCGGTGGTGGTATCGCGCGCGCCGTGGATTAGCGTCACGACGAATGTGCGTGGCGCACGGCTCGTGACGGGCCACACTTCGAGATCGGGGTCGAGGCGGACATCGACGCGGGGGACGACCATGACCGGCTTGCGGAACTCACCGGAGCCCTGGTCGTTGCCGCGGAAGGTGATCTCGCGGACGTCAGCGTCGCCGGTTGTCAGGCGGAATCGTGCCGGCTCAAAGGGAAGCCCCCAGACCAGGCGGTCGGCGGGGTCCCACTGGTAGAGGTCGCCCTGCCTCGGCAGGCGGAGAAAATAGGGCGTCGAGTAGTCCTCCGACCCCGGCACGGTCGCCTCGAGGCGGGCGGAGATCAGCGCCGCGGGAGGCACCGGATCCTGGCTCACTCCGAGCGGGCCGAGGGCCGCCGCCGCCTGGTAGCCGAGACAGGTTCCGCGCCGCGAGGAACCCGGCAGCGCACCGCGACCGGCGGAGTCGGCGACAATCCGCCAGCCGAGCTCAACGCCGTCAAGACAGAGCCCCACCGGCGCGGGCGCACTGCCTGGATTCCACACCGAGATCGTCACGGCGACGTGCTGCCCGGGAACGACCCGCGCATCCTCGCTCACCGCGTCCGTGACCAGGTCGAGACTGGCAAGCTGTGCGGCCCGGAAACGACGGGATTCCCCGTCGAACGGGTCGCCACCGCGCGCATCGAGTTGCGCTCTCGCACCGCCGGCCAGTCCATCGGTCAGCTGGCGCCGTGCCTGAGCCAGATCATCTCCCGCCCGAGTGAGCAGCTCCCGCAACCGCGACCGTAGCGGCGCTGCAACCAGGAGCCGGGCAGAATCGACGCGCGCAACGTACCGCGCCAGCAGCGCCTCGCTCCGCTCCCGCCACTGCGGGCGGAGCGACTGGACCAGCGGGGTCGTGGCGAGCGTGGTATCGATCCCGGCCCAGAGTCCGCCGGAGCCCTGCCCCGTGCGGTCCTGCAGCAGTGCGAGCCGAACCGCGGAGGGCCCCAGGCCCTGCAACTGCCCCATGTCCTGCGAGCGATGCAGGCTGCGACCCCGCATCGCGATCTGATGGAACGACTGGCCCACCGCCGGATCGAGCGCGCCGCCATCAAGCGTGAGCGTTGTCGCCGCGGAATCAAAGCGTGCGCTGCGGTAAAGCTTCAGCGGGACGAAGGGAGTGAGCCCTTCATCCCGTTCGAGTTCGGGAAACACGCTGCCGTCGCCAGCGAGCCGGAACGCCTCCTGCGCCGCCCAGCCCGCGGCCTGGTGCTGGCCATGACCGTCGCGGGGGGTCCCGCTGAAGATCGAAACGACGATCTGGGGCCGGAAGCGGCGGATCGTCCGCACCGCGTCCTTGAGGACCGAATCGCGCGGCCAGTGCGCCCAGGTGTCATCCAGGTTCTTGGAGAACCCGAAATCATAGGCCCGGGTGAAATACTGCTGCGCCCCGTCCAGCCGGCGAGCCGCCAGGAGTTCCTCGGTGCGGAGCAGGCCGAGCGCCTCGCCGAGTTCGCTGCCGATGAGGTTCTGGCCCCCCTCCCCCCGGTTCAGCGAGAGATACGCCGCCTCGGCGCCCATGCCGCGGACCAGGAGCGTGAGGAGTTCGGTGTCCTCATCGTCCGGATGCGCGGCAATCATCAGCACGCGTTTGTCATGCGCCAGCATCCGCAGCCGCTGGTCGAGCGCCGCGTAGCCGCCGGTCGTGGGTGGTTCCAGTTGCGCGGCGAGCGCCACTGGCAGGAGAGCGAGGAGAACGAGGCTGAGCCGGATGGAAGAGCGCACGGGGGCAAGGTAATCCCCGGCGGGAAAGTCAGAAAGGACTGCGGAACTAGTGCTCGTCGCGTTCCTCATCCGTGCGCTTGCCGACGATGAACGCCCCGACGAAGCAGGCCAGGGCGAGGAAGATCAGGACCAGGCCGAACAGCTGGAGGAAGCCGGAGAGGAGCAAGATCATCCCGAGGGAAACCGCCACTGTGCCGGCCCCGCGAAGCACTTCGTCCAGGTTCCGCCAATGGGTCTCCCGGCCCCACTGCACTGCACCGTAAAGGCCGAGGAGACCAAGGACGAGCAGCCCGGCCCAGATCCAGATCCAGACATCACCTCCGGCGAGACGAAGCAGGAAACGTGGACGGATCATGCCATCACCGGGGCACGCCCAGCCTGACAGGCGGGGCAGGGACAGCTCGCGAGCAACCGATCGAAGGTGAAGATGCCGGTGCCATGACCGTCACTCCACGAGATCCTGAGTCCATACGCACCGACCAATGCCACTCGAAGCGGGTGCACATCCGCGGGGACCGTGTCGGGATTGAGCACCGGC
>DAINRP010000196.1:0-6267 GCA_036741755.1 Gemmatimonadales bacterium
GTGAGCCGTTCGGCAATGGTCGGCAGGGAGAGCCCGAGCGCAAAGCCGCAGGCGGCTGCACCCAGGGCATTCGCGACGTTGAATTCCCCGAGGAGCGGCAGCCGCACGACTTCGCTCCCCGAAGGAGTCACCAGCCGGAAGCTGCTTCCGGCGTTGCCCAGCTGAAGCTCCTCGGCTCGGACATCCCCGTTCCCTCCGATGCTGAAGCGCACCCGGCGGCGCCCCGGCGGCAGGACCGACCACGCCGCGTCGTCGGCATTGACCACCTGGACGCCATCCATCGCGAGGAGGCCATCGAGCTTGAGCTTCGCCGCGAGGTACGACTCCATGGTGCCGTGGTAGTCCAGATGATCGCGGGTCAGGTTGGTGAAGATCCCCGCGGCGAAGGAGAGGCCGTCGAGCCGCCCCTGGTCGAGACTGTGAGATGACGTCTCCATGGCCACGTGTGTCGCACCGCGCGCCAGCAGCGTGGCGAGCGTGGCCTGCAGGTCGATCGGCCCGGGCGTGGTCAGCGACCCGGCGGTGGACTCCACCGGGTTGCCGGCACCGTCGAAGGCACCGAGCGTCCCGATACTCCCCGCCGTCCCCGCGGCGTTGAACAGATGGCGGACCAGCGCGGTGGTCGTCGTCTTGCCGTTCGTTCCGGTGATCCCGATGAGTGTCAGCCGCCGGCCGGGATCGCCGAACCAGGCACGACCCGCGACGATCGCCGCCCGCCGGCCGTCCTCGACGATCAGCTCCGGGACGCCGGCTGCGCAGGCGCGCTCGGCGATGACCGCCACGGCGCCCCGGCGAACCGCGTCACCCACGAAGCGATGACCGTCCAGCTGCGAACCGCGCACGGCGATATAGATCATTCCCGGCGCGACCGACCGACTGTCCGCCGTGATGCCCGTCAGCGTCGGCCGCGCGTCGCTGGCCGACACCAGCAGGCCCTCTCGCCGGAGCGTCTCGGCGAGATCTGCATAGGTCATCGGCATCACTCGGCCCAGACGGTGACGGTGGCGCCGGATCGGGCCGAATCGCCCGCGGCAGGTGTGGTCCGCAGGACGGTGCCGCCGCCATGAATGGCGACCTGGAAGCCGCGGCGATGCAGTGCGTTGGTGGCGCGGCGCAGCGTCGTCCCGGCGACGTTCGGCACCAGCTGCCGCACCCGGTGCGAGACTGTATCCGGCGGCAGCGGAAGCGAGACGATGACCCGCCGCCCCTCCGGCACCGCATCTTCGGCCGATTCGGCGACGGCGTCCTGCGCTGGCGTGGCGGGCCCCGTCAGGCGGCTGCGGTCGATGGCACTGCGGTCCGCGGCGAGCGCCTCCTCGAGCATGCCGCGCGTCACGGGTGCGGCCGTCTGGCCGCCATACTGCAGCTTCTTCGGATCATCGATCTTCACGACCACTACAAGCTGCGGATCGTTCGCGGGAAAGATCGATGCGAACGAAGCGGTGTAGTGATTCTTCTGATAGGCGCTTCCGTCATGACGCACCGCCGTGCCGGTCTTGCCGGCGAGCACGTAGTTCGCGAGCTGGGCCGCTTCGGCGGTCCCCCCGTGCTCGACCACCGCGGTGAGATAGTCGATGAGCGTCTTCGCGACCCCGGGGGGGATGGCGCGCCGCACCGGCTCCGGCTTGTGCCGGTAGGTCACGCGCCCACCCAAGTCGTGGACTTCGCGCACCAGCGATGGCGTCAGCAGGATCCCCTCGTTCGCGATCGCGGCATACGCCGCAGCGAGCTGGACCGGGGTCAGCGTGAACTCATATCCCATCGCGATACTCGCCTTGCTGTAGCCATCCCATTCATTCGGCATGCGGAGTGCGCCATGCGATTCGGACGGGAATTCCACCCCCGTCGGGCTGCCGAAGCCGAAATCCCGCATCGTCTGGAACTGCTCGATCGCCGAGAGCCGGCTCGAGAACTTCCCGATCGCGATGTTGCTCGACACCTGGATCGCCTTGGCGAGCGTGAGATTCCCGGGCACGGCGTGCGCGTCGCTGATGATCCGGGTGTCCCCGCGCCGATTGACGGTCATCTCCCAGCGCCCGGCTTCCGCGTAGACTTCGTCGCTCGGCGTGACCCGCCCGAGCCGCAGCAGCCCCGCCGCGGCGAACAGCTTCGCCGTGGACCCGGGCTCGAAGGGATCGGTGAAGAAGGAGGCCTTGGTCGTGACCGGCTTGCCGTCCACGGTCTGCCGCGAGGCGAGGGCCAGCAGCTCACCGGTGCGCGGATCGAGGAAGACGACATCCCCGCCGATCGCGTCGAACTCGACCATCGCCTCGTCGAGCGCCCGCTCCGCGATTTCCTGGAGCTCAGCATCCAGGGTGAGGTAGACGTCCTTCCCCGGCACCGGTTCCCGCTCGATGCGTCCCGGGGACTGATACCGCCGGCCGCTGGGGTCCTTGAGGACGACAGCAATGCCCGGCTTGCCAGTCAGCGTGGCATCGAGCGCCAGCTCGACGCCGTTCGCACCCGACCCGCCATCAGGCACGAGGGCGCCGATCACCCCTCTGGCCAAGGAACCGACCGGATAGTGCCGAGCGTATTGCGGGTCCAGATAGATCCCCCGTATCCCTCGCAGCGGCTGGACCTCGAGCCCGCTGAACGGTCCGCGGTACGCCACCCACTTCTTGGTGGCAACCGCCCGCTGCACTTCGCCGAGCGGCCGGTCCAGCGCCCGCGCGAGGGTCCGCACGTCCTGAGCGCGGTTGGCCAGTTCGTTGGGTGCGATCCCGACGGCGAAGTATTCCTGCGTCACCGCGAGGGCAACCCCGTTGCGGTCGAAGATCCCGCCACGACGAGCCGGGGTGATCACCTTCTCCCGTCGCGTCCGCTCCGCCTCGGCGCGCCAGTGTGCGCCCTCCACCAGCTGCAGCTGTGCGGCCTTCACCACGACCACCAGCGCCGCCAGACCCAGGACGACCTGCAACAGAGAGATTCGGGCATTGACCTTGGCCATGCTCAGTGCCCGCGGGCCGGAAGAGGAAACACCAGGAGCTCGGAATCCTGCGGCATGTGCAGGCCCAGGTCCGTCTCCGCCTTGCGTCCGAGTTCCTTGATGCCCGTGGCGATGCGGATCTCGCGCTGAAGCGCCGACCGCTCGGCCTCGAGCGCCAGCCTCTCCTCGCTGAGCCGCGCCACGCGCTGCGCAGTGAGGACCGCCGCAGTCTGCCGCGCCTGGATCGCCACTGCGACGGCCAGGAACACGAACAGCCACAGCATGACCCAGTGGCGTCCTCTAAGCTTCGGCTTTCCGGAAGATGCGGAGGGTGGCACTGCGCGCTCTCGGGTTGGTCGCGATTTCGGCCGCGGATGGCCGTACAGGCTTCTTCGGATCCAGTCGTCCCAGTGCCCTGCCTCGGCAAGTGCAGATTGGCACCTTCGGCGGACAGATACAGCTTCGGCACCAGTCCTGGAAGGCGTGCTTCACGACGCGATCCTCGCCCGAATGATAACTGATCACCGCCAGCCGCCCACCCGGTGGAAGCGCCTCCCGCATGGCGGGCAGCGCCCGGCTGAGGCCCTCCAGTTCCCCGTTGACCTCGATGCGCACCGCCTGGAACAGGCGGGCGAAGTCTCCGGGACCGCTGCGCGGCCCAAGTACCGCGCGGATGGCGTTGATGAATTGATCGCTGACCGCAAACCGCTCCCGCAGGCGGCGCCGCACGATTTCACGCGCGAGGCGTCCCGCCTGGCGCTCGTCGCCATATTCGGCAAACACGCGCTTCAGCTCAACGTCCGACTCCTGATTCAGGACATCGGCCGCGGACGGACCCGAATGCCCCATGCGCATGTCGAGCGGAGCACCGGGACGAAAACTGAATCCACGGGCCTCATCATCAAGCTGGTGCGAAGAGACGCCGAGGTCGAGCAGAATGAACTCCGGCCGGAACTCGCGAATGGCCGCCAGTGACTCCTCGGCCGCATACGGCGCCTCGAGATAGCGGATCCGGGACTCACCCAGGCGGATGCGGGCCTCCGTGATTGCCTCCGGGTCCCGATCGATACCCAGCACCTCCGCACCGGCCGAGAGGAAGAGGCTGCTGTGTCCCCCGCCGCCGAGCGTCCCGTCCACGACCCGAGTCGCGCCGAGGGCCGCCGCCGCAATTTCGGTGGCCAGCACGGGCTGGTGATAGGCGGAACCGGTGGAGTTCACGTCATGGCTCGCAGGGCTCAAAGCAGCACACCCCGCCCGCTGAGGCGGACGGGGTGGCAGGTAGTGACCAACGGGGCTGACGGGGCTCGAACCCGCGACCTCCGCAGTGACAGTGCGGCGCTCTAACCAAGCTGAGCTACAGCCCCTCGATGCGGGCGGAGAATATAGGTTAGGGCGGAGTCGGACGGTAGTGGCTGGGCCAGGAAAAGAGGAGCCGGAATCGGCATGAGTCTGCTGACTCCGGCTCCGCTCTCATGAATGGCTCTGACTACTTGCAGTAGACCCGGATCATGGAGGCGGTCCTGGGCTTCAGTCCGCTGAGGTAGGCCACCATCTGGTCACGAGCGGCCTTCTGTGCCTCATAGCCGCCGGCCAGACCGAACGCTCCCTCGGCTTCGGCCGTCATCGTCTCGACGGACTTCGCGCCGTCACACGACTTGCCAGCTTCGGCTTCCTTGTCCGCCTTCGAGATGAGGTTGACGAGCGCCAGGCCGAGGAAGTGATTCGCGATCGGCGCATAGCGGCCCTGCGGGTTCGCCAGTGAGACCACCCGGCGCAGGCCAGTCGCGGCAGCGTTGAAGTCCTGTTGCGTGGGCTGGAGATAGGGCAGCGTCCCGTTGAGCAGCAGGCCCGCGGCCCCTTCCTTGGCCGCGACGTCCCCGTACTTCGCCGCAAAGTCGATGAACGGCAGCGCGGCCGGATGATTCTTGGCATCCTGCTTGGCCTTCGCTTCCTGAAGCGCGAATCCGACCGCGCTGGCGGTATCCATGGAGATGAGCGCGTTCAGCGCGCCCAGCAGACTGTCGCTCAATCCTACCTGGGAATAGGCGCCCGCGACCTGCTTCAGGATAGTCAGATTGCCGGGGAACTTCCTGGCGGCCAGTGAGGCGTACTTCACGAGCCGCGCCGTGTCGGGCTGCACGCCAGCAGTCACCATATACTTGATGTAGAACGTGCTGTCGGCACGGGTCGAATCCAGCGTGATGATCTGCTCGAGGTCGTTCAGCGCGCCGGAGTAATTCTCCCGGAAGATCCGGGCATTGGCCCGAAGTTCGAAGAGGTCGATGTTGCCGGCGTCGAGCTTCAGGCCGTCGTCGGCCACCTGCTCGGCGATCTCCGGGTGCCCGTACGCGAGGAACTTCTTGAAGGCGAGCTCGCGGAGCGGCTGATTGGTTGGCGCGATCAGCAGCATTTCCTTCAGCGCATCGATGGTGCGGGCGGTGTCGCCCGCGGCCTCGAAGCCGGCGGCGAGGTTGGTCCACGCCTTGAGGCTCAGCGGATCGCCCTTGGTGGCGGACTGGAAGTACGCCATCGCTTCCGTGCTGTCCGCCTTCCGGCCCCGTGCCAGCGCCAGCTCACCAAGGCAGAGGTTGGCCAGGCCGTGCGTCGGGATGAGGGTAAGCGCCTTCTTCGCCGATACAATGGCCTTGTCAGGAGCGTTCTTGGACTGATCGATGCAGGCCTTGGCATCGGCGAAGGCCTTGAGCGCCGGCCCGAATCCATCGGCGATCTTCGCACCGAGCTGTGCGTGGTCCCTGATCTGCCCTTCCGGCGTCATGACCACCATGCCGGCATCGTCGTTCAAGCCCGCGAGACGCGCCGTGACGAGATGGGCGCCCTTGGCATCGTGGGAGAAGTTGGTGACGACAAGCACCCGGGAGTTGAGCGACTGGGCGAGGCTGCGCAGGGGCAACGGGCCGAGGATCGCGTCGACCGGATAGCCGAACTGCTTCAGCGCCTCGTTCATGTCGGCCCGCGAGACGACCCGGAAGTCGTTCCCCACGAGCTTGTCCATCCGAACGCGGATACCGTCTCCGATCGCCACGGCGTGGGAGGAGTCTTCGCTGGAAAACGAAAAGGGGTTGCCGACCAGCAGCCGGACCGCGTTGGGACTCGCCGACTGGGTCGAGGGCCGCCGGGTTGGGATCTGAGCGGAGAGCGCTGTCGCGGCCACTGCCGCGATCAAAGTGGAAATCATCAGACGGGCCACGCGCATCACAAGTTCTCCACAAAAGAGGGTCACCGGTCGACTGATGCAACCCGCGTACCGGAAATGGGAACGGAGTGGGCGAAGAGGGATTCGAACCCCCGACATCCTGCGTGTAAGGCAGGCGCTCTGA
>DAINRP010000197.1:0-1484 GCA_036741755.1 Gemmatimonadales bacterium
CGGTGTCGGTCATGCTCTCAGCTTCTCAGCGGGTGGGCCGCCTGATCTCCGTCCTGCTTTGTGCCGCCGCGCCGCTGGCCGCCCAGACTGCCGCACCGAGGCAGGAAGAGCCGCCGACGGACGCGATCCCGGTGCATGCGACCTTCGCGATCGAATCCCGCGCCGTCGGGGAGTCGCGGACGATCAACGTCTACACTCCCCCGACATACGAGACCTCAACCGGGGCGGCGTACCCGGTGCTGTACATGCCCGATGGCGGCCTCGAGGAAGACTTTCCCCACATCGTCAACACGCTCGACTCGCTGATCGCACTCGGGGTGATCCGCCCGGTGATCGTGGTGGGAATCGAGAACACTCAGCGCCGCCGCGATCTTACTGGACCGACCACCGTCGGGGCCGACAGCGCGATCGCGCCGCGGGTCGGCGGGTCGGAGGCGTTCCGCCAGTTCATCCGGGATGAACTGATCCCGGAGGTGCGACGCCGGTATCGCTGCACCGAAGAGACGTCGATCGTGGGCGAGTCGCTTGCGGGGCTCTTTGTCGTCGAGACGATTCTACTCGAGCCGGGGCTCTTTCAGAGATATATCGCCTTGAGTCCGAGCGTCTGGTGGAACGACGGAGCGCTGGTCCGGTCGGCAGCGCCGCGGGTAGCGGCGCTTGACCGAGGGGAACGGACCCTCTTCATGGCGTCCGCCGATGAGCCCGAAATCGCAGCGGGGACGGCCGCACTTGCGGCGACATTCACGGCTGGAGCCCCGGCGGCTCTGACCTGGTATTACGAGCCGCGGCCGGACCTGCACCACAACACGATCTTCCGGGCCGTGGTTCCCGGGGCATTCGCGAAGGTGCTGAAGTAGCGGGACGCTGGCCAGACGGTGCCCGTTGCGATATGCTCGATGAGCCTCATCCGACGGAGTGCAGGTGGATCAACACATCCTGGCGCTGTTCATTCCAATCCTCGCACTGAGCATTCCGGTCCTCGCGCTGGTGTTCAGGGGACTCCATCGCCTGGCCCAGACGCGGCTCGAGGAGGCCCGGATACGTGCCGGCTCACTCGGCGGTGCGGACGAGGAACTCGCTGCGCTGCGGGCCGAGGTGGACGATCTGCGCCGCGAACTGGGCGAGGTGCAGGAGCGGGTCGATTTCACCGAGCGGATCCTCAGCAAACCACGTGATGTGGACCGTCCGCTCGGCCCGGGTGCGGTGTAGCCCGGGGATTTCCGGCGTCAGTGCTCCCTCATTTCTCAGGCGCGAGGCATCATGGATCCCGGTTCGGTTGGCGTGCTGATTCCCATCGTCGCCATCGCCACATGGGGTGCGGTCAAGATCGCGACCATCCGATCGAACGCGCGCGCGGTCGGCAGCGATCCGCAGACCACCAGGCGGCTCGAGGCGATGGAAGACGAAATCGGCTCGCTGCGCCGAGAGTTGAGCGAGGCGCAGGAACGGATCGACTTCACCGAGCGGCTGCTGACGCAGAAGCG
>DAINRP010000197.1:1584-2787 GCA_036741755.1 Gemmatimonadales bacterium
GGGAAGGCGGTGTTGAAGTCGATGGCGGGAAAGCGGGGATCCTCGGCCAGTCCGTCGAGGCTCACATTCAGGACGTGGACCTTGTGGTCGCCCTCGAAGTGGATCTTGCCGAAGTCGTCCTGATCGAGGAAATAGTCGGTCACGATCAGCCGCTTGTCGTCGTGGGTCAGGTGGATCGAGTGCGGGCCGGAGTTGAGCCCGAAGTTCACCACCGACACCTGGCGAAAGCGGTTGCGGTCGGTGATGTCCAGCATGCCCACCTGTCCCGCCTGGAACGAGCCGAAGATCATCCGCTTCCCGTTCCGGGGCATCGCAAGGAGCTGGGTCATGCCGCCACGCACCGGCACCTCGATATGGGGCTCGATCGACTCGCAGTCGAACGCCATTACGTAGCTCCCGTCGGTGGGATCGACGGTATAGACCAGCCCGGTGAACATGTTGGCAGTGACGGCTCGGCCGCGCGGGTCGCCGGGGATGAGCTTCACGTCCATGGTACCGGCGTTGTCGGGCAGAAGGACCGTGCGGGTGATCCTCCGGTCGCGCAGGTTCCAGAACCGGAGTGAGCTCCGGAGCTCGACCGGGCCGGGCCAGGCGTTGAGCGTCGTCACCGGATTGATGAAGTCGCTGGTGACAAGGAGGTTCTTCGAGAAGTCGGCATCGATGCCGTGCGGATTGAACTGGCCGTCGAGCGGGCTGGTCGAGGGGTACTCGCCAACGAGGTTGAGGTTCCGGTCGAACTCCACCAGCCTGCCGCCGGGGCCGCCTGAGGCCGAGCCCATGTTGGTCACCAGGAAGCCGCCGCCGGGCAGCGGCAGGAAGTCATCGGTGATGCTCGAGTTCGGCGCATTGGTGGAGAACATGAACTTCGGGTGGCGCCCGTCGGTGATGTCGAAGAAGAAGATGCTGTTCTGCCCCTTGAGCAGGCTCAGGAGGCCGCCGCAGGCGAGGATCCGGTGATCCTGCGACATGTGACAGTGGTGCGCCTCGTTTCCGACGTTGCCCGGCGGCGGAACGGGGACGGTTCCGAGGACCTTGCCGTAGGTCGGCGAGTGGCGGTCGAAGTCGACGACGGCGAGGAAGTCCGGGGCCTTGCGGGCCTGGTCGCTGGCCCAGACGTAGAGGGTCTTCGCCTCGTCGTCGTGATCCATGCGGGCGCCGGCCGGCATGTCCCGGGCGTCGCGGAGTGCGGTATTGGGGGAGGCG
>DAINRP010000197.1:2797-6258 GCA_036741755.1 Gemmatimonadales bacterium
GCGGCCTGCGCTGCGAGAACTCCACCATGCACCGCGCGGTGTTGGGGGAGGCGGGGTCGTCCGCCCGGCTGCAGCTGACGGCGCCGGCGGCAATGCCGATGGTGCCAAGGAGATACAGGAATCCAGTCCGCCACTGCGTAGTCATGGTGGCCTCCGAGGGGGTAAGGGGGTGGAGCCGCTTACCACCAATGGCGACAATCGCCGCCGAAACCGGACATCGGGGGCCGAACCGGGGCCGGCGTGGCTTGAGCGAGGTGGCCCCGCGGGGCATCTTAGCCATCATGTCTGATGCGGCCATGGATCTCATTGCCCGGCACTACGACGAGCTGCGGAGCCTCGCCCGCGGCCTGCTCCGGCGCGAGCGCGTTGGGCACACCCTCGACACCGCCGGTCTCGTAAACGAAGCCTGGCTCCGGCTCGCCTCCCAATCCGACCTCACCGCGACAGAACGGAGCCGGTTCTTCGCCATTGCGGTTACCACGATGCGCCGCATCCTCGTGGACCACGCCCGCGCCCGGCTCAGGATCAAGCGGGGCGCCGGCGGCGAACCCGTCTCCCTCGAGGACGCGGAGGCGGCGGCGCTCCTCACCACCGAGGAGGCGGACCATCTCGTGGTGCTCGATGAAGCGCTGGAGCGGCTCGAGCAGGTGAGTCCCCGCGCCGCGGAGGTCGTGCGCTACCGGTTCTTCGGCGGGCTCTCCCTCGAGGAGACGGCGGCTCTGCTCGAGGTGTCCGGCAAGACTGTCCAGCGCGACTGGCTCGCCGCGCGGGCGTGGCTCCGCAAGGAAGTTGCCCGGGCACTCGATCTGCCCGAGTGATGTCCATCCCGGAACGCCGACATCGCCATGTCTCAATGAGATGACCAGCCACTCCTCTACCCCCGAAGCGCGCTGGAACCTCATCGCGGAGATCTTCGCCTCCGCGCTCGAGATGCCGGTCCCGGCGCGTCATGCCTTCGTGGTCGATGCCTCCCATGGCGATGGCGTGGTGCGGCGGGAGGTCCTCGCCATGCTGGCGGCACACGAGGGAGGCGCCCCCCTGCTGCTCGAGGAGGAGCGGCGGTACCGGCCTTCGGATCCCGCGCTCCACATCGGCGATCTGGCTCCCGGCATGCGCATCGGCCCGTGGCGAATCGATCGTCTGGTGGCCCAGGGCGGCATGGGGGAGGTCTACCGGGCCGAGCGGGTCGATGGCGCGTACACCCAGGCGGTGGCGATCAAGGTGCTCCGGCCCGGCTACCGCACGGCGGAAATGGTGCGCCGCTTCCGGGTGGAGCGTCAGGCACTCGCGCGGCTGGTGCACCCCGGCATCGCGGCGATCGTGGACGGCGGGTCCCTCGAAGACGGCCGTCCCTACCTGGTGCTGCAGTTCGTGGATGGCCTGCCGATCACCCAGTACTGTGCCGAGCGCCGGCTCGATCTCGAGGCACGGCTGCGGTTGTTCATCCGGGTGGCGCGGGTAGTGGAGTTCGCGCACGGGCAGCTGGTGATTCATCGCGACCTCAAACCATCCAACATCTTCGTGGAGGCGGACGGAACCCCGCGCCTGCTCGATTTCGGCATCGCTCGGATGCAGGATCCGAGTCTGGATGACTCCCTGATTCGCCCGACGCATCCGGAGAGCCGGCTGCTCACCCCCGAACACGCCGCGCCGGAGCAGCTCCGTGGTGAACCCTGCGACACCCGCACCGATGTCTACGGACTCGGAGTGTTGCTCTTCCAATTGCTGACGGACCGCACGCCGTTCACGCTGACCAGGCACTCGCTGCCGGAGCTGGAACGCTCGATTCTCGAGACACCGGCGCCGGCACCGAGCGCGGTCGTGCCGGACCGCGGGCATGCGCGGCGGCTGCGTGGCGATCTCGACGTGATCACTCAGGCCGCGCTCCGCAAGGAGCCGGACCGGCGCTACTCCTCGGCGGCCGCGCTGGCAGATGACGTCGAGCGCTATCTCGCCGGCCTCCCGGTTCGCGCGCAGGCGGACCGGCTGGGCTACCGCGCCCGCAAGTTCGTCAGCCGGAACCGGGGCCTCGTACTGGGCGGTGGGGCCCTCGCCCTGCTGCTGCTCGGCTTTGCTATCACCGCATCGGTGCAAGCGCGGCGGCTCGCGCGGGAGCGGGACCGCGCCGAGCGGGAACGGGCAGCGGCCACCGACATGGTGCAGATCCTTACCGGACTCTTCGAGCGCGCCAACCCGCGCAAGGTGCCGGGCGGCGATACCGTACGGGTCTCGGCGCTGCTCGATGAAGCGGAGCAGCGGATGGAGCGGATGGTGGACGATCCCGAGCGGCAGGCCGCGCTGCTCCGGACGGTGGGTCAGATGCATCTGGCCCGGGGCGACTATACCCGCGCGGAGGGGTTGCTCCGGCGTTCCGCGGAGATGCAGTGGAAGTTGCGCGGCGCCGACGATCTCGAAGCGGCCCGTACCTACCACGAGCTGGGCACCGTGGTGCACTCCTACCGGGGTGCGCATGCGTCACGACCGATGTTCGACTCTTCGCTGGCGCGATTCCGGCGACTGGAGGGTGCGACCGGGCCGGATGTGCGGGTGGCGCTGAATGATCTCGCCCAGGCGACGGAGGACCCGATCGCCCGGCGGGCGCTCTTTGCGGAGATGGTGGCGCAGGAAACTCGCGTCTCCGGTATCGATTCGATGGACATCGCTGGCCGGCTGCACTCCGAGGCGGCGGACCTGCTGGGGCGGGGCCGTGCACTGGAGGCGATGGCTCTCTTCCAGGCGACGCTCGACATCGTGAGCGCTCGGCTTTCCCCCGACGATCCGATCCGGCTCACCGTCACCAACAATCTGGCGAGTGCGCTCTCCGCCGCTGGCCAGGTGACACAGGCAGAGAGTCTGCAGCGCGACGGGCTCGCGCGGACAATCCGCATCGACTCCTCGGCCGATGCGCAGGGTGGTGCCTACCAGCGCCTCGCCCTCACCCTGGCGCGTGAGGGGAAGTTCGCGGAGGCGGAGCAACTGGAGCGACGGGCGCTCGCGCAGCTGCGCAAGGGGCTGGCGCCCGACAATCCACTCATCGGGAACGCACTGCGCAACCTCGGTATCATCGTCGGAAGATTGGGACGCGAAGCCGAAGGGCTCGCGCTGCTCGATTCCGCGATCGCGCAGGCACAGGTCATCGGCGGCCCCGCCGCACCGGCGGTGTACTACCTGCGCGGCCAGCAGGTACCGGGTCTGCTCCGGCTGGGACGGCTGGAGGAGGCCACGCGCGCCGCGGTGGCGGCGGACAGCTTCATTCGCGCCACGGTCCCGGAAGCTGATCCCCGGAGGGCAGACGCGGCCCGGTGGGTGGCGATGGCGGCCTTTGCTCGCAAGGACTACCGCGCCGCGGTCGAGGCAGCGAGCACGATGTACGAAGTGCAGAGCGAGCTCCAGAACGGCGCCGATCACGCACTGGCCCAGGCCGAATGCCTCCTCGGAGTCGCGCTCGAAGGGGCGGGGCG
>DAINRP010000198.1:0-6254 GCA_036741755.1 Gemmatimonadales bacterium
AGGGGGTGGCCCCTTCGCCGACGCAGTCCGCGCCTTCGATGCGGAGCACGGCCTGTCGCCGTCCGCCGCGCACTGGATGGCCATCCTGGCCCTGGACCAGTACGCCTTCGTGCTGGCCGACGTGATCCCCGGCGGGCGCCTGGTGGAGGACGGCGCGGGAATCCGGACAGCGCACCACGACGGCGCCGTTCCGGTGCTGGCGCCATCCCGCTGGCTCCGGGCAGCGGACGAGCTGCCGCACAGCTGGGAAGTCACCAGCGACAGCCTCGCCGCCTATCTGGCGACCCTGCTCGGCGCCGACGAGCTCATTCTGGTCAAACCGGTCTCCGGCGGGCTGGAACTCGTCGATCCCTACTTTACCCGGGCGCTGCCGGCAGGCCTGCGCTGGCGGGTGGTGGATCCCTCGCTGGAGAGCTGGGACTGAGCGGTCAGGCGCGGGGGAGCTCGTGCCGGATCGACTCCGCGAGTTCGCGAACCCGCGCCTCCACGATGCCACCCGTCCGCCGGTGCGCGTCGCAGGCCGCTCCGCGCACACCGAAGATCGTGGCACCCGCGTCGAGCGCCATGGCAACACCCTCGGTGCCCAGGTGCCCTGCCAGCGCGAACTCCAACTCGTCCGCGGCAAGCGCCCGCCCGATACCCGCCAGCGCCGGAACCGCCATGAACTCGAAGAGCGACCGCGCGTCCTTGACGCAGGTGTCGATCAGCAATCCACCGGCACCGGCGGCCCGCGCGACCTCGCAGACAACGCCCGGCGAAAGCGATTCCGCCCGCGCGTGGTCGCCGTAGGCCACCGCCACGATCCGCGGGCGCCCTTCGTGCCCCTCCGCTCGGCGCACCGCCTCGCGCAGCAGCCCTTCGACCGCTCCGGCGTCCTGGATTCCGCGGAATCCCAGCTTGACGAATCGCACCGGAACGGTGACGTCGGCCAGCGCGCGCGCAATAGCGCCGCTGGTGGCGACATCACCAAGCGCGGCGCTGATCCAGGTCCGCACCGGAACCGCCGCGCGAATCTCCGCGAGCACCGCCGCGTCCACCTGCCCCAGCGGGCCGCGGTCCGGTTCCTTCGCATCGATGATGCCCGCCCCGCCCGCCTGCGCGAGCCGGGCCTCGGCGGCACTCCGAACGCTGACCAGCAGTCGCACTCGTTCCACTCCCTTGTATGAGAAGTCCGGCCCGATATGTTACGCCGAGCCATGGCTCCCGACAACTCTCCACCCACCTCCCCGTCGACACTCGCGGGCAAGCGCGTGCTCGTTACCGGTGCATCGAGTGGTATCGGCCGCGCGATCGCCCTCGCCGCGGCGCAGGCCGGTGCCGATGTCGCGCTCACCTATCGAGCCAATGAAGTCGGCGCCAACGCCGTCGCGGCCGACATCCGTGCGACCGGCCGCCGGGCCGTCATCACCCGAGCGGATGTCAGCGATCACGACGAGCTGACCCGGCTGATCGCCACGCTCAAGGATGCCCTGGGCGGCGTGGATGCGTGGGTCAACAACGCCGGCGCCGACGTCCTCACGGGTACGGGCACCACGCTCTCCCGCCGCGACAAGCTCGACCTGCTCCTCCGGGTCGATCTGGCGGGAACGATGCACGCCTCCTGGGCCGCCGCGGAACTCATGCGGGAGCAGCCGGCCGGCGGTGTCATCATCAATATGTCATGGGACCGCGTGCTGCAGGGGATGTCCGGAGAGAATCCGGAACTGTTTTCCGCGGTCAAGGGCGGCATCCTCAGCTTCAGCCGGTCGCTGGCGCGGTCCGTCGCACCGGCCATCCGGGTGAACGTGCTCGGTCCGGGCTGGATCGAGACGGCGTTCGGCAACGGAGCCCCCGCCGCGTTCCGGGATGAGATCGCGCGGCAGATTCCGCTCGGCCGCTGGGGCGCGCCGGAGGACGTCGCCGCCGCCGCGGTCTACCTCGCCTCCGACTCGGCCCGGTTCGTTACGGGACAGATGATTATGGTGAATGGAGGAGATGTCATGTAACGGCGCGGCGACGCGGCCGTAACCAGCAAGCGGGCGACCCTTCCAGCCGCCTGCCAGAGGAGGACCACACCGTGGCCAAGACCGAGTACACGTACACCGAGACGGAGATCGCCGAGAAACTCGCCGGCTTCCCCGGCTGGTACTACGAGGATGGCTGGATCCGGCGGCAGTTCAAGACCGACGGCTGGCTCACGACCCTCGCGGTGGTCAACACCATCGGCTTCCTGTGTGAGGCGGCGTATCATCACCCCGATCTCGTCGTGACCTGGGGGAAGATCTGGGTGAAGCTGCAGACGCACTCCGCCGGCGGGATCACCGACAAGGACTGGGAGCTGGCCGCGAAGATCGAGACCGCCGTCCTCTGGAAGCCGACGGGGGGCGCCCTCGAGGGCACGCCGAACAAGTGGGTCCGCGGGGGCGACTCGAAGTAGTGCCGCCCAGCCGCGTTCTCTTCGTCACGGGCAAGCTCGCGGAGCCGGCCCTGCGCCGGACGCTGGCCGAGATGCGGCCACCGTTCAGCGCCGAGATCGCCGTGCTTAGAATCACCGTCGCGGCGCTGATGACCACGCCGTGGATCGCGAAGTTCCTCACCGTCCCCGAAGGCACCGACCTGATCGTGCTTCCGGGCCTCGTCGAAGGCGAGGTCGCGGTCCTGACGGAGAAATTCGGGGTACCCGTGGAGAAGGGCCCGAAGGATCTCCGCGACATCCCGCAGCACTTCGGCCAGGCCGCGCAGGCCCGGGATTACGGCGCGTGGGACATCGAGATTCTCGCTGAGATCAACAACGCCCCCAAGCGCACCCCCGACGACGTGCGCCGGGAGGCCGAGCACTACCGCACCTCCGGCGCCGACCTGATCGACGTCGGCTGCACCCCCGGCGTCGCATTCCCCCGCCTCGCCACGCTGGTCCGCGAGCTCCGCGCGAGCGGCCTCAGGGTCAGCATCGATTCGTTCGACCGCACCGAGATCCGCACCGCCGTCGCGGCGGGGGCGGAGCTGGTGCTGAGCGTGAATCGCACCAATCTGGACGCCCTCGAAGACCTGAAAGGCACTGGCGCACGGGTGGTCGCGATTCCGGATTTCGGGACCGGACTCGCCTCACTGGAGCCAACCCTGGCGGCGCTGGAGCGCGCCGGCATCGGGTACCTGATCGATCCCATCGTCGAACCGATCGGCTTCGGCTTCATGGCCTCCCTGGAGCGGTATGCGGAGGCGCACCGGCGCTACCCCGACGCCGGACTGATGATGGGCATCGGGAACATCACCGAACTCACCAGCGCCGACTCCACCGGCGTGAATGCGCTGCTCATGGCCATCTGTCAGGAAGTCGGCGTCAAGGCCGTCCTCACCACCGAGGTCATCCCCTGGGCCCATGGGGCCGTCCGCGAGGTTGACATCGCCCGGCGCCTGATGCACTACGCGGTGACCCAGAAGACGCTGCCCAAGGGCGTCGACAACCGGCTGGTGACCGTGAAGGACGCGAGGATCCTGACCTACACGGAGCAGGAGCTTCGCGAGCTGCAGGCGGAGGTGAAGGACGCCAACTTCCGGATCTTCACCGACCGCGACACCATCACCGTCCTCAACAACGCCACGTTCGTCCGCGGCACCGAGATCCAGGAGATCTTCGACCAGCTCGGCGTCGAAGAGGCCGGGCACGCGTTCTATCTCGGCAAGGAGCTTGCGAAGGCACGGCTGGCGATTGCGTTAGGCAAGACCTACCGGCAGGAGGGCCAACTCGACTGGGGCTACCTCACGCCACCGGAAGACCCCCGCCGCGAGCACCTCAAACTCACCATGAGCCGCCCCCGTCCGGGCGACCCTCGTGGTCGCCCGCCATCGGCGATGCCGGCGCCCCCGCTGGACGACGCCCCCGATGCCTGAGTCGCCGCTCGTCGAGGAGCTCACCCCCGCCCCGGACCCGACCCAGACCGCCGAGCGGTTCCTGGGACAGCCACAACTGCTGTTTCTCGACAGTGCGGCCGATCCCGAGCGGCTGGGACGATACTCATTTCTGTCGGCCGCGCCCGCGGAAATCGTGCGCACCAAGGGCGCCGGCGGCACTCCCGCACTCGACCAGGCCCGTGCGCTGCTCGCCCCGCACACCAGCGTTGCAATCGAGGGCCTGCCCCCGTTTCAGGGCGGGATCGCCGGCTATCTGGCCTACGACTACGGGGCGGTCCTCGAACGACTCCCCGCCCCGCGCTACGACGACCTCAATCTGCCAGACGCGCTGCTCGGACTATATGACTGGGTCATCGCGTGGGATCACGCGGTGGGACGGGCCTGGCTCATCTCCACAGGCATGCCCGCGACCGGGCCCGCGAAGGCGGACCGCGCTGCCGATCGACTGCAGTGGGTACAGCGGATCTTGCATGGCCCGTCGCGCGGGGCGGCTGGACGGCCGGGGCATGCGGAGCCAAGGCATGGCTTGCCGCCGCATGCCCCCTCCTTCCCGGTATCGGGGACGGAGAATGCCATCGGCATCGGGCTCCGCTCCTCGTTCACCCATCGGGGCTATCTCGATGCGGTCACGCGAGTCCGGGACTACATCATCGCCGGCGACATCTTTCAGGCGAATCTGTCGCAACGATTCGAAGTGCCGCTCGAGGAGGATCCCTGGCACCTCTACCGGCGGCTCCGGGAGGTGAACCCTGCTCCCTTCGCGGCGTATCTGGAGTTCGAGGGAACGGCCATCGCGAGTGCATCACCGGAGCGGTTCCTTCGGGTGGATACCACCGGGCATGTGGAAACCCGGCCGATCAAGGGGACGACACCGCGCGGGTTGTCGCCGCAGCACGATGCCGCGCTGTCGCGCGCGCTGCGGGACAGCGAAAAGGACCAGGCCGAGAACCTGATGATCGTCGACCTGCTGCGGAACGACCTCAGCCGCGTCTGCCGACCGGGCACCGTACGGGTACCCGAGCTCTTCGCCCTGGAACGCTACCGCACGGTGCATCACCTCGTCTCGACCGTTGTGGGCGAGCTGGCGCCGGGGCGTGATGCAACGGATCTCCTGGCGGCGGCCTTTCCGGGTGGCTCCATCACCGGCGCCCCGAAGGTGCGGGCGATGGAGATCATCGCGGAGCTCGAGCCGTCGCGGCGCGGCATCTACTGCGGCTCCATCGGCTACCTCAGCGCCACCGGCGCCTTGGACACGAGCATCGTGATCCGCACCCTGGTCGCGACGGGTGGACGGGTGACCTTTTCTGCTGGCGGCGGAATCGTCGCGGACTCGGATCCGGAGAGTGAGTACCAGGAGACGCTGCATAAGGCGCGAGCGCTGATCACGGCGCTCGCCGGCGCGGTGGCGACACCATGATTCTGCTGATCGACAACTACGACAGCTTCGTCTACAACCTCGCGCGCTACGTCGCGGAACTGGGCGAGGCGCCGCTGGTGCGGCGCAACGACGCGGTGACGCTCGACGAGATCGCACTGCTCGCACCGAGTCACATCATCATCTCGCCCGGACCCTGCACGCCCGCCGAAGCCGGCGTTTCGGTCGACGTCATCCGCCGATACGGTCCCGTGATCCCCATCTTCGGCGTCTGCCTCGGCCACCAGGCCATCGGTACGGCGTATGGCGCCGAAATCGTGCGCGCGGGCCGCCCGATGCACGGCAAGACGTCGCGCATCCATCATGACGGCACCTCGGTCTTCACCGGACTCCCGAGCCCGCTGATCGCGACTCGCTATCATTCGCTGGTCATCGCGCCGGCGTCGGTGCCGGATTCGCTGCGGGTGACCGCCACCGCCGAGGACGGCGAGATCATGGCGGTCGCCCATACGGAGCATCCCGTCGTGGGGGTGCAGTTCCACCCGGAATCGGTGCTCACCGAATACGGCTACCGGATGATCGACTGGTTCCTCACCGGCGGCCATGGGCGGAATGTGCCCAACCGCGCTGACGGAGCCCCCGCACCCCCGAGCGGCGAGGAACCCGATATCGCGGCCCAGCCCCCCTCGCCGGAACTGGTGCGGTAGCAGCTGCCTCACACGACAGCGCACATTCAACCTGGAGTCAGGCATGCCGATCGTCAGAGCCTTCGCCCTGCTCGCCGCACTTACTGCGGCGCAGGCCCTCGCCAGCAGCGGACGCCTGACCGCACAGGCGCCCGCGGACTCCGTGCCGGGCTTCGAGGGGCGCATGGCGATGATCCCCACCCGCGACGGCGCCCGGCTGCACACATTCATCTATCAGCCGAAGGGCCACACGGAGCCGCTGCCATTCATCATGCTGCGCACGCCGTACGGCATTGCCGGCT
>DAINRP010000199.1:0-6250 GCA_036741755.1 Gemmatimonadales bacterium
GGCGCTGAAGCTGGCGCACCGGAAGTGCGACACCGTGGTCCTCGGTGAGCCGGTCGACCCCGCCACCGAGCTGAATGCCTGGGCGTGGAGCACCTACCAGCACTGGTACCAGGGCCGGGAAATGATCTCCCGCGTCATGGGCGACCTGATCGAACATCCTGTCCTCGCGCCGGACATCTGCGAGGAACCCGGCTGCGAGCACGCCATGCTCTCCCGTTACCTCGACCGTATGCGCGAACTCGGGCTGGCCCGGGGAAGCTTCCATGCCGATGCCGCGGCCGGCCTGCTGCTGGGCGCGCTCTTCACGCATTCGATCTGGCGGGACCATTTCGAGGACGACGACCTCCCCGCAGCGGAAATCGTGATCCGTGAGTACGTCACGCTGCTGCTCGGCGCAGTCGGGGCCGAGGTTGCCCCGGCGGGGACACTGAACGGCGCCACCAAGGAGAAGGCATGACCCGCCGCACCGCTCCGGGCCTTCGCTTCGCGGCCCGTCTCATCGGACTTTCGCTGTTGCTCAGCGTGACCTCATTGCACGCGCAGCAGCGTGCGCTCGTGCCTGCTGCGCGGCCGCTTTCACTCGACGAAGCACTGGACCTGGCGATCCCCGCGAGCGATGCCGTCGGGCTCGCGCGGGCGGATGTGATGCGCGCCGAGGGCGAGGTAAAGCGGGTGCGGGCCGATCTTCTGCCGCAGCTGACCGGCACGGCGTCCTACACCCGGACCCTCAAGTCCCAGTTCAACACCGGGGGCGGCAAGGTCGACACCACCGCCACCAGCTTCTGCAGCCGCTTCGCCGGGGATCCCTTGCTGCCGCTCGATCAGCGGGTGGATGCACTCGAGCAGAGCGTGCAGTGCCTGTCCGCGCTGGACCTGTCCAGCGTGTTCAGCAGCCTGCCGTTCGGGCGCAAGAACCAGTACAACTTCGGCCTGGGGTTCAGCCAGACACTGTTCAACAGTGCGATCATCAAGGGCCGTCCGCGCGCCGCCGTGGCCGGACGGAAGGTTGCGCGGATCGGCGTCGCGACGGCTGAAGCCCAGGCGCGACTGGACGTGACCTCGACCTATTTCGACGCCGTGCTGAGTGACCGGCTCGTGGCGATCGCCGAGCTCAGTCTGGCGCAGGCCGAGACCACCTTCGCGCAGACCCGCCTCGGCAAGCAGGTCGGGTCGCAATCCGAATTCGAGCTGCTGCGGGCGCAGGTCACCCGGGACAATCAGCGCGCCGCGGTGCTCAGGCGCCGCTCCGATCGGCGGCTCGCCTACCTGCGGCTGCAGCAGCTGCTGCAGCTGCCGCGGTCGACGCCGCTCACCCTGACCACGACCCTCGATGAAACGCCGTCGGGTGGCGTTGAATCAGCGGACTCGGTGGTGATCAGCGAGAGCGACACAGCGGTAGCGCATCGCGCGGCGGTGGAGCAGCTGGAGGAGGCCGCGACCGTTCAACAGATCCTGACCAACGTGACGCGCTGGGACCGGCTCCCGACGGTGACCCTCACCTCGAAATACGCGCGGATAGGTTACCCCAACGACGGGCTGCCGTGGAATGCGAAGTTCGTCCCGGACTGGACCATCGGCGTGAACGTCTCCGTTCCGCTGTGGACCAGCGGGCGGCTCGCCGGCAACTCGCTGGTGTCCGAGGCGAGCCTGGCGCAGGCGCGGATCCGGGTCAGCCAGGCGCGGGATGGTGCCTCACTGGACGCCAGTTCGACGGTGGAGCGGCTGCAGACGGCGCTCGCCACCTGGGCCGCGACCCAGGGCACGGTGGCGCAGGCTGAGCGGGCGTACGAGATCGCCACGCTGCGATTCAAGGAAGGGATCTCGACCCAGACGGAGCTGAACGATTCCCGGCTGCAGCTCGAGCAGGCGCAGGCAAACCGCGCGGTGGCCGCGCGGGACGTCCAGGTCTCGCGCGCTCGTCTCCGGCTGCTGCGCGACCTGCCCCTCGGCGGCAGCGACGTCAGCCAGATCCTGTCCACGGCCCAGAGCGGGCAGCAGAACATTCAACAGCCCGCGGTCGCGACCTCGGGCAGCAACGGATTCACGCCATGACGCGGACCATGCACACCCTGTTCGTCTCCGGGGCTCTGGCCCTGATCCTCGGCACCAGCGGCTGCGGGCGCGGGGGCCCGCCCGCGGTCGCGAGTGCGGATGCCGCGATGGTTGTCGGCCTCGAGAACATCGCTCTGGCCAGGCAGGAGACGCTGCAGGTGGGGCCCGCCATCGCCGGCACGCTCGAGGCGGATCGCACCGCGCAGGTGCGCGCGGAGGTCGGAGGCGCGGTGGTCGCCGTCGACGCGGAGCCGGGCCAGGCGGTGACACGTGGCCAGGTCCTCGCCCGGATCGACGACACCGGCGTGCGCGACAGCTACGCCTCGAGCGAGGCCGCGGTACGCAGCGCGGAGCTGAACGCCGGACTCGCACGCCGCAACGCCGAGCGGACCCGCGCACTGGCGCAGGCGGGGGCCCTCGCCGATCGCGACCGGGAGCAGGCGGAGTGGAATCTCTCCAATGCCGAGGCGCAATGGGCGGACGCCAAGGCACGGATGGCCAACGCGGAGAAGCAGCTCGCGCGGACCGTCCTGCGCGCGCCGTTCAGCGGCGTGGTGAGTGAGCGTCCGGTGAACCTCGGCGATATCGTGCAGAACGGGACGGCCCTGTTCACGATTGTGGATCCGGCCACGCTCAAGCTGGAAGGCGCGGTCGAGGCCGATGCCCTCGAGGGCCTCAAGGTCGGAACGCCGGTCACGTTCACCATCCATGGCGCCGAGAAGCCGATCACGGGCAGGATCAGCCGGATCAATCCGGCGGTCGATCCCGCCACGCGGCAGATCCGGATCACGGTGGCGCTGCCGACCGGCGGGCAGAACGTGGTCTCCGGGCTCTTCGCGGAGGGACGCGTGGCCACCTCGACGCGGGTCGGCGTCGTGGTGCCGAACGGCGCGGTGGATCGTAAAGGGCTCAAACCGTTCGCGGTCCGAATCAAGGCTGGCAAGGTCGAGCGTGTCGACGTCGAGCTGGGCGTGATCGACGCGGCGCGGGAGCAGATGGAAGTGCGAAGCGGGCTGGCGGCGGGTGACACGCTCCTGCTCGGCGGGGCCCGCGGGATCGCCCCGGGTTCCGCGGTCCAGGTGGGCAACGCGTCAGAAAGGGAGTGACCGGTGCTGATCTCCGACTTTGCAATCCGCCGACCGGTCGTCACGGTGGTTTCGATGCTGGCGCTGGCCGTCTTCGGCGTCATCGCGCTGCTCAAATTGAAGACCGATGAGTTCCCCGATGTGCAGCCCCCGTTCGTCCTGGTGGGGCTGCTGTACCCCGGCGCCTCACCGGACGGGGTGGAGCGCGAAGTCCTCGAACCGGTCGAGGAAGCCATCGCTTCGATCAGCGGGGTCAAGAAGATCCAGGGCTCCGCGCAGGACGGCTATGGTCAGATCGTCATCGAATTCCAGTTCGAGAAGCCGATCCTCGAGGCCACCCAGGATGTGCGCGACGCCATCTCCACGATCCGCAGCGACCTTCCGGAGGAGCTCAAGGAACCGATCATCAAGAAGCTCTCCGACACCGACCGGCCGGTGGTGTCGCTCGCGCTGTCGTCCACCACCCTCTCGGCCGCGGAGCTGACGCGGCTCGCCGATCCGGGGATCGCCCGGGAGCTGCGCTCCTTGCCGGGCGTGGCGGAGGTGAACGTCATCGGCAAGCACGAGCGGGAGCTGACGGTGCTGCTCCGCCCGCAGGCGCTGCAGGCGGCCGGCGTGAGCGTCGCACAGGTCGTGGGTGCGCTGAAGGCACAGAACCTCGCGGCTCCGGTCGGCCGCATCGAGAGTGACTTCGAAGAGCGCAGCATCCGGCTCTCCGGCCGCCTGGTGGAACCGCAGGACTTTCTCTCGCTGGTCGTCACCGAGCGCAACGGCCGGATGATCCGGCTGGGCGAACTGGCGGCGGCGATCGACGGCACCGCCGAGCCGCGGTCGCTGGCGATGTACAACAGCCAGGAGGCCGTCGGCATCGACGTGAAGAAGTCGAAGGGCTTCAGCACCACCGACGTCGGCACCCGGGTCATGGAACGGGTGACGAAACTGCAGGCGGGGCTCCCGGCCGGCGCCAAGCTGGAGCTGGTGAAGGATGCCGGCGAACGGGTGGAGCGTTCGGTGAAGAACGTCGAGGAGACCCTGGTCGAAGGAGCGCTCCTCACGGTGCTGGTGGTGTTCCTGTTCCTCAACTCGTGGCGCTCGACGATCATCACCGGCCTGGCCCTGCCGGTCAGCGTGCTGGCCTCGTTCATCGCGGTCTACGCCTTCGGGTTCACCCTGAACACGATGTCGCTGCTCGGACTCTCGCTCGCGATCGGCATCCTGATCGACGACGCGATCGTGGTCCGCGAGAACATCGTGCGCCACCTGGAGATGGGCAAGGACCACATCACCGCCTCACGCGAAGGTACCGACGAGATCGGTCTCGCGGTGGCTGCCACGACCTTCTCGATCCTGGCCGTCTTCCTGCCGATCGCCTTCCTGAACGGCGTATCGGGCCAGTGGTTCAAGCCGTTCGCGCTCACCATCGCCTGCTCGGTGGCGGTGTCGCTGTTCGTTTCGTTCTCCCTCGACCCGATGCTCTCCGCCTACTGGCCTGATCCGCACCAGCACGAGCATGAGAAGGCGTGGATTACCAGACAGCTCGACAAGTTCAATGCCTGGTTTACCCGGCTGGCGGAGCGGTACCGGCGGGTGATCGCCTGGGCGCTGGACCACCGGTGGTCGATGGTCGCGATCTCGACGGCGTCGTTCGTCTTCGCTTTGGCGATGCCGGCGATGCGGCTGGTGGGCGTCGGATTCTTCCCGCTCGATGACCGGGCGGAGTTCAACATCAAGCTGGAAACGCCCCCGGGCTCCAACCTCGCCTACACCCGGACCAAGGCGGAGGAGGTCGCCGCCCTGGTGCGGCAGTATCCGGAAGTGAAATACACGTACACCACGCTCGGCGGCAGCACCTCAGGCGCGGTGGATGAAGGCAACATCTATGTACGGCTCGTGCCGCGGGGCCAGCGGGACATTGTGGTCGAGGACTTCGCGACCCGGCTGCGGTCGCAGACCGACCGCTTGAGCGGCGCCAAGGTCTCGGTCTTCACCTCGGATTTCGGCGGCGGGCGGAAGGCGCTGCAGCTCGAGATACGCGGCAATGACGTCCCGACGATCACCGCGGTTGCGGAGCAGATCCAGCAGATCGTGGGACGCGTGCCGAACGTGGTCGATCTGGGCCTGTCCTCGAAAGGCCAGAAGCCCGAGATCACGGTCAAGCTCAATCGGGGACTGGCCGGCAGCCTCGGCATCACGGTCGGTGACGTGGCGCAGTCGGTCCGGCCGGCCTTCGCCGGGATCGATGCCGGGGACTGGGTCGACCCGAGCGGCGAAACCCGCGACGTCGAGGTGCGACTGGTGCCGGAGAGCCGGAGCCGCCCCGAGGATCTGCGACGGTTGCCGCTCCTCGTCGTCGGCCCGAACCGCACGACGAGTACAATACCGCTCGGCCAGGTCGCCGACATCACCTCGAGCGTCGGCCCCGCGGTGATCAACCACCTCAACCGCGACCCGGTGGTCAACGTGGAGTGGAACGTCTCCGGCCGCGCGACCGGGCCGGTGATGGACGACGTGCGCGCGAAGGTCGCCAAGCTTCCCCTGCCCCCTGGAGTCCGCATCAGTGAAGGGGGCGACGCCGAGCAGCAGGCGGAGGTGTTCGGCAACATCTTCCTCGCCCTCGGCGTGGCGGCGATGCTCATGTACCTGATTCTGGTGATGCAGTTCGGGTCCTTCATCGATCCGATCGCGATCATGATCTCGCTGCCGCTGTCGCTGATCGGCGTCATGCTGGGACTGGCGGTCACCGGCCTCACCATCAACATCATGAGCCTGATTGGCGTGATCCTGCTCATGGGCATCGTGGCAAAGAACGCGATCCTGCTGATCGACTTCGCCAAGTGGGCGCGGGAGCGGCAGGGTCTGGCGCTGCGTGAGGCGCTGATCGAGGCGGGTGCCATCCGGCTCCGCCCAATTCTCATGACGACCTTCGCGCTCATCGCCGGCATGATTCCGGTGGCGTTGGGCCGGGGCGAAGGTGCGCAGTTCCGCCAGCCGCTCGGGGTCGCCGTCATCGGGGGGGTGATCACCTCGACCCTGCTGACGCTGATCGCGATCCCGACCTTCTACGAGATTCTGGACAGTGTACGGGAGTGGTTCGGTCGGCTGGCGCGCCGGGT
>DAINRP010000200.1:0-6175 GCA_036741755.1 Gemmatimonadales bacterium
CGCCTGGGCGTAGTGCGGCTCGCCGATGGTCGGGAAGTCGAGCAGCAGCTTCATCTTGTCGCCCGAGATATCGATCAGCTGCGCCGACTGGGTGAGTTCCGGGCCGGTGGGCAGATACCGGTCCTTGGTGATCTTGTTCAGCGCCACGACGTACTTTCCATCGGGCTGCCGGGTGTCGCCGCCCACGACCATGAGGTGGCCGATCGAGTAGTAGGTCGGGATCCGGTCGAGCACCTTGCAGTCCTTCACGCTCCACTTGACGATCTCCGAGGAGAGGAACATCGACGTGTAGGCGTTGCCCTTCTCGTCGAACTCGGTGTGCAAGGGACCCAGACCCGGCTGCGGGACTTCGCAGGCGCTGATGGCCTCGTACTTGAGCACCGGAATCCCGTCCACCATCCGGTCGATCGACTTGTCGGCGATCGCCTTCTGGATCTTGGTGAACGAGGCGACCGGGATGACCGCCGCCAGCTTGCCGCCTGCCGCGATGAACTCACCCGTCGGATCCACGTCCACGCCGTGGGGCGACTTCGGGGTGGGGAGGAAGTAGACCATGTCGGGGCAGTCGGCGGGTTCCAGCACCTTCTCGCTCGTGAGCATCTCCGAGTGGGCGATGTCGGCGTCATCCACCCAGTTGTGCGCGTACTTGGTGTTCCAGGTCTTGGCCTTGCCCGCGGCCACGCACTGCTCGGCGACTTTCCAGTTCACCGCTGTGATGAAGTCCTTGTCGTTCTGTGAGGCGTTGCGCTCCAGGAGAGTGTTGGCCTGCTCGGTGTTGTACGAGGTGAAGAACGCCCAGCCATGCGAGACGCCCTTGCCCGGACGGGCGAGGTCGTAGTCGAATCCCGGCATGTGGATCTGGAACGCCAGCGTCATCTTGCCGGTCTTCGCATCGACGGCCACGAAGCCGATCTGGCCGCCGAAGTTCTCCTTGTACGTGGCGATCGGAACATCCTGCTGCGGTGTCGGCACGCTGAAGCGCGTGGCGGTTACCACGTACTCGGTGCCCTGGGTCACGAACGGCGACGCATGGTTGCCGGCCGAGTTCGGGATCTCGATGATCTCCTTCGTATTCATCTCCGCCAAGTCGATCCGGGCGACGCGCGGCGTGTTGTTGCCGTTGATGAAGAGCCAGCGGCCGTCGTTCATCGCGTCGGTCTTGGACAGGGACGGGTGGTGGGCATCGTCCCATGGGATGAATCCGTAGCTCGTCTCCAGCATCGGCTTGCTCTGCTCGCTGTAGCCGTAGGACTTCTCGGCGTCCTGCGAGAAGACCGGGATCACCCGAAAGAGGCGCCCGGAGGGAAGGCCGTACACGCTGACCTGCCCGGAGAACCCGCCGGAGGCGAACATGTAGAACTCGTCGTACTGCCCCGGTGCGACGTACACTCGCGACGCCGCGTCGCCGGTGCCGCCCGCCTGGGTAGTCGTCTTGCCGCAGCCAGCCGCCAGAAGCACCGCACCCAGGGCAGCACCCATCCGGCCGATCCGGTTCCACGAACTGTCGCGCATCATGTCTGCCTCTCCTGAATGGTGATCCTGCCCTTCACGGGGCGGTCTTGCTGGGGGTCTGCGTACGGAGATACTCCACCAACTGCCGGGCCTGCTCCTTCGTCAGACCCAGATTCGGCATCTGGGTCATGTATTCCGCGAGCAGCTGCTTCACCACCGGATGCCTGGCGTACATGCCTTCGGGATCGAGCACCTGGTTCATGATGAAGGCCGGGGTCCGGCGCACCGTGACTTCGCCCAAGGGCGGGCCGACGTACTTGTCGGTCATCTTGTGGCAGGCGGCGCATTTCGCGTCGAACAGCTCCTTGCCGTGCTCCGCCATTTCCTCGTCAATCGGGCCGAGGCTGATCGCTTCGGTCACCGGGCCGATACCGTTCTCGAGCTGGAATGGGGTCAGATCCGATCCCGCGGCGGCCCCCGGCGTGGCCGCAGCGTCAGCCGGCTTTGGAGGAGCGGTGTCGGAGCCTCCGCATGCGGCGCCCAGCAGGACGGCCGCCAGCGCGAGGACGGGCAGGCGGTAGGATGATCGGGGCATGGCTGCTGTCCTTGGATTGAATGTCGGCCTGGGCGGGTGAGCCCCGCGCACCACGAGGCCGAGTATAGGCAAATCACATGAACAAGTGATATATTGTTTCGTGAAAAGAAATTCAGGCATTTACTGGGGGTTTTCGGCCGGTTCAGGAATAGACTGCACCCATGCTCAACCAAACCGCCGAATACGCGCTCCGAGCAGTCGTCACCATCGCTGAACAGCCCGATGGCCGGCCAATTGGCGCCGGAAAGCTGGCGAGCATTCTCGGAATTCCACAGAACTACCTGTCCAAGACGCTCCATCTGCTGGCCCGCGCCGGCGTGCTCGAATCGTCTCGGGGAAAGTTCGGCGGCTTTCGGCTCGCCCGGCCCGCCGGGCGGATCTACCTGCTCGAAATCGTGACCGAGTTCGATGAAATTCTCGGCCGGCAGGCCTGCGTGATGGGCCGGGCGGTGTGCAGCGACCAGACGCCTTGCGCAGCGCATGCCCGTTGGAAGACGGTGGGGGAAAAGATGGCGGGCTTCTTCCGGGAGACGACGGTGGCAGACCTGATGCGGCCGAAACGGACCGGCTGAGCCATCACAACGGCGTACCGAAGGGCTTCGCCCGTCCCCACAGCAGCAGCACGAAGACGAATGTCGCGCCCGCCAGCAGAAGTTTGCCGGCGGGCGCTAGGCCGTTGGCGGGCAGGAGTAGTGCGATGAGCCCGAGCCCGAGTCCGGCGAGAAAGGTGGCGTATGCAGCCCAGCCGGCCCAGGGCGGTCCCCGGTCCGGGGCACTCGCGTATCGTGGCAGCATCCAGTAGGCGACGCCCAGAACGAACTGGACCAGCCATCCGAAGAGCAGCAGCGTCAGGTGGACATCCCTGAGTGCCGCACGGGTCGCATCGTACCGCGGCTCCGTCGCCAGCAGCCAGGCCCCGAGCGCGGTACCGGCCAGCAGGGCGAGGAGCGCGGTTCGCAGCATCCACACGGAGAGCCTGGGCATCAGCTTCGGATCTCGCGGATCCGCGGCCAGAGGAGCCGGATCAGGAGCGCGACCGCGACGAGTTGCAGCAGGGCCGCCGCGACGAGCGGCCAGGAGGGCCCGCCCATTCCCAGACGCCAAGCTTCGCCAAACAGACGCAGCATCAGGCCTGCATTCAGCAGCAGGAATCCGCCCCAGCCGAGCCGCTCGTTTCCGCGTGGAGGCGCGGTTGGGTGCCGCGGGAACATCCAGAACGCGACTCCGCTGATGAGCTGCAGCAGCCAGCCGACGGTGAGCAGGTGAATCGCTCCCAGGTGGAGAGCGGTGTCGGGCAGGCCGGGGAGAAACCCCGACGGGCGCGCGAGCAGCGCCTCGATCAGGAGGGCGAGCGCGAGGCAGACGAACCCGGATTTCACGAGCCAGCGGGAGAGAGGTGGCAGGGGTTCGCTCCTACTTGAGCAGTCCGAGGACGATTTCGAGCGCGATCAGTACGATCACGACCCACTCCAGTGCTTCCATGCGGGTGCTGGCAGCCTTGTCGGAGAGCTTCTGGTAGATGCTCTCGATCGTCGTGAGCTTCCGGATGATGGTCCCTTCCAGCTCTGCCAGGTGGAAGCGGCCCGCCGCAAGGCGGTAGATGCGGGCGAGGTACTCTTCGCCGAACACCTTCAGGGCGTTGGACACCCGCTCCAGCATGACGGCACTCTCGAGCTGCAGCTCGGCGACCTGGTGCATGTCGGCGCTCACGGCGCTGGGGAGCATGGTTCGCCACCCCTGGCGGCGGGCGAGCAGGAGGTACGAACGCTCGATCGCGTCATCCAGCTGGAGATCCAGCCAGCGCATCTCCAGCAGCTGCACATTCGCGAACTCCAGCACGGCCCGCACATCTTCGGGGTCCGGGTCCAGCACGAAAGCCGCGTCCCAGTCGACGATCGTCAGGTCGGTCGGTCCAAAGCTGATCCGGACCTCGTTCGCGTTCCGGATCTCTTCCGCAGAGGGCCGGCCGGCGTCCGGGCGGAGAATGCGCGTGATTGTCTCCGCATGGCTCTCGCAGAAGGCCGCGGCGCTCGATCCGGATGGAAGCTGTCGCATCCCGATGATGATGTAGTCCTCGCTGAACGCCGAGACGCTCGACTTCTGCACCGCGGCCCCGAGCGAGCGGAGCAGGGCCTCGACCCTGCCGCGTGCGTCCAGCTTGAGGAGGTCGGAGCCGCGGAGCGCCTTGCTTGCCGAAGACAGTTCGTCGAGGCCCCCAGGCACGGGTATGTGGTAGGACACCGAGGCCGCGCCGAAATCGTACAGCACCAGATCAACGGAGGGCTCCGTGCTCCAGGCGCCGATGCTGATCGGCGCCCGCTCCTGCGAAACTTTGAGCGGGGCCGGACGATACTGGAAGAAGAGCGTGGCCCGTCCGCGGTGACGGAAGGTCTGCCGTTCGGATCCCCCGCCCACCGACCGTTCCGCCAGGTCCAGGTCTATCGCCTGGGCGACTTCGAACACGAAGATCGGGTGAATCTCAGCCATTGCTGTCACTGCTCCTTCATGGTTCACTCATGCGTCCGGTTCGACATTAGTGTCGCAGGCTCCTCGGAGGACCCAATGGTAACGTTGACACGGGCAGATGCAGGGTGCCGGCTCGCGATGGGCCTGGGCGCCATGATCAGGGAAGTCCCCGTTGTACTCGCCCTCTCTCCCGGTGGCGCCCGAGTCGCCAGCGAGATCGCAAAGGCGTTCGAAGCTCCTCTCGATGTGATCCCGGTTCACCGGCTGGAGGTGTCCGGTCGGCCGCGCTCCATCTTCGGCGCCGTAGCTGACGGCACCACGCTCATCCTGTCCGAGCGAGTCGCTCAGCTCGGGTTGCCGGACGACTACGTGAGCGCCATGGCGGATCTGGCTCACCGGGAGATTGATCTGCTCGCGTCGGCGTGGCGGGGCGGGGCTCCGCCGGTCAGCCTCACCGGCCGTACCGCGGTGCTCGCGGACGACGGTCTCAGCGATCCCGTCGCGATCGCCGCGGCGGCTCACAGTCTGCGGGGGATGGGTGCGACCCGTGTGATCTTCGCGGCCCCCCGCGCGAATGATGCCCTGTGTGAGGCCATCCGCTCGGAATGCGATGACTTTCTGCTGCTCTTCGATGACGGCACACCGGCGGCGGCCTTCGTCTGCGATCCCGATTTCAGCCAGACGACCCGGTTCGACGTACGCTCGATGGTGCGCCGCAGCCGTCCCGACTTCGCCGCCGTGGTCGGACCGTGACGGTCCGAATCTAGAGGCTTCGCGGGCAGCGGGGGAGGTACACGTGACGCGCCGCACGCCGGACGGCGACACCGGGGCGCTGGTCGAGGAGATCCTCGACGAGCGCCTCGAAGCTTTCGAGGATTGGCGCGATGCGCTCGGCGAGGATCCTTCGGCCGAACCAGTCCATGAGGTGCGGGTCGCAGCGCGGCGCCTCCTGGCGGCGCTCGGCGTCTTCCGACCGCTGCTGGACCTTCCGGAAGAAGTCGATTCCACGGTTCTCCGCGAGGTCGAACGGCGGCTGGGAAAGCTTCGCGATCTCGATGTGCTGGCCAGCCGGATATCCGACGCCTCAGTGAGCGGTAAGGCAGTCGTCGCCCGTCTGGAAGCGACGATCGCCGTCGCAAGGAACGAGGCGCTCAAGCAGGCGCGCGCCGGGATCGAACGGAAGCGACTTCGCCGTCTGACCAGCGGACTGCGCGCCTGGCTCGAGGAGCCGACCTGCACCGCGGTCGCCGCCTTGCCCCTCGCGCTGCTCGCCCCCGACCTGCTGTTCCCGGTCCTGTCGCCCACGCTGCTCCATCCCGGCTGGCTGGTCGCCGATGTGCCAGCGCCTGACATCAAGGCCGCTGCGCCACTGCACGGTCTTCGACGGCAGGTGAAGGTGCTGCGCTACGCGGTCGAGTGCCTGGAGGAGTGCTATGGTGAGCCGGTGGAGGAATGGCTCAACGAGCTGCACGCAATCCAGGACGCGCTCGGTGCCTGGCACGATGAGGGGCTGCTGCTGGAGTGGCTGCGGGAGACAGAGGGGACCGCCGAGCTGCGGGCCGAGTCGCTCGCCCGCGCGCACGCTGCGATGGCGCTCTGGCCCGTGTGGCGGGCCCGGTATCTCGATCCGGAGACCCGGTTGGGCCTCCGGCTGCTGGTCGG
>DAINRP010000201.1:0-6149 GCA_036741755.1 Gemmatimonadales bacterium
TCCATCGCCGTCGTCGGCGCCTCCCGTTCACCCAGCACACTCGGCCACCAGATCCTCGCCAATCTCGTGAACTACGGATTCACCGGGACGGTCTATCCGGTGAACCCCAGCGCGTCTGCCATCCACTCCATCAAGGCCTGGCCCACCGTCTCCGCGATCCCCGACCCGGTGGACATGGCGGTGATCTGTGTGCCGAAGCCGCACGTGGCCACGGTGGCGGAAGAGTGCGGGCGGAAAGGGGTGCGGGGGCTGGTGGTGATCAGCGCCGGTTTCCGTGAGGTGGGCGGAGAGGGCGTCGAGCGGGAGCGGCAGCTCGTCGAGATCTGCAATCGCCATGGCATGCGGCTGGTTGGGCCCAACTGCATGGGCGTCCTCAACGCCGACCCGGCGATCTCGATGAACGCCACCTTTGCGCCGAGCATGCCGCCGTTTGGCCGGGCGGGATTCGTGAGCCAGTCGGGCGCCATGGGGCTTTCGGTGCTCGACTATGCGCAGGAATACGGCATTGGCATCGCGCAGTTCGTCTCGATGGGCAACAAGCCCGACGTGAGCGGCAACGATCTGCTGCTCCACTGGGAGGATGATCCGGGGATCGAAGTCATCCTCATGTACGTGGAGAACTTCGGCCACCCGCGCCGGTTCCTGGAGATTGCCTCACGAGTGACCCGGAAGAAACCGATCATCGTGGTGAAGTCGGGGCGTTCGCGAGTCGGTGCCCGCGCGGCCTCTTCCCACACCGGCGCGCTCGCCGCGAGCGACATCGCGGTCGAGGCGCTGCTCGTCCAGGCAGGAGTGCTGCGCGCGGGGTCGGTGGAGGAGCTGTTCGATCTCGCGATGGCGTTCAACGGGCAGCCGCTGCCACGCGGGCGCAGGGTCGCGGTGGTCACCAACTCCGGTGGTCCCGGCATCCTCGCCGCCGATGCCCTCGAAGCCAACAATCTCAGCGTCGCCGAGCTGGATGCGACGACGGTGACCCGGCTGAAGCCGCTCTTCCCCGAAGAGGCATCGCTCCGCAATCCGCTCGACATGATCGCGTCGGCGACACCGCCGGGCTATCGCGCGGCGCTCGGCGCCCTGCTCGATGATCCGGGCATCGACGCCGTGATGTCGATCTTCGTCCCGCCGATGGGCGTCCGGCAGGCGGATGTGGCGGAGGCCATCGTCGCGGCCAAGGTGAACGGTCCCGACAAACCGCTGCTGGCCGTGCTGATGGGGCGGCAGGGACTGCCGCAGGGCAGGGCGGAGCTGCATGCGGTCAACATCCCGGCCTACATCTTTCCGGAGTCGGGGGCTCGCGCGCTCGCCGCGATGTGCCGCTATCGCGAGTGGCGGGAGCGGCCGCTGCCGGTCGCGGAGAGTTGGGCGGTGGATCAGGCGGGTGCCGCCGCGATCCTCCACAAGGCCCGTACCGAAGGCCGCGCCCGGCTCGATGAAATCGAGTCACTGCAGCTGCTCCATGCCTACGGCATCCCCACCGCGAGCGCGGTGCTGGCCCGGAGCGCGGAGGAGGTAATGACAGCCGCCGCCAAGTTGACCTATCCGGTGGTGATGAAGATTGTGGCGCCTGCGATCATCCATAAGACCGATGTAGGTGGGGTGCAGGTGGGCATCGGCAACGCGGAAGAGGCGTGCACCGCCTACGACGAGATCATGGCCGGCGCCCGGCGGGCGCAGCCCGATGCGCCGATCACCGGAATCCTGGTCCAGCAGATGGTGAAGGGCGGGCGGGAACTGATCGTGGGGATGTCGCGCGATCCCTCCCTCGGCCCGATGCTGATGTTCGGCCTCGGCGGCACCCTCGTCGAAGTACTCGGCGACGTGGTGTTCCGGCTGGCGCCGATTCACCGGCTGGACGCCGCGGAGATGGTGCGCGGGATCCGCGGGTTCCGTCTGCTTACCGGGGTACGTGGCGCCCCGCCCGCCGACCTCGGGGCGCTGGAGGATGTCCTCCTCCGCGTTTCCCGGCTGGCCACCGATTTTCCGGAGATCGCCGAACTCGATCTCAATCCCGTCCTGGCGTTCGCCGACGGCGTCCGCGCGGTGGACGCCCGTGTCATGCTCGCGCCTCTCGGCGACTGACCCCGATCACTCACTCGAGCCCATCCCATGTCTGAACATCGTCCTGCCCAGGAGTATCTGCACGATCCCCGCCTCAACAAAGGCACCAGTTTCACCGACGCCGAGCGCGACGCCCTCGGCCTGCGCGGACTGCTTCCGCCCAAGGTCACGACCCAGGACGAGCAGCAGGCGAGGATCATCGAGAACTTCGCGCAGAAATCGAGTCCTCTCGAGCAGTACATCTATCTGATCAGCCTGCAGGACCGCAACGAGCATCTGTTCTACCGCACGGTGATGGAGCATGTCGAGGAGATGCTGCCGGTCCTCTACACCCCCACCGTCGGCGAAGCCTGCGTCCGCTTCGGGCACATCTTCCGCCGGCCCCGCGGCCTCTACGTGACCGCGCGCGACCGCGGCCGGGTGCGGGAGGTGCTCCGCAATTGGCCCGGCCATGAGGTGCGGATGATCGTGGTGACCGACGGCGAGCGCATTCTCGGACTCGGCGACCTCGGCGCCAACGGCATGGGCATCCCGATCGGGAAGCTGTCGCTGTACACCGCCTGCGCCGGCGTTGACCCGTCGATGTGCCTGCCGGTAACGATCGATGTGGGGACCAATCGGGAAGAGGTCCGCAACGATCCGCTCTACCTCGGCCTGCCGCAGGAGCGGGTGCGGGGCGAGGAGTATGCCGCGCTGCTCGAGGAGTTCGTCATGGCGGTGCAGGAGGTGTTCCCCGGGGCGGTGATCCAGTTCGAGGACTTCGCCACCGACAACGCGATCCACCTGCTGGCGCGGTATCGCGACCGGGTCTGCTGCTTCAACGACGACATCCAGGGCACCGCGGCGGTGACGCTCGCCGGGCTGCTCTCCGCGGCCCGCATCACCGGCCAGCCGCTCGTCGAGCAGAAGGTGCTCTTCCTCGGCGCCGGCTCCGCCGCGACCGGCATCGCGGACCTGATCGTCTCGGCCCTGGTACGGGAAGGCATGCCTGAAGCGACCGCACGGCAGCGCTGCTGGTTCATCGACAGCCGCGGACTCGTGGTCGCCGGGCGGGCCAACCTCGCCGACTACAAGCTGCCCTACGCCCACCCGCATGCCCCCGCCGCGGGGCTGTTCGAGGCGGTCGAAGCGCTCCGTCCGACCGCGATCGTGGGCGTCTCCGCGACCGCCGGCTCGTTCACCGAGCCCGCGGTGCGCGCCATGGCGAAGATCAACAAGCGGCCGATCATCTTCCCGCTGTCGAATCCCACCAGCAAGTCGGAGTGCACCGCCGAACAGGCCTACACCTGGACCGATGGACGCGCGGTGTTCGCGAGCGGCAGTCCCTTCCCGGCGGTCACCCATGGGGGGAAGACCTACCTGCCGAGACAGGGCAACAACGCCTACATCTTCCCCGGCGTCGGGCTCGGGGTGATCGTGTCGAAGGCGAGTCGCGTGACCGATACGATGTTCTACGCCGCCGCCCGCGCGCTGGCGCTGCAGGTGATGCAGGCGTCGCTCGAGTCCGGCTCCCTGTTCCCGCCGCTCTCGGAGATCCGGCGGGTGTCCGTCGAGATCGCCACGGCGGTGGCGGAAGTGGCGTATGAGGAGGGATTGGCCAAGGCACCGCGCCCGGCCGATCTCAGGGCCGCGGTGCGGAAGCAGATGTACGACGCGACCTATCCGGTGTACGCGAAGTAGCCCGGGCCTCCGTGCCCTGGCCGCTCTAGGGCAGGCGGAGTTCGGAATCCCCCGCGAAGCAGTGCAGTCCCTCCGGCGCGACGGCCAGCCCAGTCTGGTCGCCGCGCCGAACCGTTGTGCCGCCATCGACGCGTGCGGTCAGCGTCGTCCCGCTGGCATCCACGGTGAGCATCGTCTCGCTGCCCAGCGGCTCGATCTCGTCGATGCGGGCGGTGAAGTCACCCTCCCCGGCGGGCCGGAGATGCAGTGCCTCGGGCCGGAGACCGAGGATCGCGGGGCCGGTCATCCGCTGTGGGACGGGAATGCTGAGCGAACCGGCCGTCGCGGTGAACACCCCGCCGCTGAGGCTGCCCCGCACCAGGTTCATCGGCGGGCTCCCGACAAACGTGGCGACAAAGGTGTTGGCCGGCGCGCGGTAGATGCCGAGCGGCGTGTCCACCTGCTGCACGTGGCCGTCCTTCATCACGACGATCCGGTCGCCGAGGGTCATCGCCTCCACCTGGTCGTGGGTGACGTAGATGGTCGTGGTGCCGAGCCGTCGGCGGAGCGCGGCGATTTCCCGCCGCATCTGGACCCGGAGCTTGGCGTCGAGATTGGAAAGCGGTTCGTCGAACAGGAACACCTTCGGCTGCCGGACGATCGCTCGTCCCAGCGCGACGCGCTGCCGCTGCCCGCCGGAGAGCTGTCGCGGCTTGCGCTCCAGCAGTTCACCGAGGCCGAGCATCTCCGCCGCCTGACGAACCCGGGTGTCGATCTCCGTCCCCGGCAGCTTCTTCAGCTTCAGCGCGAACGCGAGATTCTCGTAGACCGACATGTGGGGATAGAGCGCGTAGTTCTGGAAGACCATCGCGATGTCCCGCTCGCTGGGGGGGACGGTATTCATCACCCGGTCACCGATGCGCAGAGTCCCCTTCGAGATGGCCTCCAGTCCCGCGATCATCCTGAGCGTCGTGCTCTTGCCGCAGCCTGAAGGGCCCACCAGGACCAGGAACTCGCCGTCCTCGATGGTCAGATCGACGCCGTGAACCGCGGTGTGAAGCTTTCCGCGCTCCTCGTATATCTTTGTCAGCGCTTCGAGGATCACCTTGGCCATCTGAGTGCCTTCCGAGAATGTCTGAACCGATCCAGTTCCCTCGCGGCTTCCTCTGGGGCGCCGCGACCTCCGCCTACCAGATCGAAGGCTCACCCCTCGCCGATGGAGCTGGAGCGAGCATCTGGCACCGCTTCGCCCATACGCCAGGGAGGGTGGCGAACGGCGATACCGGTGATGTCGCGTGCGACCACTATCGCCGCTTCGAAGACGATGTCCGGCTGATGCGCGAACTGGGGCTCACCAGCTACCGCTACAGCATCTCGTGGAGCCGGGTGCTGCCGTCGGGCCGCGGCCCCGTGAACCCGAAGGGGCTCGCCTTCTACGACCGGCTCACCGACATCCTGGTACAGCATGGCATCCAGCCAAACATCACCCTCTATCACTGGGACCTGCCCGCGGCCCTCGATGATCGCGGCGGCTGGCTCAACCGGGACATCGCCGGCTGGTTTGCCGACTACGCTACGGTCATGGTCAAGGCGCTGGGGGACCGCGCCGCCATGTGGACGACGCTCAACGAGCCCTGGGTCGTGACTGACGGTGGCTATCTCTTCGGAACCCACGCCCCAGGGCATCAGAGCGTCGAAGAGCCGCCGATCGCGAGCCACAATCTGCTGCGTGCCCACGGTCTCGGCATGCAGGCGATTCGCGCTGAAGGTGGCCGAAACCCCGGCCTCGTGGTGAACCTGGAGCCCAAGTATCCCGCGTCCGACCGGTCGGAGGACCTCGCCGCCACCCGTCGCGCCGATGCCTACATGAACCGGCAGTATCTCGATCCGGTCTTCTTCGGCCAGTACCCCGAGGAGCTGCGCGAGATCTATGGCCCGGCATGGCCCGAATTCCCGGATGAGGATTTCGCGCTGATCCGACAGCCGCTCGATTTCCTCGGCATCAACTACTACACCCGCGCCGTGACTCGCGACGATCCCGCGGAGCTGCCGGTGCGCGCCGGCCGGGTGCACCAGCCTCAGCACATCTACACCGCCACCGACTGGGAAGTCTATCCGGAGGCGCTGACCGAAGTGCTCACCTGGGTGCACCAGCGCTACGGGCCGGTCCCGCTGTACATCACCGAGAATGGTGCCGCCTTTCCCGATGCCGACACCGCCGACGGTCCCCTGGTCTCCGACCCGCTCCGGACGGACTACTACCGCGAGCATCTGCGTGCGGCGCACTGTGCGATCGCTGCCGGTGTCGATCTCCGTGGCTACTTCGCCTGGTCGCTGCTCGACAACTTCGAGTGGAGCCACGGCTACTCGAAGCGCTTCGGCCTGTTTCACGTCGACTTCGCCACTCAGAAGCGTACCCGGAAGGCGAGCGC
>DAINRP010000202.1:0-6143 GCA_036741755.1 Gemmatimonadales bacterium
CGGTGTGTCCGGCTTCGTGAGCATCGCGGCGGGCGCCTCACACACCTGCGGCGTGACCAGTACCGGGGCGCTCTACTGCTGGGGCGACAACTTCTCCAACCAGCTCGGCGACGGGAGTGGTCTCGACCAGAATCTCCCGACGCTGGTCGTCAACCCGTAGCGCCATACGGCGACCCGCCTCCGCTCGCTCGACGCCTTTCGCGGCCTGACCATCGCGGCCATGCTCCTCGTGAACAATCCGGGGAGCTGGTCCTTTGTCTATCCCCCGCTGGAGCACGCGGAGTGGAATGGATGGACGCCGACCGATCTCATCTTCCCGTTCTTCCTGTTCATCGTCGGGGTGGCGCTGGTCTATTCCTTTGCCCGCCGGCGTGAGGAGGGCGCCGACCGTTCCGCGCTCTGGCGGAAGGTCCTGCTCCGGAGCGCCACGATCATCCTGATCGGCCTCCTCCTCAACGGCTTCCCCTCCTACCACCTCGCGACGATCCGCATCCCCGGCGTGCTCCAGCGCATCGGGCTCGTCTATCTCTGTGCCGCCGCAGCATACCTCACCCTCACCTGGCGCGAACTGGTCTCCGTCATCGTCGTGCTGCTCGCGGCCTATGCCGCCGCGATGCTGCTGGTCCCTGTACCGGGTTATGGCGCGGGCGTGCTCGAGCCGGTGGGCAATCTGGCCCAGTATCTCGACAGCCATCTGTTTGCCGGTCACATGTGGAAGCCCGAGTGGGACCCCGAGGGGCTGCTCTCCACGGTGCCCGCGGTCGCGACCTGTCTCATCGGGGTGCTGACAGGGATGTGGCTCCGGGGCGACCGCGCTCGCGGCATCACGGCCGCGTGGATGGCGGCGTCCGGGGCGCTGCTCTTGGAGGCGGGGCTCGGGGCCAGTCTTCTGGTCCCGATCAACAAGAACCTCTGGAGCAGTTCCTACGTGCTCTTCACCGGCGGGGCTGCGCTGCTCACGCTCGCGCTCTGCTACTGGTTCATCGATATGCGAGGAGGGCAACGGTGGGCCGGTCCCGCCTACGTCTTCGGGGCCAATCCGCTCACGGTCTTCGTGGGATCGGGGCTGATGGCCCGGGTGCTCAACCTGCTGCAGGTCGGTGACGGGGCGGGGGGAGTCTGGTCGCTGCAGCGCTGGTGCTATGAACGGCTCTTCGCAAGCTGGGCGGGGCCGCTCAACGGCTCGCTCGCCTACGCACTCAGCTTCGTCGGCCTCTGGTGGCTGCTGATGTGCATCCCATACGCCAAGCGGTGGATCCTCCGCGCCTGAGGCCGCTTACTCCGGGTGGCCCCAGCTCTGCCAGGTCAGCCGGCAGCGATCTTCGAAGTACTCGGCCGGATGGCCTTCGCGGTCCAGCAGCGCGTGCAGCATCTCGTGCCGGACGACCAGTTCGTTGTCGGCGTAGTTGCCCGCGATCACGATTCGCACCCCCTCGCCCGAGTGGGTCCACAGCCCGACTTTCGGGCCGCTCCGCGAGTCGAACGTCTCGGCGTCGGGGACGAGGTACCACTCCACCTGGTCGATGTCGCCGGAGCGGCCGGCACAGGCCTCGGTCTCACTCCACCAGGTCCGGTACTCGTCAGGCGCGAGGACCTGCTGTGCATGCGCGGGCAGCGGCGGCGGCGGCCCCAGCATCTCGCAAGCGGCGAGGGTGCCCAGGAGGCCGAGACAATAGATGGCGGGCTTCTGAAACGGCACGGGTGCATTCTCCCATGCCCGATGGCACAAAAAGCGTGACTCGGCAGACCCCAGAGAGGGTCGGATTCCGTATCACGCTCCGCAGCTCCACCTTCGGCACCGAGCTATCTCTTGGGAAGCCAAGGCGTGCCTTGGCTCTACAAAAGACCTCTAGTTTTGCGGCCCCGGATCACTCCGGGTGTGCTCTTGTCGGGCGGTTCGTGGTTCGGTCAGCTACAATTATCCTTCTTCTCCTGAGAGAGCGAGAAGAGTGCCAACTACTCAAGTGCTTCTCCGGTCGGCATTTCCCCGAATCGGCGGGGTTGCTTCCCTGTGGCACTGCTGCGAAACTCCCAAACCCCGGCGCCACACCTTTGAGCTCCCCGAACCATCGCCTCATGCATCGCTCCCGGTTGCAGCTGCTTTCCCTCCTGGTGATTCCCGTCACGCTGGCCTTCGCCCTGACCGGAGCCGGTCCCGCGCCGGTCGGCCCGACTCTGGTCGTGATCGTCACGGTGGACCAGCTCCGCGGCGATTACCTGCAGCGCTGGCAGGGGCAGTGGCGGGGTGGCTTCCGGCGGTTTCTCGCTGAAGGGGCGGTCTTTCCCCACGGCGAGCAGGATCACGCTCTGACCGAGACGGCACCGGGACATTCGACCATTCTGTCCGGCCGGTATCCCGCGCACTCCGGCATCGTGAACAACGAACTCGGTGTCCCGGATTCGACGGCGCCGGTCATTGGAGCCCCCGGGGCGCCCGGGGCCTCACCCCGGCGCTTCATCGGCACCACGCTGGTGGATTGGCTCGCGCGGGGGAATCCCGACTTCCAGTTCCTCTCCATTTCCCGGAAGGATCGCGGCGCGATCCTTCCCATCGGTCGCGCGAAGGGCCCCGTCTTCTGGTACGTCGCCGGCCGGTTCACCACCAGCGCGTACTACGCCGACACCCTCCCATCGTGGCTCACCGCCTGGAACGCGCGCGACGGCGCAGGGCACCTCGCCGGGCACCGCTGGCCGCTGCTGCTCCCCGACTCGCTCTACGCCGAGCCTGACAATCAGAGCTACGAGAATGGCGGGAAGGACATCACCTTCCCCCACCAGCTCCCGGCGGACACCACCCAGGCGCGGCAGCAGGTGCCGAACTCGCCGTGGATCGACTCGCTGACGCTCGATGCCGCCCTCGAGGGCGCGCGCGCGCTGCGACTCGGCCAGCGCAAGCGGCCCGATCTGCTGGCGGTCTCGCTCTCGGGCACCGACTACATCGGCCACGATTGGGGTCCCGACTCGCGCGAGGTCCACGACCACCTGCTGCGGCTCGATCGCTGGCTGGCTGGCTTTCTCGATTCCCTGGCCACGAGCGTGCCTCGGGAGCGCATCCTGGTCGTGCTCACCTCGGACCACGGCGTGACGAGCTTCCCGGAATTCTCGAAGGCACACGGCCTGCCCGGCGGGCGGATCTCGCTCGGCGCCCTCGTCAGGCAGGTGAACGCCTCGGTGGCGGACCGTACCGGTGAGCAGGCCACGCTCCGGGAATCGGCGGGGCTGATCTACGGCGACGTCGAGAAGCTCAGGGCCTCCGGGGTGAATCCGGAGAGCCTCGCGACCAAGCTGGCCCCGCGGGTCTGGGGGATGCCGGGGGTGGCCAATGCCTGGACCCCCGCGACGCTTGCCGGCGCGGTGCCCACCGACATCAGCGCCGCGCGCTGGTCGCACTCGCTGCCGCCGAAGTTTGCCTGGCTGGTCTGCGGGGTCGCGAAGCCCGGCTACCTTTGGTCCGACGGTCCCGGCTCGACGGGACATGGAACCGCCAACGCCGATGACGTCAACGTGCCGATCGCCTTCCTCGGAGCCGGATTCCGGCCGGGTCTCTACCCCGACACGGTGACCACGGTGGACATCGCGCCGACTCTCGCACGAATCCTCAAGGTGAAGCCTGAAGGGAAGCTCGACGGGCGGGTGATCAAGCGGGCGGTCAAATAGTGCTTAGTGCCTGGTGCCTAGTGCTTAGTGGCCAGTTTTCGTCTCAGCGACCTGGTCAGGCCCCGTAGCAGCCGCACCACGTGATCCAGTTCCGAGGTCAGCTCGTCGAATTCCCGATGGGTCAGGAATCCGGCATCCTCGGCGATGTAGAGGTGTGATCGAACTTCGGCGGCCGAGCCTTCGGCGATCCGCAAGTACCGGAGGAAACCGCGCAGGCTGTTGCTGCCGAATCCTTCAGCGATGTTTGATGCAATTGAAACGGCGCTGCGCCTGAGTTGATCCTTGAGGCCGAAGTCATGTGCGAGGGGCCCGGCCGAAGTGAGCGAGTAGACGAGTCTCGTGAAGCTTCTGGCCCGCTGCCACGCAGTGAGGTCCTCGAATCGTTGGATGCCAGGCATTGTTGAAGGATGAGTCTCTGAGCGACCGGAGCGAAGCCAAAATGCCGCGCCGAGTACCAACTCCACGCGCACTAAGCACTATGCACCAAGCACTAAGCACTAAGCACTAAGCACTTTGCACTGTCATCCGAACCCCATCGCCAATGCCCGAGTCGTTTCCCGCTCTCCCCTGTTTCCCGTGCCCCCACGCCTCGAACTGCTGTTCCTGGGGTGTCACCCTCAGCGAAGCGGAGGCCGAAGGGCTCGGCGCCCGCTATGGCCGCGACAAGGTGTACCGCACCCGCTGGGGCGAGTGGCGAACCCGGATCAGGAAGGGCCGCTGCATCTTTCTCGTGGAGAACGGCTGTACCATTCACAAGGATCCGCACTATCCTGAGGTCTGCCGCGCTTTTCCCTGGACTGATGCGGAGACCGGCGGACCCTACGAGTACGACCAGACGATCTGTCCCGAGTTCCTCGAGCATCCCGAGTTCGTCCAGATCGGCAAGGTCAGTGGCAAGCGGAGTGGCGTGTGAGGCGTGAGAAGCCCGTGTACCAGCATCAACTTTCCGGAGAATCTGCCATGGTGGTTCAACCGTCGGCCTGGGTGAGGGCCCTGCGAAGCTGCGCGCCCCACGCCCTGCTGCTCGCGCTCGCCGCTCTCCCCATGACCGCGCAGGCCCAGGCCGCCGATCCGGTGCTCGAGCACGCCAAGCGTCTGCTCGCCAGCACGATCCTGATCGACGGTCACAACGACCTGCCGTGGGAGATCCGCACCTTCAAGGAGGCACCGCGGGATGTGGTCGCCTATGACCTCCGCGGGCATGCGAAGGGCGATACCGACCTCGAGCGCCTCGCCGAGGGGCGGGTGGGCGCCCAGTTCTGGTCGATCTACATCCCCGGCGAGATCAAGGACAGCGGATACGCCCGGGTACAGCTCGAGCAGTTCGACATCGCGCGCCGGATGATCGCCCGCTATCCCGAGCGGCTGACTCTTGCGCTGACCGCCGATGACATCGTGCGCGCCAGGCGGGAGAAGAAGATCGCCTCGCTGCTGGGATTGGAGGGGGGACACGCCATCGAGAACTCCCTCGGCGCGCTCCGCTCCTATTACGCCCTCGGCGCCCGCTACATGACGCTCACCCACAACGTCACCCTCGACTGGGCCGACGCCGCGCTCGACACGGCGAAGCACGGCGGGCTCACCCCCTTCGGCCGCGAGGTGGTGCACGAGATGAACCGGCTGGGGATGCTCACCGATCTCTCGCACGTGTCGCCCGCCGTCATGAGCAACGTGCTCGACATCGCCGAGTCGCCGGTGATCTTCTCCCACAGCTCGGCCCGCGCGCTGGTCGATCACAAGCGCAACGTGCCTGATTCGATCCTGGCGCGGCTGCCGCAGAACGGCGGTGTCGTCATGGTGACCTTCGTGCAGGCCTTCGTGTCGGAGGAGCGGCGGATCGCGGAGGATGCACAGGACAGTGCCATCGCCGCGCTCAGCAAGAGCGTCGCCGATACCGCGGAGCGCCACCGCCAGTTCGACGCCTGGAACGCCGCCCATCCGCTGCCCCGCGCCACCATCACGATGGTGGCCGATCATATCGAGCATGTCCGCAAGATCGCCGGCGTGGACCACGTCGGGATCGGCAGTGACTTCGATGGGATGGGGCTGGGGCCGATCGGGCTGGAGGACGTCTCGAAGTTCCCGGCACTGTTCGCGGAGCTCATTCGCCGCGGCTGGAGCGATGCCGACCTGAAGAAGCTCGCCGGCGAGAATCTGCTCCGGGTGCTGCGTCAGGCGGAAGCGACCGCCGCCCGGCTTCAAAAAGAACGGCCGGCCTCAACCGCGACCATTCTCGAACTCGACGGAGCGGGGAAGTAGAATGAAGTGCCTAGTGCCTAGTGCCTAGTGCCTAGTGCTTAGTGCTTAGTACTAGGCACTAGGCACTACGCACTAAGCACTGCCCTTTCTGAACCCGATGATCCCCCCGACGACAATCGCCGTGACCGCGAACGAGAACCACTGAATCGCGTAGCTGAGGTGCGGCCCGTCGTCGAGCAGCGGCGGGTCGTCGCGCCGAGGCAGCTTGGGCAGGCTCGAATCGGGCA
>DAINRP010000203.1:0-6128 GCA_036741755.1 Gemmatimonadales bacterium
GATTCAATGAAACGCCCGGCGCTGCCCTGCCGCTTCGGCCAGCGCACGATCTCGGACGGGAGGGAGTGGCTTTCGGCCGCGGCCTCACGCGCCGACGGTCGGGCTCCGCCGCTCGAACAACATCGTGTCCCGCCACCGACCGCCGAGCCGGGCGATGCGTTCACGCCGGCCGACGAAACGGAATCCGCACGACTCATGGAGTCGGAGACTCGCAACATTCTCCGCGAAGATCCCCGCCTGCAGGGTCCAGATGCCTGCCGACTCGGCGCTCTCAACAAGGACCTGCAGCAGCTGGCCCCCGACTCCCTGGCCTCGCGCCTCCGCCGACACGTAGACGCTGATCTCGGCGATTCCTGCGTAGCAACTGCGCCGGGAGACCGGACTGAGCGCCGCCCATCCGAGCAGCCCGCCGGTTCCGACGGCGACCCAGCGACTGTGCCCGATATGGCCGGCGTCCCAGGTCGTCCAGGAAGGGACCTCTGCCTCGAAGGTCGCGACTCCGGTGGAGATCCCCTCCCCGTAGATCCGGGCGACCTCCGGCCAGTCGTCGGGGGTCATCGCACGAATAGTTGCGAATGACGGACTCCCCGCCTCAATCACGGCTGGCGGGGTGCGTAGAGGATGACAAGGGCGCCGACCAGGCCGAGGGTCGCGCCGAGCAGATCCCAGCGGTCGGGTCGGCCACGATCAAGCAGCATGAACCAGGTCAGGGCACCGACGAGGTAGACCCCGGCGTAAGCGGCAAACGCTCGGCCGGCGAAAGCCGCAGGCGCTCTGGTCAGCGACCAGGCGAAGACAAAAAGGAATCCGAGGCCCACCGCAATCCACCAGGCTGGCTGGTGGTCGCGGGCCCAGCGCCAGACCGCGAAGCAGCCCAGAAGTTCACAGACCGCAGCCAGAATGAGCCAGGGCACACGAACCTCGTTGAGGCAGGAAAGGGAGGGGGGGGCCGTGTGGGCAATGTCCCACCCCGGTCGGCTGGTGGCTAGTCGGGTCCTGCTCCACGCAGCCGTTCACCCCTGCGAAAGCCGACCCCATTTCTTGAGTCAGGCGGTCTTGGGCGGGGCTCGGCGGATGAGCAGCACCACGCCAAACAGCGCGAGCACCGCGCCCGCCAGCCCGACCCGGGAGCGTTCCCTTCGCTGAGCGCCGAGCACGACGGTCGAGTCGAGGATCACGGCGCCGTTCCGCACGATGCGCAGGGCGGTCGCGGTGTCCGATTCCGAACGCCACCCGAGCAGGGCCTGCAGGGTGTCGCTGGCGTGCAGGGAATCGGCGAGGAACGCCGCCTCGGGCGGCAACCGGAAGACTCTTGCCGAGGGGGCCTTGGGGAGGAATACCGCGATCGCCTTGGTCGGGATCTGGCCACCGAACAGCCCGGCGGCGCCGGAGGGCACGACCAGCACTGAATCCACCACACCACTCATCACCGCGCTCGGCGACATCGGAGCACGGGCGACCATGCCGAACGCAAACACCACCAGGCCGGCAACGAGCAGTGAGACCGCCAGCCGGGGGGACGCCGCCGGCGCGACGGGGTCGGGGGTGACCACCGGAGTCGGTGGCGGACTCGGGGCGCGGGAAGGTCGGGGCCCTGGAGGGCCGCCGGTCACTGGTGCGCCGAGTCCCCGGCCTCGGCAGGCTTGGAACCGGCACCGGCGCGCTTCACCGCGAACTTGATCTTCGCGACCACATTCACCGAAGTGCCCTGCTTCACCTTGAAGACGACCCCTTCGGCAGTGGTCGCCGATTCGGAAGTGATTTGGACGAACTCCTGCTTCCGTGAACCGGCCAGGCCGCCGAAGAGCAGCTTCTTCCCGACGCTTGCATCACGCACCTGGACATCCTGGGTGACCTCGGTGATGGATGCGACGGGGATCGAGAAGATCAGATTGCCGTCCTTGTTGACGAACCGGAGTTCCTCCGGGCCGAGGACCAGCGTCCCCTTGGCCTTCTCGGCGAAGCCATCCTTGCCCGCGACGTACTCAACGTCCGGAAACATCTCCTGGGCTTGAGCAGAAGCCGCAGTGGCGAGGCAGAGCACGGTGAAGGTGGACAGGAACAGGTGTTGTCGCATGGACCCTCCTCTCAGCGGATAGTCGGCCGATGCTGCCGCGATTGGCTAACCTACCATGGGTGAGACGGGATGTCGAAGGGCTCACAGACTTTCGAGCAGCGCCCGGCCTTCGGGCCAGTCGCCGAGGCCGCTCGCCGAGTTGATGTGACCCAGCGCTCCCGCATCCACGAGGCGGCTTCCCCACTCCCGTGCGAAGTGCTTCGCGCGGGCGAGCGACACGTACTCGTCATTGCTGCTCGCCACGACGACGGAAGGGAACGGCAGCCGCTGAAGCGGCATGGGCTGCCACCCAGTCGGGCCAACGGGGTAGGTGGGGGCTTCGGTGTCGCTCGGTCCCACCAGCAGCGCCCCCCGAATCGGCCGCCTCGACCCGGCCGCCCAGAAGGCGACGAGGGCGCAGGCGGTGCTGTGCGCCACGAGCAGGATTTCGCCGATGGCCTCCGCGATTGCGGCATCGAGCGTGGCCACCCACTCCTGCCGATCGGGCGTCTCCCAGTTGCGATGCCGCACCCGTTTGAAGGGCGGGCCGCTGCGCTCCCAGTGCGACTGCCAGTGCTCCGGTCCGGAGTCGTACAGCCCCGGCAGGATCAGCGTGGTTCGTCCGAACCCGCCGGTATCCCGGCGCGGCACGGTCATCGGCGGGAGCGGACTGCTTGTGCCTGCGCGATGAAACGGGACATCGGGACCGCCGCGATGATCTCCCCGATCAGCGGCAGTGGCAGGTCGCTGGCAGCGCGGAAGCGAAGGCAGCACTTCCCCATGTCGAGCTTCTTGCCGGAGGCCTTGAAATGGGCTTTGAGACGGGCGAGCAGCTTCGGCTGCTGGTACGCGCACATCAGGTAGATCGCCAGGTAGTGCTTCTGGGCGGCGAGTCCCGCGTAGCACAGGGGCTGCCCGTTGTAGGTATCGGGGTAGCGTGCGAGAGGAACCTCATACGAAATCAGTCCCCAGCGCATGACCTCCTTGTAACCTTTGGGCAGATGCGCCCGGACTACCCGGCGCACAGCCGCGAGGCTCTTTCTCCGGTCCGCGGGAAGCTCGGCCAGATACGCCGGGACGGTCGCCGCGCTGCTGCTTGCCATGACGGCCTCCGAAGGATGCCCTCCAGGGAGAAGCGAGTTGTCGCAGGGGGTCAGTGCGCGGCGGGTACCAGCCCGCCAGGACAGTCCACCCGCTGGCCACCCACCGTCCAGGTCATGGCGACGGATTCCGCCCATCCGGTCAGGCGTCCAGTCCAGCCCGATCCCGAATTGGTGAGCCCGAGCCGCCAGCCCTGGCTGGTCGTGACGGCGTTCACGACGACGGAATCGGGGCGACTGATCCACGACCAGGAACCGGCGCGCCGGGAGAGGTCGTCACGGGGGAGGAGCACCTGCTGCCCCGGGACTGCTGCATCAGGTACCGCGACCGAATCGAGCGAGAAGAACCCGGGAAACAGGAAGTCGATCGTCGGGCCCTCGGTCTGCCGCACCTGCAGCACCACGTAACATCCGACGGCGTCCTGCACCGGCTGGCTACCACTGCTTGCCCGGACGGCGGCACAACCCGTCAACAGCAGCGCCCCGGCCCACCAATGGGTGCGTGTGGCTCGCTCGACGGCCTTCACGAGGGGATGTAACTAGCCAGAGACATCTACTGAGCGGTCGCGACGGAGTCTTCGGCGGCGACTCGGGCTCGGGCGCTGTCCGACGCATCGAGGGCCTTCTTCACCACTGGCGCACCCGGGACCTGTGACTGACCGATGACACTGTCGGTCTCGCGCTCGGTCCGGCCGGTGCTGGCCCTGGTCCCCGAGGAGCAGGCCAGAATCACCAGCGGGAGCGCCGCGGCGCAGAGGGTCCGTTTCATGTGGTCACCATCCGTGGGAGGCTCGTGCCGTGCCGGGGGTCAGTCGCGCAAAGGCTCGCGGCCCGTGCGTGTCACGATCTCCAGCCATGCCTCGGCCGCAGCGAGTGCCCGCGCCTTGCTGCCATACTTGGCGTCGCCGAAGTAGCAGTTGAAGCGGGGCCGGTAGCCGCTCTTCGTCAGGCGGTGACCGAGGCGGACCACGTAGCCCTTGGCGCGGGGATAATCGAGGCGGACGATGCCAGGGGAAAGGCGGCGCCCCTCTCGTGGCCGGGGAAGCGGGACCTTGAGTTTCGGCGCCCGTCGGGATGGCGTCTTCCCCTTGGCTGGCTTCCGGGCTTTCGGCTTCGGTGTGGGGGCACGCCGGGCGCGAACAGTCTTGCGAGGTGGCATACGCCGATTCCATCTCAGGTTGCGGAAGCGAGAAGTATGCGCTCGAAATCGAGTTCGCGGAAGGCGGCGGCCGGTGAGGCGTCTCTCTGGTTAGACGGGCTGGCCGTCAGCGGTCGGCGGGTCCTCCAGTGTGATCACGGTGCCACCGGGCAGCGCCCGCTCGAGCGCCTTGAGTGACGGGGCACTCCTGAAGACGAGCCCGACAGCAGAGCGGCCCGCGTCGGCTGCGCTGAGCTTCTGAATTGCCAGGACTTCGAGCCGACGCGGCGGACCGTCGCCGAGGTCGAGCGGCGGCGTGCGCTGGCCGGTGCGCGCGACTCCCGCCTGCACGAATCCGATCAGGACCGCGCCGCGTCCGGCAACCGTGATCCCGTTCCGCACTTCAAGCCGCGCGCTCATGGGTGCCCTCCCGCGACCGGGGTGGTGCGGGGAGCGGTGCGGCTCCGCTCATCCGGGAAGCTGACCTCGATGATGGCTGGTATGGATCGCCTGCAACTGGACGTAGTCTGCGAGTGATACCGAGCCGAAGAATGGGTGGTCCATCGTGTCGCGTCCAGCGCGGGCTTCCGCCGTGATCGCCTGCTCGAGGGCGGCCGACGCCGTCCGGACCCGTGGCAGCACGACCTCCGAGGCGGCGGGCGCGGCCGTCGGCTCGAAGGGTTTGGGCGCCTTCGCGGCCCTGGCGAACCGGCCGCTCTTGAGGACCGGCTTCAGAAAGAACGTCCGGATCACGGGGCGCAGGAAACGGGGTGCGGCGGTTCCCGGGAAGGCCCCACGCATCGCCGCAGCACTTAGTTCGTACGAGATGGCGACGTGCTCCGCGATCTGCGCGGGCGACCACTTGCCGGGCGCCGTCTCGCGGTTCCATTGCGTGGCCGGAAGCAGCTCGGCCGCCGCCACGAAGCGGTCCACGGCGTCACGGTTCTCCCGGATGCGATCGTCGAGCGTAGTCATCAATCCGCTCCTGGCAATAGGTGCCGCTCGTTCACGAGCCGGTCCTCGGATTAGACGGAGAGCCGCTGCTCGTATGCGACACTCTCTCCGTGTTCGAGATACCGCTTGAGAAGGCGCAGGTACATGGCCCAGCAGAAAGAGGAGATCCGGTAGTGCTCGCTGGCGCTGGCCCAGCCCGTGTGTGAGAAGTCCACCGTGGTTCCGTCCGGGCCTTCGGTGAGGCGGAAACCGACGCGGGTCCCGACCCAGTCGGGTGTTGCGCTCGTCAGCTCGAGCTCGAAGACGCGATCAACCACGACCTGCGTCACCGTCGCGCGCCAGTCGTATTCGGGGCCGAACCACAGTTGATAGCCGGTGCCGGTCGATGGGGTGCCGGTGGAACGGGCGGTCCACCAGCGGTCGAGTCCGGCCGGCGCCGTGACCGCCTTGAAGACCCGGGTCGCCGGCGCATGGATGGGGAACTGGTGCAGGATATCCATCATGCTCCTCTCGTCGATCGCCAGCGGAGCTGATCCGCGGCGAATGATCCCACGAGGCAGGCTTGGCGACACGAGTGTCTTGCGTGCTCAGGCATGACCCCATACTAGGACCCGGCCCGCCGCCGGCAAGAGGGAGCGGTCATCGGAACACGCGTCAGGGGACGGGAAGGTGCGGCAGGATCGCGTGGGCGAAACAGCGTTGCAGGAAGAGCGGGCGTTCAGGGCGCGCCCGATACAGCCGCTCCCGGTCCGATCACTGTCGTCCAGGGTCGCACCCGCCAGCGGGTGACGAGCCCGCTGAGGACGTAGGGGTCCGAAACCGCAAAGCGTTCCGCCACCGAAGGGGAATCGCCCTGAAAGAGCAGTACCGCCCCGTCGAC
>DAINRP010000204.1:0-6107 GCA_036741755.1 Gemmatimonadales bacterium
ACGACGCCCTTCCGCCACAGCTTCGCCAGATCGGAGTAGAGCTGGTGGACCGGCGCCCCCCGCCGGCCGGTCAGCAGCGCCCGGGTCCGGGTCGCCACGCCGGGAAGGAGCGGTGCCAGCAGCAGCACGAACGCCAGCGAGGCGAGAGGCATCCAATTCATGCCGCCCGCCCCGCGCACGAGAGCAGCAGCAGCAGGACCATGGTGGCCACCATGTACAGGACGTATAGTGCAAGGCGCCCCTGCTGGATTGGCCGCAGCCGCTCCGCGGTCCACTTGAGCCCGTGCCACAGCGGGCGCACACCTCCATTCAGCACGAGGTCCCTCGGGTGGGACCGGAACGTCGCTGCGCTGCGCTCCACCTGCACGCCCGCGATCGGCTGGTACGCCGCGATCAGCGGCGCCGCGAACGAGGAGGCGGTGTACTGCATCCGAGACTCGCCGTGGGCGTAGCCGCAGCGCCAGGTCGGCTGCCGCGGCCGGCGCCTCGAACGCCGGCGTGATCGGGCCAGCGCCACAAGCGCAACCAGCAGTACCAGGCCGGCCGAGACCCTGCCTGCCGCCTGTGCCGCGGTGATCAGCTGTGAGGGCAGCGCGCCGGCGCCCGCGATGCTGACGTCGCCTACCGCCGCGCCGATCCGGACCGACGCGCCGACCGCGACCGCCGGCACCAGGCCGATGAAGGCGCAGGCCAGTACCAGAAGGAGGAACGGCAGGAGCATTCCGCGCTCTGCCTCCTGTGCCGACCACGCCTCGGGCATCCGAGGCTGGCCCAGGAAGACGATGCCGCAAACCTTGGCGAAGCAGGCCAGGGCCAGCGCGCCCACAAGCGCTAAAGCGGCAACGGCGAGCGCCTGCAGCCGGATCGGTCCGCCGAGCGTTCCCCCGGCGAGCAGCGCCTGGAACGTCACCCACTCGCTGACGAACCCGTTCAGCGGCGGGAGCCCGACGATCGCGATCGAGCCGGCGAGGAACGCCGCCCAGGTGAGCGGCATCCGCTTGGCGAGGCCGCCGAGGCGCTCGATGTCGCGGGTGCCGGTCGCGTGGACCACGGCACCCGCGCTGAGAAACAGCAGGCTCTTGAAGAGCGCGTGGTTCAGGGTGTGGAGCGTCGCGCCGGCGAAGCCGAGCACCGCCACCGCCGGATGGTGATAGGTCATCCCCAGCGCCCCCGCGCCGATGCCGAGCAGGATGATCCCGATGTTCTCAACGCTGTGATAGGCGAGCAGGCGCTTGAGGTCGTGCTGCGTAAGGGCCCAGAGCACTCCGAGCACGCCCGAGACCACGCCGAGGGACAGGACGGTCCACCCCCACCACGCTGGGGCCCCGCCCAGCAGCAGGAGCACGCGCAGCAGCCCGTAGATCCCCGTCTTGATCATCACGCCCGAGAACAGCGCCGAGACGTGCGATGGCGCCGCCGCATGCGCCTCGGGCAGCCAGAAGTGGAGCGGGACGATGCCGGCCTTGAGCCCGAACGCGAAGAGCGCCAGCGTGAGTACCGCGGCGCCCTGCCCGGGCAGGCTCCGCCCGGCGGCCGCGAGCGCGTCGAAGGTGAGATCGTGCGCCCGCGCGCCCCAGAGGGCGAACAGGGCGAACAGGGCGAGCGTCGCGGTGTGGGTGACAACCAGGTAGAGCAGCCCCGCCTGCCTGACGTCGGGCTGCTCGCTCTCGAACAGGATGAGGAGATAGGCCCAGATGGCCATCAGCTCCCACGCCATCAGAAACGGGACCGCCGCCGCCGCGGTCACCACCAGGGCGAGCGAGATCAGCAGGAAGGAGAGCAGCAGGTGCGACCGCGAGGCACGGGCGAGGTCGTGCCCGCGGCCGAGGTAGGTCACCCCGTAGAGTGCGGTGGCGGCGCCGACGCCGAAGACGATGAGCAGGAACCACGCCGAGAGAGCGTCGATCCCGAACACCCAGGGCCCGCCCGGCACGTGCACCGGAGCGCTCGCCCGCCTCGGTGCGCCGCCCGCCAGGACGCTGAACGCAGGGACGAAGCCGACGAGGCACCCGGCCGCGACCAGGAGTCGGAAGAGTGTCCCCGAGCGCGCGGCGACCATTCCCCCCGCGAGGATCAGCCCGAGACCGAGGAAGAACGGACTCACCGCCGAGCCCCGAGCGGGAGGATCATCGAGGCGACGAGGACGAGCACGGTCAGCACGATGTAGAGCAGGTAGGTCGAGATCCGGCCCTGCTGCAGTCCTCTCAGCCGGAGCAGCACTCGCTCCACCGACGTGAACACCGGATCGTACAACCCGGCGAGCGCCCGGTCGGGGGTGACGGACTGCCAGCTCGCGGCCACGGGCCAGACGCCCCCCGGCGCGATGTCACGCTCGACTCGGCTTCCGAGGAGCGGCCGAAAGATTCGCGTGATCGGCTCCGCGAAGGACGACGCGGTGTACTGCATCCGCGGCGCCGGCCTGGGATAGCCGCAGCCCCAAGTCGGGGCCCGGCGGATCCCGGCCGCGCGTCGGACGAGCAGCCACCGGAGCGCGGCGCCGAGCGCGAGCCCGAGGGCGACCAGCACGGCGAGCTGTCCGAGTGGCGCCACCGCGGCCGGCAGCGGGCCCATGTCCACGCGAGGCGCCACGGTCCCCACCGCCGGCGCCAGGAGCGCGACCACCCGGGCCGGCGCCCACGCGATCGCGACGCAGGGCACCGCGAGCAGCAGCATGGGCAGCCACATCTCCCAGCCCGGGGCCACGGCATGACGCGCACCCTCGGACCTCGGCTCCCCCAGCAGCGCGACGCCGGTGATCCGGGCGAAACAGGCAACCGCCAGGGCACCGGTCAGAGCGAGTGCCGGCACGCCGGCGAGCAGCACGATCTGGAGAGTGCCCCGCAGTTCCGCTCCGCCAGTCAGCAGTCCGTAGAGGATGACCCACTCACTGGTGAAGCCGTTGAGCCCCGGCAGCGCCGTGATGGCCGCGGCACCGAGCACCGTGAGCCTCGCCGTCAACGGCCACCGCCGGAGCAGCCCTCCCATGGCTTCGGCGTCGCGCGAGTGGACTCGCTGGGCGGCCGCGCCGTATCCCAGGAACAGCACCGACTTGAACAAGGCGTGATTCCAGAGGTGCAGCAGACCGCCGAGCCAACCCAGCGCTGCCAGCACGGGCCGATCCAGCGTCGTGCCGAGCAACCCCACGCCGAAGGCGAGCGCGATGATGCCGGCGTTCTCGATGGTGGAGTACGCCAGGATCCGCTTCACGTCCCGCTGCGCGAGCGCAAACGTGATGCCGCTCAGCGCGCCCGCGGCTCCCAGCGCCATCAGCACCAGCCCCCACCAGAGCGGCGGCGGCCCCAGGAGGGGGATGATGCGCGCCAGGCCGTAGAAGCCCATGGTAATCATGACCGCCGACATCAGCGCCGACACGTGGCTCGGCGCCGCGGGGTGCGCGTCGGGGAGCCAGACGTGAAAGGGGACGATGCCGGCCTTGGTGCCGAACCCGGCCAGTGCGAGGAGGAAGAGCAGCGGTGCCGGCGCGGCGACGGTGGCGAGGGAGAGACCGCTCAGCTCGAGGCTGCCGCCGCCGGCCCACAGCAGCAGGACGAGAAGCAGCAGCGCGCCGGTTGCCAGATGGGCGGCGATGAGGTACCGGCGGCCCGCCTCGCGCACCGCCTCCAGCTCGTGCTCATGGACCACCAGTCCGTAGGAGGAGAGGGTCATGAGCTCCCAGGCGACCAGGAACAGCAGCAGATTGTCGGCCAGGCAGACGACGGTCATGCTCGCGAGCAGCAGGTTGTAGCCCGCGAGCGGCGCCCCGATGAGGCGTGCACCAGCGTGGCCCCGGAGGTACGCGCCGCCGTAGACGGCGCACGCCCCGCCCACCAGGCAGATCGGCAGGATGAAGACCGATGCCAGCGGATCGAGGTGGAGCGAGAGCGACCCGAACGGCACGGGCCAGGCGCCCGACCAATTCTCCGAGCCGCCGGCGCGCAGGATTGCCACCGCCCCGGCCGCGCCGAATCCTGCTCCCGTCAGCGCGCTGCCGACGCCGGCGAGCGTAGCCTCCCGGAGTCGATGCCTGACGATCCAGGCGAGGAGGGCCCCTGCCAACCAGATCGCGAGCGCGATGCCGAGCAGGCTCACCTACCCCGCCCGGGCACCGCCGGTGCCGGCGGGCTCACCTGGCCCTCGACGACTCGCACGCGCTCCAAGATGGCGGAGGCATTCGCGCGCTCGCGCAGCAGGCGCCGGAGCTCGGGGTCGCGGAGGATAAACGCGATCTGGGCCAGGATCCGGAGGTGGGTTGGGACGTTGGGACTTACCACGCTGAAGAGCGCGTGGACCGTCCGGCCGTCGATCGCGCCGAAGTCCACGGCTCGCCGCAGCAGGCACAAGGTGACGACGGGCTCGCTCACGTGCAGCAGAATCGGGTTCCGCACGTGCGGGATGGCGATGCCATCGCCGATGCCGGTCGATCCCATCGCCTCACGGGCCTCGAGCACGCTGGCGAGGAACCCGCGATCCACGTCCGCGGGCAGGGGCAGGTGTGCCACCAGCTCGCGCAACACGCTCGCCTTGTCGTCGCCGCCCACGTCGTGGTGGATGCCGCCGGCGGTGAGGAGCGCCGAGAGCGGCGGGATTGGCTCCGGGGACTTGCGCGCCTGGTCCAGCAGGCTGCGGGAGACCGGAACCCCTTGTTCGGTGGCCCACTCCCAGAGCTCGAGGGCGTTCAGGCGGAGACCCTCGTTCACCCGATGCGAAGGGAGGCCTCGCTTGGTGATCCACTTACGGACGGTGGACTCATCGACATGGAGGTACGCGGCGGCTTGCCGCACCGTGAGGTTCATGCGTGCGCGCCGCCAAGCGGGCCGCGGAGCTCGGCGCCGAAGGTGTCGCGCTCGCTCTCCCGGATGAGACGCACGATCTCCGCCGCCGTTGAAGCGCCGCGGAGCTTGGGAACGAACCCCGGCTCCCGGAACAGGCGGGCCATCTTCGCGAGCAGCAGCAGGTGGGTGCGCTCACCGCGGCCCAGTACCAACACCAGCGTGTCGGTGAGACTTCCGTCGAGCGCGCCGAACGGCATCGGTGATCCCAGCCTGCCGACGGCCAGGAAGTCGTGGACGGCGAGCACCCGTTCCCGGATGCGCGGCGTATGCAGCAGCGCGACGCTGTCCGGCAGCGCCGTGCTGCACATCGCCTCGCGCTCAAGGATGCGCTGGATCAGCAGCTCCTGATCCACCGGCTCGGGGAAGGTCAAGCGCTGCACGAACGCACGCACGACGGATTCAGGCCCCCCGGCCGGCAACCCGAAAACCACGTTCCGCGGCTCGAGCAACTCGCTCAGCGTGGGCGGAGCGCCGCCCTCGGTGTCAGCCGAGAGCTCGCCCAGTTGCGCGGTATCGAGCCGCTGGAGCTGGCGGTCGAGCCAGTAGTCCACCTCGGACTTCCGGAAGCGCCACTGGCTTCCGACCCGGACACCGGGCAGCTCATTCCGTTCGAGCATTCGGTAGACGGTCCGGGGCGAGAGCTGGAGGTACTCGGCCAGCTGTTTGGGGGTGAACAGGTCGGGCACTGGTGGCCGTGATTCCTCGTGATGGTATGGAGAGGGAATAGGCGACGATACTAGTCGCGACAGGATATGTCAACTGATGACATCCATAGACAGAAGTGTCTTCGGTTGCCCTCCCCGACCCGCGGGTGGCAAGACGTCGCCAGCGCTTCAGGTGCCCGCTCGCTCGGTCATGTTGCGCCAGCGCTGGACCAAAGGGATGAGCCCGCCCCATTCCTGCGGGAGTTGCCGGCCTACAGACGGTATGGAGTCGGTGGTCCGGCCGCGCTGAAGCTCGCTGTGGTCGGGGTGCGGTCCCACCGATTGTGCACCCTAGTCGCGGCATGAACTGCTCGGGCGTGGGAACCCCCGATGAATTCCTCGAGGTGAAGGTACTTTTCAGGTACCCGTACAGAAAAAGGCCACCCAACCCGGGTGGCCGCGTACCGTTAACCAATGTTAGAGGGCCGAGTCACGACGAGTGGCCAGAGAGGGAATCGATGCCTCCCGGAGTCCCTGTCGCGGCTCTGCCGTCTCAAGTGCCGGCGCGCTCGATCATGGTAAGCGCGATCGGCTGCGAAGCGCGGCGCGAGAAAGGCGTCTCGCAAGGCGC
>DAINRP010000205.1:0-6025 GCA_036741755.1 Gemmatimonadales bacterium
CGAGGTAGCGATAGGCACCGTCGTCCCTGGCGTTGCGCCGGAGGTCGATGTCGTTGAGCACGGTGCCGAGGACCGGGGCCCTCGCTGCCTCCAGCTGATCCATGGCGTAGCGGAGGGCGTCGCTCCGGGTGTACCCGGCCCGGACCACCAGCAGCACCGCGTCGGCCGCCGACCCGAGCACCGCCGCGTCGGCCAGCAGGTTCACCGGCGGCGAGTCGATCACCACGAAGTCGAACTGCGGGGCCAGCGCGCCGACCACCGCCTGCACCCGCTCGATGGTCAGGACCCGTCCCGGCACCTTCGGCAGCGCCCCGGACGGCACCGCCACCAGCGAGCAATGCTCCCCGACGGAGACCTGGCGCAGGACCTCGCCCACCTGGACCGTCCCGGCCAGCAGCTCGGCAAAGCCGGGCTCCCGGCCGCAGCCGAGCACGCTGCCGACCACGCCACGGCGGAGGTCGGCGTCGATCAGCAGCATGCGGAGGCCCCGGGAGGCGCCGATCAGGGCGAAGTTGATCGCCGACAGCGTCTTCCCCTCCCCGGGCAGCGGGCTGGTGAACACCACCACCTTGTGGGGGCGATCCCGATGGGCCAGCGCCAGGTTCGCGAAGAGCTGATTGAACGATTCGATGTAGCCGGCCGGGGTGCCGCGCCGGGTGACCAGCAGCGACGCGATGTCGTCGTGCGGCTCCGGCCGCCGCCCCGGCAGCGCCGCGAATGCCCGCCGACGCACCCGGGGAATCGCACCCAGCACCGGGAGCCCGGCCGCGGCCAGCACGTCGGCCCGGGAGCGCACCTTGCGATCGGTATAGTCGCGCGCCAGGGAGAGCGTGACGCCGAGGATTGTGCCGAGCACCAGCGACAGCGCGAGGTTGATCGGCAGGCTGGGCCGGACCGGCCGAAGGGGTGGGGCGGCGGCATCCACCAGGCGGACGGTCGGATCGCCCACACTTCCGGTGATCTCCGCCTCCTTGAGGCGGGTCTGCACCAGCACCCACAGGTCGTTCAGCACCCGGGCATCGCGCTCCCGGCGGGCCGACTGCAGCTCCTTCTCCGGCAGCGCGTCGAGTTGCGCCCCGAAGCGGGCCGCCTCGGCTTCGCGCGAGGCGACCTGGTTGGCGAGACTCTGCTGGAAGGACTTGGCGATGCCCTGCAACTGGGTCTCGATCTCCCGGATCCGCGCCGTGAGCACCTGGACGTCCGAGTCCGCCGGCGTCCGCCGGATCAACAGGTCGGCGCGCTGGGTCTCGACCTGGGCCAGCGCCCCCAGCAGCACCGAGGCGGACTGGTTCTGCAGCAGCGACGGAAACGCCATGAACCGGCGCGACGGGGACTGGCCGCCGAGCAATTGGCCGGTGGTGTCCGCGCGCAACTGCGCGATCAGGCTGGCCAGGGCATCGCGGTCGGCCCGGATCACGGCCAGGTCGGCCTGCAGCCCGGCCAGTCGGGCCACCTGGGAGCGGGCCTGCTCCGGGGCATCCACCACGTGCTCCCGCTCCTGGTACGCCCGGAGGCTGTCCTCGGCGTCGCGCAGCTGCCGGCGCAGGGTGTCGGCCTGCTCCTGGAGAAAGACCGTGGCGCCGCTGGTGCGCCCCCGCCGGAATGCCTGGCGCCCCGCGATGACGTTCTGCGCCAGGAGGTTCGCGATGGCGGCCGCCTCCACCGGGTCGCCGGCCCGGGTGCGGATGGCGATCAGGTCGGCGTCCCGGGCCGGCCGGGAGACCTTGAGGCCGGACTGGAACCGTTTGATGGCGTCGTCCGGCAGGTCGATCCGCAGGCGCAGCTCGGGCACGCCCCTGGCCGCGGGGTTGAGCGCCAGCAGTACGCCCGCCACCGTGGCGGTATCGCCGACGCGCACGGAATCGAGGACCGTGGCCGAGTCGGGGCGCGTGACGGTGAATCCGCCGTTTTCCCGGGCGTGGAAGACGAGGGTCCCGCTGTCCGCCGCGGGCAGGACCCGGAGCACGGCAAAGAGGTCGGTCCTCCGGCCGCGCCGGGGAGCCAGCAGCCGGGCCCGCAACCCCAGGGAATCCACCACCGCCAGGGCGGCGCTCCGCCCGCCCAGCACTTCCAGCTCGGTGCTGATGAGATTCGCCGAATAGTCCAGCTGTACCAGCTGGGGGAGGTCCACCCGGTCCACCTCGAAGCGGACCACGCTGGTGGCCTGGTACACCGGTCGGGCGTAGAGGGTGTAGGCCACGGCCAGGCCGACCGAGACCAGCATGCACAGGAAGAGGAGGAGCCGGTGCCGGAGGAGCGCCGCGGCCAGGTCGCGCAGGGTGGGTTCCGGCGCGCCGACTGGTGGTGGAGCCCGTTGCTCCACCGGGTACGCGTCGGGTCGGACGGGCAGCATGGCCACGGAGCCGTCAGCGAATCGTGGCGGCGAAGACGATCGCCGCCGAGGTGAGTGTGGCGGCCACGAGTCCCGTATTGCGGGACAGCCAGCTGCGCTGGGGGACGCGCAGCTGGTCACCGGGCTGCAGGGGCGAGTCGGCCAGGCGAGAGTCGCGGGACAGCTCGACCGGGAGCCGCTTGCCGTCCCGTAGCAAGTCGAACCGATCCTGTTTCCCGTCCGGGTTCACGCCTCCGGCCAACGCCAGCGCGTCGGCGACGGTGGTGGTGGGGTCCACGTAGTACAATCCCGGATTCCGGACCGAGCCGAGCACGTTCACTCGCCGCAGCACCGTCACTTCCACCGACGGACTGCGGAGACTCTCGGCAAAGCGGGCGATGAGCAGCGCCTTCAGCGAATCGGTGGAGATCTGCTTGACGTCGAGGCGGCCGACCTTGGGGAACACCACGATGCCGTCCTCGTCCACCTCGAACTCCCCCGAGAGGTCCGGCTCGCGCCAGACCTTCAACCGCACCCGGTCGCCGGGGCGGAGGACCACACTGGCCCCGTCCGGTGCCCGAGCCGGCTGCTGCTGCGCTGTAGTGGGAATGGGAGCGGCCGCGGTGAGCCACACCACGGCGGCCGCCAACTGGAGTGTAGGTCTTCGCACTGGCGGTCACCCGCCTGGGAATTCGTGGTACGAAGGTGCGAATTTTGATTTGCGATTCACACGGATGTACAGCGCAGAAGGTGATGAAACCGTGAAAACAGGATGAAGGATTTCCGGGGTTGGAACTGCAATATCTGGCAGGGCCATTGGACCTCCCAATCAGGGACAACACAGCTCCCCGCTCAGGTGCGGGGGGAGGCCAGCGTGCAATGTGGGGGTCGGGCAGGAGGTCGGCAATCGCTCATCGGGACCAATTGAGGACCCGCTCGGAAGAGCGATGGCTCGGCGGGAGGTCGGCGAGCAGCTAAGGCTCGGAAGCTAAGGGTCGAAGGCTTTCACTCCCCCTGCCGCGTGGCTAAAGGCCGCCACTTCCAGGCGGCTATGGAGCGCCAGTTTCTCCAGCACATTGTGCACGTGGCTCTTGACCGTGTGAACCGCGATGTGCAGCCGAGTCGCGATCTCCTTGTTGCTCAGGCCCTCACCGATATCATCGTGCTGATGCTGGTCGGGGCGCTGCTGATCTTATCCACAGCCGCGCTGTCAGCGACCGTGGTCCTTGAGCTTGCCCCCATTTTGGTCGACACCTGCCTGCCCTCTAGGCGTCCACGGAATCGACGCTATCTTCTCTCGATATGCCGCGCCCTGCTTGTGACGCGGCTGCACGCCCACATCTCAAGGTGCACAGCATACGCGGAGAGCGCAGTCATGAAGAGAGCACTGGTCTGCGGCGCCGGCGGCTTCATCGCGAGTCATCTGGTCAAGCGACTCAGGCACGAAGGTTACTGGGTGCGCGGCGCAGATCAGAAACTTCCCGAGTTCTCCCCAAGCCCCGCCGACGAATTCGTGCAAGTGGACCTGCGGGAGCCGGACGCCTGCCGGGTGGCGCTGAAGCTCCCTTCGGGCTCCTTCGACGAGGTCTACCAGCTCGCGGCGGACATGGGCGGCATGGGCTTTATCCACTCCGCCGAGTGCGAGATCATGCGCAACAGCGCGCTGGTCAACATCAATATGATCGACGCGGCGGCACGCGCCAGTATCGGACGATACTTCTTCTCGTCCTCGGTCTGCATCTACCGCGACATGCAGCTCGGCGAGCCCGAGCTCACGGAGGAGCAGGCCTACCCCGCGCTCCCAGACAACGAGTACGGGTGGGAGAAGCTCTATGCTGAGCGGATGGCGCTCGCGTACGGCCGCCGGTTTGGCCTGCAGGTGCGAATCGCACGCTTCCAGAACTGCTACGGCCCCGAGGGAACCTGGACCGGCGGGCGCGAGAAGGCACCCGCGGCCATCTGCCGGAAGGTGGCGGAAGCGCCGAATGACGGCACAGTGGAAGTCTGGGGAGACGGCAGCGCGATCCGGTCGTACACCTACGTCGACGACATGGTGGACGGCATCTACCGGCTGATGCACTCCGAGCTGACCGTGCCGACGAACATCGGAAGCCCCGAATACGTCTCCGTCGATGAGCTCGTGCGGACTGTCATCGACGTGGCCGGAAAGCGGATCCGCATGGCGCACGTCGAGGGCCCGGTGGGCGTGCTCTCACGCAACTTCAGCAATGAGCGGATCTACTCGACCGGGTGGCGCGCCCGCTTCTCGCTGCGTGATGGCGTCGCGCGCACGTATCCTTGGGTGGAAGCACAAGTCCGCGCGCAGCAGGCGAACCAAGGCTCGCGAGCGCCGGCCGGAGCCTAAGACTTCGGTGGCGGTGCCGCGGCGGCGCGATACGCCGCGTCGAGGAGGTCGACCTCTTGGCGATCGCGCGGTCTCATGGCGCCATCACGCCGCGCTTCGCGACGCGGTACCCCGAGTCGGAAAGCGTTCGCTCGCGCTGCGCCAGATCGCGGTCCTGATCTACCATCATCCGCACCAACTCCGTGAACGAAACCTTCGGCGTCCACGCGAGCTTGGCGTGCGCCTTCGACGCGTCGCCCCGCAGGTGGTCGACCTCGCTCGGCCGGAAATAGCGCGGGTCGATCTCGACGTATTCCCGCCAGTCGAGCCCGGCGTAGCCGAACGCCTCCTCGAGGAACTGGCGTACCGAGCGCGACTCACCCGTCGCTACCACGTAGTCGTCGGGCTCATCCTGCTGCAACATCAGCCACATCGCCTCGACGTAGTCGCCGGCGAAGCCCCAGTCGCGGCACGCGTCCAGGTTGCCAAGGTAGAGCTTCTGCTGAAGTCCTTCTTCGATGCGCCCGATGGCACGCGTGATCTTGCGAGTGACGAACGTCTCGCCGCGGCGCGGCGACTCGTGATTGAAGAGAATGCCATTGGTGGCGAACAACCCATAGGCCTCGCGATAGTTCCGAGCGAACCAGTGGGCGGCGACCTTGCTCACGGCGTACGGGCTGCGCGGATGGAAGGGCGTCTCCTCGTCCTGCGGTGGCGGCGCGTCGCCGTACATCTCCGAGGAGCCGGCCTGGTAGAGCTTCACACGCGTGCTCGACCGCGTGCTGTACTCGCGCACCGCCTCCAGCACGCGCAGCGTGCCGAGTCCCACCACATCCGCCGTGTACTCGGGCTGGTCGAAGGAGACGCGGACGTGCGACTGCGCACCGAGGTTGTAGATCTCCTGCGGCTCGTAGCGCTCGAGGATCTGTCGGATGACGCGCCCCTCGCTCAAGTCGCCGTAGTGCAGCTTGAGCGCCGGGGACTCGTGCGGATCGGCGTAGAGGTGGTCGATCCGCTCGGTGTTGAACGTCGAGGCGCGGCGAATTACGCCGTGCACCTCGTAGTCTTTCGCGAGCAGCAGCTCGGCCAGGTACGACCCGTCCTGTCCGGTAATGCCAGTGATCAGCGCGCGCTTTTCCTTGTGAGTCTTCATACGATCAGGGATGTGAAGTGTACATAGATGAGGATCTCCGGACGGTTCCGGTGGTCGCTGGCTCCTAGCGCCTACGAACGTCATTCCATCTCGTATCGGGTGACTCCAGCCGCCTGGAGCGCGACGCGCTCCGGCTCGCCCCAGCTAAGGCTCGGAAGCTAAGGGTCGAAGGCTTTCACTCCCCCTGCCGCGTGGC
>DAINRP010000206.1:0-2465 GCA_036741755.1 Gemmatimonadales bacterium
GCCGGGCCGACCCAGTCGCGCGGGTCAGGAAATTCCGGGGCTTCCGCATGCCGCAGACCGACATAGCCATGGGCTCCGCTCCAGAGGACGTGGCGAAGGCCTACGATACAGGTCGCCTAACCTTCCGGCAAGAAGGCGCGACGTCTACTCCGTCGACTGGTACACCACCTTGCCCCCGGTCACGGTGGTGCGGATGTGGGCCGTTTCGATCGCCTCGGGGGGGATGCTGAAGAGGTCCTGATCCAGGAGCACCAGGTCGGCGCGGTAGCCCGGCTTGAGCAGGCCGCGCGTCGCTTCGGCGAAGACGCCGTACGCGTTGCTGGTGGTATAGGCATGCAGCGCTTCATCGAGTGAGATCTTCTGCTCCGGGATCCAGCCGCCGGGATTCTTGCCGTCGAGGGTGCGACGGGTCACCGCAGCCCAGATGCCGAGCAACGGATCGATCGACGCCACCGTCCAGTCGGAGCCGAAGGCGAGGTGAGCCTTGTGGTCGAGCAGTGAACGGAAGACGTAGCTGTCGCCGACCCGTGAGCCCAGTCGCTTGCCGGCCCAGCGGCCGTCATCGCTGAGGTGATAGGGCTGCATGGAGGCGATCACGCCCTGTGTCGCCATGCGCTCCACCTCCTGGGGCCGCAGGTGCTGGGCGTGCTCGATCCGGAAGCGCCGGTCGCGGGCGCCATGGGCCTTCGCGACGCTGTCGTAGATGTCGAGCACCAGCGCGTTGGCTTTCTCACCGATGGCATGCACCGCCACCTGCAGGCCGGCGGAGTCTGCGCGGCCGATCTGACTGCGGAGCGAATCTTCCGGCGTGGTGAGCAATCCCGAGGTCCTGGGATCGTCCGCGTAGGGCTCGAAGAACAGCGCCGTCGTCGAACCGAGCGAACCGTCGACGAACCCCTTCACCCCTGCCAGCCGAATCCAGTCATCACCTGGCCCATTGGCGACGAGGCTGTCCGCCACGCGGTGCCAGCCGGCGAGCGCGGGGTAGAGCGAGAAGCGGAGCGAGAGTGTGCCGTTCTTGCGGGCCCGCAGCAGCCCCGCCACCTGCGACCACTGTGCGCTCACCGAGCCTACCGCTGTCACCCCCTTGGTCGCGGCGAACTGCATCGCGCGGGCGAGCGCCGCATCGACCTGCGCCTCGCTGGGCTCGGGCATGACTCCATACACCGGACCCATCGCCTCATCCTTGAATACCCCGGTGGGCTCCCCCGTCTTCGGATCGCGGACAATGGTGCCGCCCTCGATATCCTTCGTCGCCTTCGTGATTCCCGCGGCCTGCATGGCCAGACGGTTCGCCAGCGCCATGTGGCCGTCGAGCCGCGACACGAACACCGGATTGTTGGGGGTCACCGAATCGATCCACTCGTGCCGAGGCAACGGTGACCCCGGCCAGCGTTCGTGGTCCCAGTCGCCGCCGAGGATCCACTCACCCGGCCGCCGTTCCGCGGCGAAGGCCTGCAGCCGGCGGATGAATTCCGCGGGCGAATCGGAGCTGCGCAGATCCACGCTCGAGAGCTGGAAGCCGCCGTCGAGGAAATGCACGTGATCATCCATGAAGCCCGGGGTGATCAGGCCGCTGCCGTTGGCAAGCACCCGGGTCTTCTCCCCGACGTACGCCGCGATGGTGGCGCTGTCACCGACCGCAAGGACCGTATCCCCGCGGGTGGCGACCGCGGCCGCGAAGGGACGAGTCGTGTCCCCGGTCCAGACCTTCCCATAGGCGACGAGATCAGCGGCGGGTGGCCGACCGCAGGCGGCGAGCAGCAGCAGACTGAGTGGGAATCGGCGCATCGGTCTCAACGGGGAGTGGAGGGAGGAAGCGCTGCCGGGCCGGCGAGGAGCGCACGGATATCCAGCAGGACCTCGAGCATCAGCTGATCGCGCTGGTATCCGGCATCGAGTTCCTCCATGCGGTGGAGCTGCTGCGTGGCCTTGGCGCGATCGTACTGCTCGCGGTAGGCGGCTTCGAGGTTCTCGAGGATACGATCGCGGGAGCGCATGGGTGCCGGTCTCTGGGTGGTCGGCTCTGCGGCGGGAGGGTATCGCGGAGCGCGTCGGCATATAGCTTACAGCAACCTCATCCCCACTGCCACCATGCGCCATGCTGTTACCCTGCTGGTTCTGGCCCTCGTCACCACGTCGGCCACCGCGCAACAGAAGCCGCGCGCGCGGGACCTGGGCATTCCCTTCCTCGGGACGCCAGGGCCGCTCGACGCCATCACCGACGTGACCGGGGTGGAGGTGGGGCAGGTCACCCTGATCAGCGGCGAAGGCCGGCTGGTGGTTGGGCGAGGACCGGTCCGCACCGGCGTCACCGCCATCCTGCCCCGCGGCAAGTCGAGCGACCCGGTGATGGCGGCCTGGTGGACGCTGAACGGCAACGGGGAGATGACCGGAACGACCTGGCTGGAGGAATCGGGATTTCTCTGGGGCCCCGTGATGATCACCAACACGCTGAGCGTCGG
>DAINRP010000206.1:2565-6017 GCA_036741755.1 Gemmatimonadales bacterium
ACTCGGAACTCATGACGACAGCGACACGCCCGACGGCGTTGATCACAGGGGCCTCCGGCGGGATCGGGCTCGAGCTCGCGCGGCTCTGCGCCAAGGGCGGGCACGACCTGATCCTCGTCGCCCGCAACGGACCGAAGCTCGAGGAACTGGGCAAGTATCTCGCGGGGATGTACGGCGTGCGTACCGAGATCATCGTCGCCGACCTCACCGACCCCGCCGCTCCCCGGACGATCATGGACGAGGTCGCCGCGCGCGGGATGGGGGTCGACGTGCTGGTGAACAATGCCGGGTTCGGCGACTGGGGACTGTTCGGTCGCGCCAGTCTCGAGCGGCAGCTGGCAATGATCCAGCTGAACGTCACGGCGCTCACCGAACTCACCCGGCTGGTGCTGCCGAGAATGGTCACCCAGCGAAAGGGCCGGATCCTGAATGTCGGGTCGACCGCGGGCTTTGCCCCCGGTCCGCTCATGGCGGTCTATTACGCCACCAAGGCCTTCGTCATCTCCTTCTCGCAGGCGATCGGCGAGGAGTTCCGGGGTACCGGTATCACCGTCACCGTGCTCTGTCCCGGTCCCACGCGCACCGGGTTCGCGGTGGAGGCGGGGGTCGGCGACTCGAATCTGTTCAACGGACCGAACGTCATGGCGGTCGAGCCGGTCGCGGTCGCGGGCTACCGCGGGATGATGCGCGGGGCCTCCGTGGTGATTCCCGGCTTCGCTAACAAGCTGCTCATCTTCAGCATCCGCACGACACCCCGCTGGCTGCTGGTGCGGATCACCCGGTGGTTCCAGGAGCGGCGCAAGGAATCCTGATGGCGCCGTGCCTCACCCCTCATTCGTCATCACCAAGACTGCGACGGCACCTGAACCCATGACCCTCTCCGGCAAGCGGATCCTCTTCTTCGCGGCGAACTTCTACGAAGAGCTCGAGCTCTGGTATCCCAAGATCCGGCTCGAGGAGGAGGGCGCCACGACGCTGGTCGGCGGCGTGGGCGAGAAGGTCTACCACGGCAAGCGCGGCTCCTACCCCGTCACCGTCGACGCCCATGTGGATGAGTTGCATGCGAAGAACTTCGACGGGCTGGTGATCCCCGGCGGCTATGCGCCGGACACGCTGCGCCGCTATGCCAAGGTGCTCTCGCTCACGAAGGAAATCTTCGAGGCGGGGAAGCCGGTCGCTTTCATCTGTCACGCCGGGTGGGTGCCGATCTCCGCCGGCATCGTGCGGGGGCGGCGCGGCACCAGCGTCGGCGCCATCCGCGACGACCTCGTCAACGCGGGGATGCACTGGGAAGACAGTCCGGTCGTGGTCGATGGCAACCTGATCTCCTCACGCACCCCAGCCGACCTCCCGGCCTTCATGAGGGCCCTGATCGCAGCGCTCCGATGAAACTGCTGATTTCCTACCTGCGCCACTACTGGCAGCTGGTGGCGCTCGCGCTCGTGCTGGCGGCGATCAACCAGATCTTCTCGCTGATCGATCCGCTGATCGTGCGCCGGGTCATCGACAATTTCGCCCTCCGTCCGGCGAACTACACGGCCATGCAGTTTGCCCGTGGGGTCGGGCTGCTGCTGCTGCTGATGGTGGGAGCGGCCTTCGTGTCGCGGGTCGCGAAGAACTTCCAGGACTACTTCATCAACCTGATCACCCAGCAGGTGGGCGCGCGGATGTACTCCGACGGCCTGGCCCACTCGCTGGAACTGCCCTACGCCGTCTTCGAGGACCAGCGGAGCGGGCAGACACTCGGCGTGCTGCAGAAGGTCCGGTCGGACGTCGAGAAGCTGATCGCCGCCTCGATCAACATTCTGTTCACCACGCTCGTGGGCATCGTCTTCGTGACGATCTACGCCGTCAGCGTCCACTGGATCATCGCGCCGATCTACTTCGCCACCATCCCCATCATCGGCTGGGTGAGCTCCACGCTGGGCCGCAAGGTCAAGACGGTCCAGAAGACCATCGTCGCCGAGACCACGGCGCTGGCGGGCGCCACCACGGAATCGCTGCGCAACATCGAACTGGTGAAGAGTCTCGGACTGTCACAACAGGAGATCGCACGGCTCAACGGCACGACGGCGAAAATCCTCAAGCTGGAACTCAAGAAGGTGAAGTACATCCGGAGCCTGAGCTTCATCCAGGGGACGGTGGTGAACTTCCTCCGCACCACGATCCTGTTCGTGATGATGTACCTCATCTATGCCCAGCAGATCACCGTCGGCCAGTTCTTCTCGCTGTTCATCTACTCGTTCTTCATCTTCGGGCCGCTGCAGGAACTCGGCAACATCATCAACATCTACCGCGAGACCGAAGTCTCGCTGGACAACTTCGGCAAGATCCTGACGATCCCTCGCGAGGCCCGTCCCACCTCGCCCGCGCCACTCGGCGGCATCGACACGCTCGAGTTCGATCGCGTCGGCTTCCGCCACCAGTCGGCGTCGCGGAACGCCCTCACCGGCATCTCGTTCGCGGTGCGGCGAGGCGAGACCGTGGCGTTCGTCGGGCCCTCCGGGTCGGGCAAGACCACGCTGGTGAAGCTGCTGGTGGGGCTCTACCAGCCGATCGAGGGACGGATCCTCTACAACGGCCACCCGGGCGCCCAGATCGACTTCGAGCTGCTGCGGGAGCAGATCGGCTTCGTGACCCAGGATACCCAGCTCTTCTCCGGCACGATTCGCGAGAATCTCCTCTTCGTCAATCCGCGTGCGACCGACGGCGAGTGCATCGCGGTGCTGGAGCAGGCGGCCTGCGACTCGCTCCTCGCGCGGGCCGACCGCGGCCTCGACACCACGATCGGCGAGGGCGGCATGAAGATCTCCGGGGGTGAGAAGCAGCGGCTATCGATCGCGCGGGCGCTGCTGCGCCATCCGGCCGTCATGGTGTTTGACGAGGCCACCTCGAGCCTCGATTCGCTCACCGAAGAGGAGATCAACACCACCATCCGGGAGGTCTCCCGCGCCCGGCCGCAGATCACGGTGCTGATCGCGCACCGGCTCTCGACCGTGATGCACGCCGACCGCATCTTCGTGCTCGAGCGGGGCCGGATCGTGGAGAGTGGCCAGCACGGCGACCTGCTGGAGGAGAAGGGACTGTACTACGCCATGTGGCGCCAGCAGATCGGCGAACGCGGCACCGAGGAGGAACTGGTCAATGCCGGAGCCTGAACTCTCACTCGCCGAATGCCAGCGGCGGGTCGATGCCTGGATCAGCCAGTTCGAAGAGGGCTACTTCCACCCGTTGACCAATATGGCGCGGCTGACCGAGGAGGTCGGCGAGCTGGCCCGGGAGGTCAACCACCGCTTCGGCCAGAAGACCAAGAAGAAGGACGAGGCCGACGGGGACATGGCCATGGAGATGGCCGACATCCTCTTCGTGCTGATCTGCATGGCGAACCGGGAGGGGATCGATCTGCCGGAGGCCTTCCAGCGGATGATGCAGAAGGTGACCCACCGGGACCG
>DAINRP010000207.1:0-5997 GCA_036741755.1 Gemmatimonadales bacterium
CAGCACCCTGCTGCTGACCCTGCTGGTCGTGGTACCCATGTCGGCCCAGAGCTACAGCGGCACCTACCTGCTGCAGGCCCCCAATGGCGGGACGATCACACTGACGCTCAGGCAGGACGCCAGCGGCAAGGCCGCCGGCACCATGAGCGGCAATGGCGCGAGTTTCCAGCTCGACGGCCAGCTGCAGGGCCCAGAACTGGTCGGCAAGCTGACCGGCGGCGGCAATACCGCATGGTTCGAGGCGAGTCTCGAGGGTACCGAACTGCACCTCGTGGTCGCGGATGTCGGCGCCAACGGACAGCCGGACCTGGAGAAAGCACGAGAGATCACCTTCACCCGCTCCGGCACCGCGATGGCCGCACCGGCTCCCGCGCCGGCAACGCGCGGTGCCCCCGCACCCCCGCCGGCACCGACGCCCCGGTCCCCCCCCACACCGGCCACCCCGCGGACTCCGCAGACGGCACCGCGTGCACCCACTGCCGCGCCGGCCCCGCAGGCGGCGGGGAGCCCGCAGGATCAGCAGCTCCGGAATTTCCTGCTCAGCTCGGCGTGGTGCAGCTTCTCGTACAATCAGCGGACGGGAAGCTCCAGCACCAGCCGGAATGTCTTCCTTGCGAATGGGATCCTGATGATCGGGACCAACCGCGAGGGGGGCACCGTCAACCAGAACGGCGGAGGGAACGTTGATCTGGGCGGAGGCGCGTCGGGGAGCTACTACAGCCAGAGTCAGGGCGGCCAGCAGGCGCGCTGGCAGGTGCAGGGCGGACAGCTCTACGTCGATCTGGGTCAGGGGATGCAGCCGGTCGCCATGCAGATCACCCGGAACTCGAGCGGCTACCCGATCATCAACGCGGACGGGACCGAATACTCGCAGTGTCAGTGACCTGAGCGCCTCGCCGCCGAGGAGTTCCGGAGCCGCTGGGGAGTGGCTACCCTTCCGCGTGGGTATTCACTCCTCCTTTTCCAATTACCAGATGCCTCTTCCCGTCTTCTCCGACGCCTGGGCTTCCGCCTGTGCGGAAGTGATCAATCGAAGCAGCGGCTATCGCGCCGCCGCCGCGACCTGGGAGGGCGCCCTCATCCTCCTGATGACGCCGGACAAGGTTCCCGGCGAGGAGCGCAGGGTCTTCCTCGATCTCTGGCACGGCGACTGTCGCTCGGCGCGCGCCGCGACGCTCGACGACGACGCCACCGCGCGCTACGTGCTCGCGGGCACGGTGTCATCCTGGCACCTCGTGCTGACCGGCCGGACTGCGCCGCTGCTCGCGATCATGACCGGGAAGCTCAGACTGGCCAAGGGCTCGCTTGCCGAACTGGTCCCCTATACCGCCGCGGCGAAGGAGCTGGTCACGGCGGCATCCATGATCGAAGCCGTCTTCCCCGGCATGGAGTAAGCATGCGGCAGTTCGCGACCACCAGTCCCCGTGGGCTCGATCACGGGCTGCCGCCGATGCGGCTCTGGCACAAGTCCAAGAAGCTCGGCATCTGGGACCCGCGCGACATCGACTTCACCCAGGACCGCCGCGACTGGCTCCGCCTCGATGCGCAGCAGCAGGACACGCTGCTTCGCCTCTCCAGTCTCTTCCAGGCGGGCGAGGAGTCGGTCACGATCGAGCTGCTCCCGCTCATGATGACGATGGCGGCGGAGGGGCGGCTCGAGGACGAGATCTACCTCACGGCCTTCCTCTGGGAGGAGGCCAAGCACGTGGAGACCTTCCGCCGCTTCCTCGATGAAGTCGCGGAAGAGCATTCCGATCTCTCCCGGTATCACACGCCGAGCTATCAGGCCATCTTCGGCGACGCGCTGCCTACGGCCCTCGGCCGACTGCGGCACGACCGTTCGCCGATCGCGCAGGCGGAGGCGTCGGTCACCTACAATCTGATTGTCGAGGGAGTGCTGGCGGAGACGGGCTATCACGCCTATCACGCGATCCTCGCGCGCCACGGGATCATGCCCGGGATGCAGCAGGCGGTGATGCTGCTCAAGCGCGACGAGTCCCGCCACCTCGCCTACGGGGTCTACCTGCTCTCCCGGCTCGTCGCCGAGCACGGCGAGCCAGTGTGGCAGGCGATCGAATCGCGGATGGGGATGCTGATCGAGCCGGCGCTCGGCGTCGTGAACGAGATCTTCGACGCCTATCCCGTCATGTCGTTCGGGCTCGAGATCAGCGAATTCACCGACTTCGCGCTGGCCCAGTTCCAGGCCCGCACACACCGTATCCAGCGGGCACGGGATGGCACCGGGGTGGAAGAGTGGGAGGAGCCAGCGGGCTGACTCGCCTCAGGGCGTCGCCGGCTTGCGGTCCACCCGCCAATCCCCGGTGTCGGGGGGGCCGCCCTGCTCGCGGTAGGAGCGATACCTCCCTCGCAGCGTGTTGCCCTTCAGCCGGCCACGGAAGGTCGTAATCTTGCCGCATTCGCACGCCGGATCGTAGTACCGCTGCACCTCCCCCGACACCTCGCCGCGATCTACCCGCACGAACCGGATTTCCAGCGCCCGGGGGATGCCCGGATCGGGCATCTGATCCAGCCGACCATCATGCGACTGCAGCGGCCGGCCCCAGCCCTGGGGCACCATGACCAGCTCGCCGTAGGCGGTGTCGTGCGGTGCCTGCAGGTGAAAGTCGATGGAGCCGCGCCGCGCGCCGTCGTCGGATTCGTAGGTTCCGTCCCACTCGCCGACGAGCGCGGCAATTTCCGCGGGGCTCCCCTGGATGGGTATCGGTTGCGCGGGCGAGCCGCCGCAGGCGGCCACGAAGGGAAGCAGCAATGACCAGAGACGGGCGTGGCGCATGGGAACACTCCTCCACAGGATGCCGAAAGGTGGCCGGGCCGGCGTGAAGGAACCCTGAATGGGGGCCGTTGGGATGCTCATCAGACGAGAACCGGCCTGCGGCACTCAAGCGGGTCAGGCCGTGAGCCGACAGTACAGACATGGCCCCTCAGCCTTTTCACGCCAGCCACCGGGAGCGCCGGATCGCGCTCCTGGGAGCGACGGTCCTTGTCCTCGCGGCGCTCTTCAGTCTGGAGCGATTCCTCGCGGCGAGCGCCCTGCATGCCCAGCTCTCGCTCCCCCGGCTCTACGCCGAAGAAGCGGCGCGGTGGGCGCTCTGGCTGACGCTGCTCCCCTGGCTGGGCCGTGCGGGCGGCCGCTTGCGCCTGCCGCGGTTCCAGACGGCGGGGGCCGCGCTGCTTCACCTGCTCGCCGCGCTGGTCTTCGCGGCTACGCATCTGACCCTCCTCGGGGCGATCACCCACGCCACCTCTGCCCCGGGGGCCGTTGCGGCCCCAATGCCAGACGTGATTCCGCACCTCGCGGCCAACCTGCTCAGAAGCCTGCTGGAGTTCCTGGGCGTCGCCGGCGTCTATCACACGCTGCGGCATATCGCCGACCTCAAGGTGGCCGAAGAGGCGCTCCGCAAGAGTCAGGAGCAGCTCTTCCAGGCACAGAAGATGGACGCGGTGGGACGGCTCGCCGGCGGCGTCGCGCATGATTTCAACAATCTGCTCACCGTCATCGGCAACTATACCGCGCTGGTCATCGAGGACCTGCCGGCGGAGGATCCCCACCGCGCGGATCTCGAAGAGGTCCACAAGGCGAGCGAACAGGCCTCGCGGCTCACCCGACAATTGCTGGCCTTTAGCCGGCGGCAGATGATGCAGCCGAGGCCGATCGACCTGAACACCGTCGTCGCCGACATGGCCGGGATGCTGCGCCGCCTCATCGGCGAGAACATCGCGCTGCTGGTGCGCGCCCGTTCCGGAGTCGGCCTCGCGCTCGCCGACCCAGTGCAGGTGGAGCAGATCCTGCTGAACCTGGTGGTCAATGCCCGTGATGCGATCAATGGCCACGGCACCATCTCGGTGGACATCGGGAACGCGGACCTGGATCACGAATTCGCCCGCCTGCACGAGGGCGCCCGGCCCGGCTCGTATGTGATGCTCGCCGTGAGCGACACCGGTGCCGGGATGGACCGCGAGACTCAGCGCCGGATCTTCGAGCCGTTCTTCACGACCAAGGAGCTGGGCAAGGGGACGGGACTCGGACTCTCGACGGTGTACGGGATCGTGAAGCAGAGCGGCGGCTACGTAGCGGTGTACAGCGAGCCGGGTCAGGGGAGCGTCTTCCGGGTCTACCTGCCCCGGGTGGGCGTGGAGGAGCCGACGCCGCTCATCCCGACCCGGAACGTGCCCATCGCGGCGACCGGGACCGGCACGATTCTCCTCGTGGAGGACGAACGCAATGTCCGGGAGCTGGTGCGCAAGGTGCTGCTCCGCCACGGGTACGAGGTGCTCGCCGCCGAGAACGGCCACGCGGCGCTGGAGGCCATGGCCCGGCATCCCGGCGCGCTCCACCTGGTGCTGACCGACGTGATCATGCCGCAGGTCTCCGGGCGGGAGCTGGTCGCGCACATCCGGCTCAGCCATCCCGGGATCAGGGTGGTCTACATGTCCGGCTACGCGGATCAGGCGCTGACCGACCGGGCGGCGCTTGGCCCCGACGTCGGCTTCCTGGCAAAGCCCTTCGCGACCCGGGACCTGCTCAAGACCGTGCGCGACGCGCTGGCCGACCTCTCCATGGGCGCGGACTCATCCCAGTTGCCGACCCTGCCGCCGAGCGCCTTCGGACGCGCGGCGCTCCAGCCACCCAGATAGCAGAACGGGCGACCCGTCGGGTCGCCCGTTCTTCCCTGAGGGCGAGCGTGTCGCCCGCCCGTCGATCCCGCTCAGCTCACTTCAGGAACAGCAGGTCGCGATAGGTCGGCAGCGGCCAGAGATCGGCCGCGACCTGGGTCTCGATCGCATCCGCGTAAGTCCTGAGCTCCGCCATGGCCGGCCTCACCTTGTCCCGGATCCAGGTGGCGTGCTTCACCGGATCGTCGTCGTGGTGGGCGACGACCTTCTCGAGAGTGCCGAGCGCCTCACGGAACCGGGAGACGAGATTCACGAACTCGCCCAGCGCGGCGAGGGTGTCGTTGCACTTGACGCCCGCGGCCTCGGTGGTGGCCACGGCCCCGGCAATCCGCGACTGATTCTGCAGCGCCGCGGGCAGGATCTGGGTGCGGCCGATGGTGATCATCGTCTCGGCTTCGATGGTGAGCTGCTTGACGTACTTCTCGTACGAGATCGCGGTCCGCGAATCGAACTCGGACTTGTTCAGCACGCTGTACTTCCTGAACAGGTCCACGTTCTTCCGGGCCTTGAGGGCGCCCAGCGCCTCCACGGTGTCCCGCAGGTGCGGCAGCCCGCGCTTTTCCGCCTCCTGGTGCCACTCGGAGGAATAGCCGTCGCCGCCGAAGATCACTCGCTTGTGCTGCTTCACGATCTTCTTGAGCAGCGCCATGGCGCTCGCCTGCACCTTGGCCGGGCTCGGGTTCTTGCCGACCACCCGCTCCAGCTCGGTGGCGACGTAGTCGAGCGACTCGGCCGCGATGGTGTTCAGCACCGTGTTCGGCCAGGCAATCGACTGGCTGGAGCCGACGGCGCGGAACTCGAACTTGTTGCCGGTGAAGGCGAACGGCGAGGTCCGGTTGCGGTCGCCGCTGTGCCGCGGCAGCATCGGCAGAGTACGCGCCCCGAGGTCGATGGTGCCGCCCTTGAGGGTGCGCTTGAGCTGGCCCTTTTCCACCTGGTCGAGAATGTCCTGCAGCATGTCGCCGAGGAAGATCGAGATGATCGCCGGCGGGGCCTCGTTGGCGCCGAGCCGGTGGTCGTTGCCCGCGGCGGCGATGGAGGCGCGCAGCAGGTCGGCATGGATATCCACCGCGCGGATGACGGCGCAGAGGAAGACCAGGAACTGCATGTTGGTGTGGGTCTCGTCCTGCGGATCGAGCAGGTTGTGGCCCGCATCGGTGGACATCGACCAGTTGTTGTGCTTGCCCGAGCCATTGACGCCGGCGAACGGCTTCTCGTGCAGCAGGGCGACCAGCCCGTGGCGGATCGCGACCCGCTTGAGGGTCTCCATCGTGAGCATCTGGTGGTCGCTGGCCAGCTGGC
>DAINRP010000208.1:0-5979 GCA_036741755.1 Gemmatimonadales bacterium
CTCCGCTGGCACGATCTGCGCGAACTGGAAGGTGGCCGAACTATTTGCTGCGCCGATGAGTGCGACGACCCGACCCGTGAACCGCGGGGACAGCGGCTGAATCAGGTCGCCGGCAGCCGCATCGTCGTAGCGGGTGAGGCGATAGAAGCCGGCCACGTCGGGGCCGGTCGCGGCCACGCCCCAGTCGTCGAATGAACGATCCCAGGTATCGAGGTAGGGGCGCAACGAGTCCGGAATCCTCTGATACCGGACCTTCCTCTCGTACCGGGTCAGCGCCAGCTCGCGATCCGTCAGATGTGCCAGGATCGGATTGCCGGCGTCGAGTCCACCTTCATTGCCGCGGAGGTCGACGATCAGAGCCGTGGCGCCGCTCGTGGTGAGGCTGGTCACTACGCTGTCGAGAAAGCCGGCCCAATTCCACTTGCTGTCATAGAGGGCCCACGTCTTCATGCGGAGGTAGCCGGTGCCCGCATCGAGAAAGCGGAACTGCCACGCAGGAGCGAGCGAGTCACGGGGCTGTCCGCCATCCTGCCCGGCCCGGCTCTGACGGAGCTCGGGCGTAAGGGGAGCGAGTCGGAAGCTGCGATCCCGTTGACGCCGGGGCTCTCTGACGCGCCAGGTCCAGCTGGGCGCCTTCGTCGGGAAGAAGAGCGGGAAATAGACGTCGAACGCCTCGTAGCGCCCCTCCCCGATGACCTCGAGGTAGGAGATCCGTTTTGCATCATTGGCGCCATCGGCGCGGGCCACGGTGATGAGGCGCCGGAGTATCTCGGCGGCGGGAGTGCCGTTGATGGTCAGGATCTCGGTGCCAACCGGAAAATCTCCGTCGTCCGAGAGATCGCGGGTGACGATCAGCCGGCGGTCGATCCATCGGAAGAGAAAAGGAACCCGTCCGGTGTGCCGGTACAGCGCCTCGGCAACGGCATCGGTCTGGTTCCAGAAATTGGGGTAGGTGTGGCCGCAGCGAATCGTCGCAAGAAAGCGGGAGAGTTCCAGATAGGTCTCCCGCAGCGTCAGCCCCGCAGAGACTGCCGTCGACAGCGAATCGAACCGCCTGGCGATCGCTGCAGAGGAATTGTACCGGTAGAGCCCGGGATGCAGCGCCGCATACGCCTGGCGGAGGATTGCCACATCGGCCTGAAGGTCAGTCCCGGCGATACGCGGTGTCGAGTCCTGTGGTGCGGCTTGGGATGCAGCGACCGGTTTCGGGAAGAGCGGCAGCAGGACGATGAGGGAGAGTCTTAGCGCAGGAATCATGAACAGCACCGAAGTGGAGGGCCGAGTCAGCCGGGAGCGCGACCAACAGAGCGCTCGTGGCCTGCCAGTGCGTCGCAGAATCGGCTCAGCTCGCTACACTGGCAGAAGTTGAGACCCGGGCTGGGCGCTGGCGGCGGCATTCTGACGGGGCCTGACCGTGGATCGCGTGGCCGCAGGACCGCAACCACTGCGCTGTGCAGGGCCCCGAGGAACAGCAGGAGGCTCGGCCAGTGGCAGGCGATCATCGAGTGCCGCCCAGTCAGGCGGCTGCCTGCTCAAGGTGCCGAAGGGCTGCCCAGCGCCGTGGGATCGACTGCCATCCCCATCGCGTGGTAGCCGTTGTCTACATAGACGGTGGCACCGGTGATCGCGGTCGCGAGCGGGCTCGCGAGGAATGCAGCGGTGGCGCCCACGTCACGCGCGTCGAGATCGCGTGGGATCGGCGAGTTGAGCCGCGAGTAACGGACCATGGTGTCGATGAAGCCGATCGCGCTGGCAGCTCGCGAGGCCCAGGGCCCCGCGGAAATGGTGTTCACGCGCACGCCGTAGCGGCGGCCCGCCTCGTAGGCCAAGGTGCGTGTGTCGGCCTCGAGCGCTGCCTTGGCGCTCGACATGCCGCCGCCGTACCCCGGTACCACCCGCTCCCCCGCCATGAACGTCAGGGAAAGGAAGGAGCCGCCGGGCCTCATGATCGGACTGAAGGAACGCACCATCGACGTCAGGCTGTAGGCGCTTACGCTCACGGCTGCCAGGTACCCGGCGCGGCTGGTCTCGAGGAGTGGTTTCTTCACCTCGGGGCCGTTGGCCAGGCTGTGCACCACGATGTCGAGCGGCTGCGGGCCGAAGTCGCTGATGAATGCGTTCAGAACCCCCGCGATGCTGAAGTCTCCCCGCTCCTTGTACCGCTTGTTTTCCAGGACCTCGGCGGGCACGTCGGCCATCGTGTCGAAGGCGGCATCGAGCGGATAGATCCTTTCGAAGCCCATCCTGCTCCCGTCGGGCAGGGTCAGCGACTCGTCCATCTTCCCCCGCTCGAGGAGATTGAGGAAGATGTTCATCGCCGGCGGCCAGGTACCGACGCAGACGCTGGCACCCGCCTCGGCGAGGGACTTGGCGATGGCGAAACCGAAGCCGCCGTCATCGGCGACGCCGGCGACGAAGGCGCGCTTTCCAGCAAGATCGATCGGGAGCATTGAAGAGCCGGGTGAAGTTGCAGGTAAAGTACAGCGGTCCGGCGTCGGCCGTCAGAGGACGGCCGGCCGGATGCTATCGCGACTGTTCCTGCGCCGTCTGGATATAGGAGGAGAGCAGCGCGGTACGGAAATCCCCGTTGGGCCGCCGGGAGAGGGGGGCGAGCGCCTCGAAGACCCGTCGGGCGCCTTCGATGTCCCGGGTCATGAGCCGGGCGACGATGGCGCCGTCCCGCAGTTCATCGGGCGGCAGCCAGCTCTTCCGGTCGAGCGCCGCCGCGATGAGCGGTTCCGCGGCGCGCACCGCACCGGGGAAGTCCCAGCCGCTGATCGCGTGCCGGAAATCCACGACCGCCCGCACCGAAGCCGGAGCCCTGGTCCGGTCGAGGTAGCGGCCGATGTCGGCGTAGAAGGTCTCGTCGACGTAGCCGCTGGTGCCGCCGTAGCGATCATGCTCGATGTCCGCCATTCGCTGAGTCCATACCCGCCAGTCTCCCGGAGCCGAACCCGCTGCGAGTTCCGTGCGCCAGGTCCGATTGCGGTAGAGCGCGGCGCTCCGCCGGTCATCGTCAGGGATGGTGTCGCTCGTCAGGTACGCGGCCGGATCGCGCAGCGCGGCGCCCAGCGCGAGGTTGTAGAGTCTGGGGAGGTCCGGCGCCGGGGCGAGCGTGAAGTTCGCGGGGCCGATGCGCCGCCCGATGAACGGGGCGGTCACATCGAAGCGCTCGTACGAGAGCCCGAAGAAGCCCGACGCCTGCTGCCCCATGTACCGGGTACGCTCCGCGCCGTTGTCGAGGTGCGGATAGAAATCGGAATTCGGCCGCGGGAACCGTGCGACGAACGGACCGAGCGTGCGGCGATTGCCGAGCCAGGTCGCGTTCATCGTCTCGGGAGTGAAGGGGATCTGGTGGCAGAAGTCGCGTTCGATGTCCGGATAGCGCAGCACGCTCCAGTCTGGGGTCATCCCGGTGGAGCCGTTGCTGGCGATGACCAGCATGTCGGAGGCACCCGGCATCAGGATTTCGTAGTGATCGAACTTCTGGTGCAGTGCGGCGAGCACGGTCATCACCAGCTGATCGTTGATGTCGTAGATGTGGATCCACTGGGCGAAGATCCCGCCCGGCTTCAGGTACTGGTTCACCCGGTCGTAGAACTCGACGGTGAAGAGCCCGGAAACGCCGCTTACCCACGGGTTGGACGGCTCGGAGAAGATGAAGTCGTACTTCCGGCCGGCGGCGGCGAAGTAGCTCTTGGCGTCGTCGACCACGTAATGCGAGCGGGGGTCGTCGAAGTCGCGGCGGTTCGCCGGGTAGAACGCGCGCGAGGCGCGGATCATCTCGGGTTCGATCTCGATCGTATAGAGCGCCTTGAGCGCCGGGCTGCCGAGCAGCAGATGAGTCGACATCCCGGTGCCCTGACCGATCACCGCGCCCACCTCAGCACCGGGCTTGTAGGCCAGGGTCATGACCGCCATCACGGCCTGGGTCGCCGCGTCACCGCGGGTGGGGTGCCTGGGCTTGGTGCTGTCACATCCATCGAGCCAGTAGAGCGGCAGCGAGCCGTCCGACTTGCCGTTGGTGGCGATGGTGACCTCGCCGGTCTGTACCAGCTTCTGGGCCGAGACCGTCGCCGTGCGACCGTCGTGATAGTACAGCATCTCCCGGCTCCCCTTCGGGGGTACCGTGCCGAAGCGATAGACGCCGGAGACCAGGAGATTGCGGTCGAAGGCCGGACTCAGCCCGGCTACGAGGGCGACCAGTGCCCACACGCCGGCGGCACCGAGGGCGAAGCGCCGCGCCTGCGGTGCGCCCCGCGCGATCACGAAGAGGATCGTGACGCCGATGGCCATGTCGAGCAGGGCGCCGATGACCAGCAGCGCCTTGAGTCCCAGGAGCGGCAGCAGCACCAGGGCGCTCAGGCCGACGCCGATGATCGAGCCGAAGGTGTTCCAGCTGTAGACCTGCCCGATCGCTTTCTCGCCGACGCCACCGAGGACCAGCGTACGGGTGATCAGCGGGAGTGTGATACCGGCGCAGAAGGTGGCCGGCAGCATCACCAGCAGGCAGATCCCGTAGCGGGCCACGTTGTAGCCCACGTACCCCTGCTCGGTCCGCGCGAAAGTCTGGATGAGTGTGCCCATCCAGGAAAAGGCGTGGAAGTAGATCGGAAGCGTAGCAAGGGCGAGGATCCCCATGCAGATCTGCACGACACCGAGGGTGCGCAGGGGATCGACGAAGCGGTCGGCCCGGCGCCTGACCCAGAACGAGCCGAGGGCCAGCCCCAGGATGAACGCCGACAGCATGAGCTCGAAGGAGTGCGTCGCGCTCGAGAGCACCAGCGAGAGCATGCGGATCCAGGCGATCTCGTAGACGAAGGAGGCCACGGCGGTCCCCAGCGCCGTCCAGAGCAGCAGCCGGTGCAGCAGGCCCGGCGAGATGGTGTAGGGTCGACCCGCGGGGGCGCCCGCATCCGGGCCCGTCACGGACGTCCTCGGCGTGGCCCGCGATTCATCCGGCGTGTATTTCATCGCCACCATCGCGCCGATGGCCACGATGAAGTTGAGGATCGCAGCGGCGAGGATCGTTCCCGGAAGCCCCGAGAGCTGGACCAGGTAGAAGCCGGCGATCAGCACCCCGATGGCGGCGCCGAGGCTGTTGGCGAAGTACAGGACGGCGAGGGTATGGCCAGGCGCGGACCGCAATCGGCGCAGCGCCCCCGCAGTCATCAGCGGAAAGGTGGCACCGAGCAGGATCGATTGCGGCAGAATCAGCAGTGCCGCGATGCCCCACTTGCTCACCGTGAGCATGCCGGAGCCGGCGGTGGAGGGAAAAACCGTCGTGTAGGCCCAGTTGGTGACGGCGACGTAGATGTCCTGGAAGAACAGCCCCACCAGCCCGATCGCGAATTCGATCATCGCGTAGCCGAAGAGCGGTTCCCTGATGCGGTCGGTGATCCGGCCGACGATCATGGCCCCGATCGCCATGCCGCCGAGGAAGATCACCAGGACGATCACCTGGGCGTAGGCGGTGTGGCCGACGAAGAGGCCGAGGTAGCGGGACCAGACCGACTCGTAGAAGAGACCGGCGGCGCCGGACAGGATGAACAGCAGGGTCAGGGCGACCAGCATGCATGTCCTCGGTGTGTGGCGGGGGGTACTTCGTGGAGCCGGGTGAAGAGTAAGGAGGGGAGGGGCTGGTGGGGGAGGGGGCGGGCGCCGGAAAGATTCCCCTTCCTACTCCACCCTGAGCACCTCGAGCGCCGACTGCCGGAACAGCGACCAGCTGGTCCACAGGCCGGTGATGACCGTGAGCGTCACCGTCAGCAGCGCCAGCAGCCCGAACGCTGCCCACGGCACTGTGAACGGAATCTCGAATACCCACTTCATCAACCCCCATCCGCCCAGGGACGCGAGCGCCATCGCCACCACCGACGCGAGGATCCCCAGCGCGGCGTACTCGGTCACCATGATGCCCACGACCTGCCGGCGGGTGGCACCGAGGGTCTTGAGCAGCGCCGACTCCCGGATCCGCTG
>DAINRP010000209.1:0-5908 GCA_036741755.1 Gemmatimonadales bacterium
GGGTGCGGGCGTACTCGTAGCCCTTGTGACGGCCGAGCCCCTCCTGGACGTAGGTGGAGGTCTGGTAGATCGGCGTCATGACCGCTCCCGACATCGGATCGGGAGCCTGGCCGGCGTGGACCGCTCGAGTGGCAAAGCCGTGCGAGGTGTCGCTGTCTCGGATCTGGGTCATGCGGGGGGGGCTAGGGTCGGCGTGAACGCTACCCGGTGGCGCACGGAGCCACAAGCCAACCCTGGCTACTGCAGGGCACGGGGGAACTGATGCTACTGGAACAGATCGCGGAGCGGCTGGAGCCCAAGGTGCTCGCCCCCCGGTGCCTCGTCGTGGATGACGATGATCAGGTGCGGCGCACCATCGCCCGGGTCACCCAGCTGCTTGGGCTGACGCCCGTCGAAGCCGCGAGCGGGGATGAGGCGCTGGAGATCCTCGCCCAGGATGGCGAGGTCCCGATCATCATCAGCGACGTCAACATGCCCGGGATCAGCGGGATCGCATTCCTGGAAGAAGTGGTCAAGCGCTTCCCCGATACCGGCGTCCTCATGCTCTCCGGCGTGGCGGACGTGAAGGTAGCGGTACAGTGCCTCGACAAGGGCGCGCTCGACTACATCGCCAAGCCGGCGCTGATCGAGGAAGTCCGGGCCCGTCTGGCGAAGGCGCTGGAGAAGCGCGACCTGATCCTCCAGAAGCGCTTCTACCAGCGCAATCTCGAACTCCGGGTCCGGGTGCAGGCCAATCGCATCAAGGAGCTATTCCTGCAGGGAGTACAGACGCTGGCCCAGGCGCTGGAAGCCAAGGACGCGTACACCAGCGGTCACTCGATCCGGGTCAGCCGCTACGCGGTGCAGACCGCCGTCCGCCTCGGCTTCACCGGCGAGCGGCTGGAAGAAATCCGGCTCGGCGCCGAACTGCACGATATCGGGAAGATTGGCACCCGCGAGGCGATCCTCAACAAGCCGGGGCCACTGACCGAAGAGGAGTTCCTGCATATCACCGAACACACCGTGCTGGGTGAGCGGATCCTCGCCCCCCTGGCGCGGGAGAACCCGACGGTGCTTCGCATCGTGCGCAGCCATCACGAGCGGATGGATGGACGTGGCTTCCCGGACAAGATGCCTGGCGACCAGATCCCGATCGAGGCGCGCATCGTCTGCGTCGTGGACTCCTTCGACGCCATGACCACCAACCGGGCCTACCGCGCCTCCCGCACTCCAGCCATGGCCATGGTGGAACTGGATCGCTGCATGGGCAGTCAGTTCGATCCCGAGGTCGTTCGGGCCTTCAAGCTGGCGTTTCCCGATCCGTCGGTGCTTCCGCTGATGGTGTAGCGCCACGGTCCAGGTGGGAATCGATGCGGTCACCTCATGGAGCCGGGTGACCCCGGTCACCGCATCAAAGCGGTGTCGGTCCCAAACTCAGGTGTGGCTACCTCCCCGCTCCCCAGGCGCCGGGGCCTCCCCGCGCATTCCGACCCCAGCCAGCGTGAGATCCCCCTGCCGACAGCGGGCAGTCCGGCGGTCTGTCTGCTCGTGGACGACGACCCCGACCTGCGCCGGGCCATGGCGCATGTCCTGGAGAACATGGGGCTGTCATGCATCGAGGCCTCGTCCGGCCTCGAGGCATTGGCCGTCCTGCAGCAGACCGGCGAGCTCCCGCTCCTGGTCTCTGACGTCTCGATGCCGGGGCTCGATGGTCTGGGGCTGCTCCGGGAAGTGCGGCGCACCTTCCCTGATATGGCGGTCGTGATGCTGTCGGGCGTCCGCGAGGCGGAGACCGCGGTCGAGTGCCTGCTCGCCGGGGCCCTCGACTACATCACCAAGCCCGCGCTCCTCGCCGAGATCCGTTCCCGGGTGCAGCGCGCGCTGGAGAAGCGGGACCTCACGCTCCAGAATCGCTACTACCAGGAGAATCTCGAGCGGCTCGTGGACCAGCAGGCGGTCCGGCTCAAGGAGCTGTTTCTCGAGGGGGTCCAGACACTCGTCCACGCGCTGGATGCGAAGGATCCCTATACCCGCGGGCACTCGACCCGGGTGAGCCACTATGCCGAGCGGATCGCCACCCGAATGGGGTTCACGGGCCAGGGGCTGGAAGACATCAGGCTCGGGGCGGAACTGCACGACATCGGGAAGATCGGCACCCGCGAAGCGGTACTCCGGAAGCCGGGGCCCCTTACTGCCGACGAGTTCACCCACATCACCGAGCACACCGTCCTCGGTGAGCGGATCCTCGCGCCGCTGGCCCGTGCCAATCCGGTCGTGCTGTCCATCGTCCGGTCGCATCACGAGCGGGTGGATGGTGCCGGCTTTCCGGACCATCTCGATGGCGACCGCATCCCCTGGGCGGCGCGGATCGTCGCCGTCGCCGACGCCTTCGATGCCATGACGACCGACCGCTCCTACCGCACCTCCTTGAGTCCCAGCAGCGCCCTCGGTGAACTCGCCGCCTGCATCGGGACCCACTTCGACGCCGACGTGGTCGGTGCGTTCCGGGCCGAGTTCCCCGAACCGGATTCTCTCCTCCTGGGCTGATCGCGGACCGCATTCCACACGCTGCATCGCCCCGCTAGCTTTCGCCCCCATGTCCGACACTCTGATGGTCAGCGTCTCCGGAATGCGTGGGATCGTGGGCAAGGATCTCACCCCGGAGCTCGTGGCTCGCCACGCCGCTGCGCTCGGCGCCTGGGCGCGGGCCAGCGGCAAACCGCTGGTGGTGCTCGGGCGCGACGCCCGCACCAGCGGTCCCATGTTCGCGCGCGCCGCGACAGCCGGTCTCATGTCCGTCGGTGTCGACGTGATCGACGTGGGTGTGGCGCCGACCCCGACCGTCCAGCTCGCGGTCGAGCATCACCATGCCGGTGCCGGCCTGATTCTCACCGCCAGCCACAATCCCATCGAGTGGAACGCCCTGAAGCTGGTCGGACCGGACGGGATCTTTCTCGACGGAGCCGATGGGTCGAAGGTCCGCGCGCTCGCGGATGCGGGTCCGCCGCGCACCGGCTGGGAAGGGGTCGGTACGGTCCGGGAGGACCATGGCGCCATCGAACGCCATCTGGCCCAGGTGCTCGCCCTGCCGATGATCGATGTCCCCCGCATCAGGTCGAAGCGATTCACCGTGGCGCTCGACTGCGTGCGGGGTGCCGGTGGCACCACCATGCCGCAGTTGCTGGAGCGGCTCGGCTGCACGGTGCGGGCGATCAACCTCGAGGTGGATGGCCGGTTTCCCCGGGCTCCGGAGCCGGTGCCTGAGAATCTGGGCGACCTGGCGCGACTGGTCCGGGAGAGCGGTGCCGTGATCGGGTTCGCGGTCGATCCGGACGTCGATCGACTGGCGCTCGTGGACGAGAAGGGCGAGCCGATCGGCGAGGACTACACCCTGGCCCTCGCGGTTCGGGCGATGCTGCCCCTCCCCCTGGCCCCCTCCCCACGAAGTGGGGAGGGGGCCGGGGGGAGGGGCCCCGTCGTCGTGGCCAACCTCTCCACCAGCCTCGTGGTCGAGGATGCCGCGCGGCTGGGCGGCGCCAGATTTGTCCGGGCCCCGGTCGGGGAGGCCAACGTCGCCCGGGTGATTCAGTCGGAGCGGGCCCTGATCGGCGGCGAGGGCAACGGAGGCGTCATTCTTCCCTCGCTGCACGTTGGTCGCGACGCGCCGGTTGGTGTGGCACTGATCCTGCAACTGCTTGCCACGACTGGTCGCACGGTTTCTGAATTGGTGGCCGAACAGCCGCGCTACCGGATCGTCAAAGCCAAAGCTCAACGCGGCAACGAGTTAGCGCCAGTCTACGCCCGCCTGACCGCCCGCTTCCCGGACGCGGCGGCGGATACCCGAGACGGATTGCGGCTTGCGTGGTCCGACCGCTGGGTGCATGTGCGTCCGTCCGGGACTGAGCCGATCGTCCGGTTCATTGCGGAGGCACCGACGCAGGCAGACGCCGAAGGTCTGGTCGCGATCTGCCGGGAATTCTTTTCGAACTGAGGGCGCCCTGAATGTGCGGGATCGTCGGCTACATTGGACCTCGTCAGGCCGCACCGCTCCTCATCGAGGGGCTGCGCCGACTCGAGTATCGCGGGTATGACTCCTCCGGCCTCGCCATCCTGAACGGCGCAGGTCTCGTTGTCCTCAAGCAGTCCGGCAAGCTCAGCGTCCTGGAGAAGCAGCTCGTCGACCACACCCCGAAGGGCACCGTCGGCATCGGGCACACCCGGTGGGCGACGCACGGGCCGCCGACGAGCACCAACGCGCACCCGCATACCGACCAGTCGGGCAAGATCGCGCTGATCCACAACGGGATCATCGAGAATGCCGGCGCCATCAAGACCGTGCTGCTCCAGCGTGGCCATCAGTTCAAGTCGGAGACCGACACCGAGGTGCTCGCGCACCTCATCGGCGAGTGCTACCGCGGCTGCCTCGAGGAGGCCGTCGCCGAGGCGCTCCGCGAAGTGGATGGCGCCTACGGTATCGCGGTGATCAGCGAGGATGAGCCCGATCTCCTGGTGGCGGCCCGCAAGGGCTCGCCCCTGCTGGTGGGCGTCGGCGATGGCGAGTGGTTCGTCGCCTCCGACGCGTCGGCGATCCTCAGCCAGACCCGGTCCGTGGTCTATCTGGACGACGGCGAGATGTGCGTGCTGACGCGCACCGGCTACCACGTGCGCGACCTCGCCGCGACCCGGATCGAGAAGCCGGTCAACCAGATCGAGTGGGACCTCGCCACCATCGAGCGCGGTGGCTACGACCACTTCATGCTGAAGGAGATCTTCGAACAGCCCGACACCGTGCGCAACACGATGCGCGGCCACCTCCTCGAGGAGGAGGGCACGGCCCGCGTGTCGGGTCTCAACCTCACCGACGACGACATCAAGCGGATCAACCGCATCGTCATCACCGCCTGCGGCACGTCCTGGCATTCGGGGCTCATCGGCGAGTACATGCTCGAGGAGCTGGCCCGGATCCCGGTCGAGGTGGAGTACGCTTCGGAGTTCCGCTATCGCAACCCCGTGGTCGACGACCGCACCCTGGTGATCGGCATCTCGCAGTCGGGAGAGACGGCCGACACGCTCGCTGCCATCCGGGAGGCGAAGCGCCGCGGGGCGCGGACGATCGGCCTCGTGAACGTGGTGGGCTCGACGATCGCCCGCGAAGTGGACGGCGGCATCTATCTTCACGCCGGCCCCGAGGTCGGGGTCGCGAGCACGAAGGCCTTCACCAGCCAAGTGACGGCTCTGGCGCTGATCACGCTGCGGTTCGGCCGGTTGCGCAATCTGAGCATCCTGCAGGGCCGCCAGATCATCCAGGGCCTCAAGGCGCTGCCGGAGCAGATCAAGGACATCCTCGACCGAGCGCACGAGGTGGAGGCGCTGGCGGAGCGGTACTGGCGCAGCAACAACGCGCTCTACCTCGGCCGCGGCGTCAACTTCCCGGTGGCCCTCGAGGGCGCGCTCAAGCTCAAGGAAATCTCCTACATCCACGCGGAGGGCTATCCCGCCGCGGAGATGAAGCACGGTCCGATCGCACTCATCGACGAGAACATGCCGGTGGTCTTCATCGCTCCCAAGGATGCGGTGCACGGCAAGATCGTCTCGAACGTGGAAGAAGTACGCGCCCGCGGGGGCCAGGTGATCGCCATCAAGAACGATGGGGACGACCAGATCAAGCGCCTCGCGGCGGCGACATTCACGATCCCCGAGACGCTCGACCTGCTCACGCCCATTCTCGCGATCATTCCGCTGCAGCTCTTCAGCTACTACGTGGCGGTCCGTCGCGGCTGCAACGTCGACCAGCCACGCAATCTCGCCAAGAGCGTGACGGTCGAGTAACCGCGACCGCGAATTGACCGCACGAGCAACGGGTGGGGTTCCTCAGGGAGCCCCACCCGTTTGTGCGCCCCGGCAGGTTCACCTAGTGCCTGACCTGCTT
>DAINRP010000210.1:0-3765 GCA_036741755.1 Gemmatimonadales bacterium
GGGGTCGCCGGCGTTGAGCACCAGCCGGCCCCCGCGATCGAGCGCGCGGGTGACGATCAGCTTCGCCTCCGTGAGGCCGGCGAGATCGGTGATCCCGAACTCGCCGAAGTGATCCTCCGCGACGTTGGTGATCAGGGCCGCGTCAGCCCGGTCGATCGCGAGCCCTCGGCGCAGCATGCCGCCGCGGGCGGTCTCGAGCACGGCGACCTCGACCCGCGGATCGCGCAACACCATGCGGGCCCCACCGGGCCCGGACCAGTCGCCGCGATCGAGGACTTCAGCGCCGACGTTGACCGTATCGCTGCAGCACATCCCCACGGTGCGCCCCGCCGCGGTGAGCACCGCTGTGAGGAGGCGCACGGTCGTGGTCTTGCCATTGGAACCGGTGACCAGCACCGTCGGCACATCGTGCACCGCCGACCAGTCCACCGCGGAGGGCGCGGGCACCTGGTCGTGAGTCCAGCTCCGGCACCCGGTGCCGGTGCCGACGGAGGCAACGTGATCGTCCACGAGGAAGGTGACGCCGTGTGAGACGGCGGCCCGCTGCATCGCGATCAGGGCGGGGTTCGCCTCCATCCCGATGATGTGGCTCAGCAGCGCGGCGGCATGCTCGAAGTCCGGCGCCGGCGCGCCGGTCAACCTGGCATTCGCGGCACCGAACGCCCACTCGTTCACTTCAGTGGCGGCGAAGAGCGCATCCAGCGGCGCACTGATCACCAGGCTCGCACCGCCGGGAAAGCGGCGGATGCGGGTCGCTTCTTCCCGCCAGCCGATCGCGTCGAGGATGGCGCGGGCGGACTCTTCCCACGCGCGGAGGGCACGGGGCGCGTCGTGATCGCTGACCGTCACGTCGAGCACCGCGCCGACCCGGTCCCAGTAGAGGTTGGGGCCGGTGAGCCGACGGGAGTCGTCGAGAATCATGGGATGAGTCATGGTGCGGAGCCGCGCCAGGGCGCCGGCGCTAGTCCTCGAGTTCCGGACCGCGGGCCACGCGGACGCCGCGCTCGTCACGCACCAGGGCGTCGAACTCGCCGATCACGGGCTCCTCGAGCACCGGCACTTCCATGACCACCGGCGCCGGGAGGCGCTCGTCAGGCGCTTCGGCCTCGGGCCGGAAGTTGATGACCTGCTTCCAGGTGCGGTTGATCGCGTCGGCGAAGATGAGCAGCAGATCGCCGGGACGGGCCATGCCGAGCGCATGGGAGACCGCCACCTCCTCGTCGGGAATGAGGGCGATCTGTTCGGGGAGCACGCCGGCGGCGAGCAGCGCCTCCCGCAACAGCATCGGCACCTCGTCCGACTCCCTGCCCCGCAGGCGATCGTCGCGGCGGCAGATGTAGTGATCGAAGTGCCCCGCACAGGTCTGGCTCATGCCGCGGATATCCTCGTCGCGGCGGTCGCCCGGCGCGGCGAGCACCACGATGCGCTTGCCCCGGGGCTCGAGCCGATCGACCAGCTGGCACATCACCTGGATGGCGGAGGGGTTGTGGCCGTAGTCGACGATCACCTTGAACGGGTGCTCGTCGAAGACGTTCATGCGGCCCGGCGCCTGGAAGAAGGTGGTGTCGAAGGTCCGCAGTCCGTGACGGATGTCCTCGAGCTTCACGCCCATGCTGAATGCCAGCGCCGCGGCGAACATCGCGTTCTGGACGTTGTGCAGCGCCCTTCCCTCGAGCGTCGCGGGAATCAGGTGGGTCCAGACCAGCGGGATGTGGGCGCCCTTGTCGAACAGGGTGATCATCTGCCCGTTGATGCCGGCCTCGAGGACCACGGCCCGTCCGCCGGCGCGGATGTGCTCGCGCACGAGGCCGTGACTGTAGTTCATGGTGACGTAACAGACGTTCCTGGCATGGGTGTAGTCCGCCATGCGGAGGCAGTGCGGGTCATCGGCGTTGAGCACTACGGTGTCCTTCGCCACCTCGACCGGGATGCGCTTGACCAGCGCGAGCTGCTCGAGGGTATCGACTCCCTTGAGCCCGAGGTGGTCGGACTGGACGTTGAGCACCGCCGCCACGTCGATGAACCGGGTCCCCATTCCCGCGCGCAGCAGTCCGCCCCGCGCCACCTCCAGCACCGCCACCTCCACCTGCGGATCCATGAGCACCATGCGGGTCGCGACCGGGCCGGTCATGTCCCCCTTCACGGTGCACTGGCCGTCGACGTAGACGCCGTCGGTCGTCGTCAGGCCGACGTAGCGGCCAGCCAGCTTGTGGATGTGCGCGAGCATCCGCGCCGTGGTGGTCTTGCCGTTGGTGCCGGTGATGGCGGCGATGGGAATCCGGGCCGGCGCCGACGGCGGGAAGAGCATGTCGAGGACGGGACCCGACACGTCACGCGGCTTCCCCTCGCTCGGCGCGGTATGCATCCGGAACCCGGGTGCGGCATTCACCTCGCAGATCGCGCCGCCATTCTCCTTGTAGGAGACGGCGATGTCGGGCGTCAGGAAGTCCACGCCACCCACATCGAGACCGAGCGCCTTCACGGTGCGCACCGCCATCTCGACGTTGTCGGGATGCACGATGTCGGTGACGTCGATCGCGGTACCGCCGGTGCTCAGGTTCCCGGTGGAACGGAGGTAGACCACTTCGTCCGCAGCCGGCACGGTGGCGGCGGTGTAGCCCTTCTGCGCCAGCAGCCGCTCGGCCTGGGCGTCGAACTCGAGCCGGGTGAGCACCTTCTCGTGCCCGACGCCGCGGCGGGGATCGCTGTTGACGATGGCGACCAGCTGTTCCACGGTGTGGGTGCCGTCGCCGACCACGTGCCCCGGCACCCGCTTGGCCACCGCGACGAGCTGGCCGTTGACGACCAGCATGCGATGGTCCTCGCCGGTAATGAAGCTCTCGACGATCACGCTCTGGCTGTGCTGCTGCGCCTGGGGAAAGGCCGCGCGCACCTGGGCCTCGTCGGTCAGGTGAATCGCGACGCCCCGGCCATGATTGGCGTTGTAGGGCTTCACCACCACCGGGTAGCCGATGTCGCGCGCGGCGCGCACCGCCTGCTCCTCGCGGGAGACCAGCCGCTGCTTCGGCACCGGCAGGCCGAGATTGGCGAGGATCTTGTTGGTCTCCTCCTTGTCGGAGGCGAGCTCCACCGCGATGTGCGGCGTGCGACTGGTGATCGTCGCCTGGATCCGCTGCTGGTGGATGCCGTGGCCGAACTGGACCAGGCTGTACTGGTTGAGCCGGATCCACGGGATGCCGCGCGCCTCCGCGGTGTGGACGAGCGAGGCGGTGCTCGGCCCGAGGTGGCGCCGCTGGGCGAACTTGATGAACCCCTCGAGTTCGCGGGTGAGGTCGAAGCCCGGAGGCACGATGCCCGACGGACGGATCTGCTCCGGCAGCAGCGAGATCAGCAGCGTCAGTCCGAGGTTTCCCGCCTCGATGCCGACGTCGGCCTGCTCGTACTGGTAGACCACGGTGTAGTGGCCCTGCTTGCCCGCCGAACGGGTCTTCCCGAAGGTGACCTGCTCGCCGGCCGAATCCTGCAGCTCGATGGCGACGTGCTCGAGAACGTGGCCGAGCCAGGTGCCGCCGTTCTCGCGGCAGCGGCGCAGGAATCCTCCCGGTTCCCCGAAGGAGCAGCCGTGCTCGGCGAGACCGGGGAGTGCGGCGAACAGCGCGTCGATGTAGCCCGCGCCGAGGCGGCCGGTGGGCCACTCCTCAAGGTCACCGAGGTCGAGATCGAGCTTGATGACCGGGAAATGGGCGTAGAGGCTGGGGCCGACAAACACCGATCGGTCGAGAATACGCATGACAACGCTCGCGG
>DAINRP010000210.1:3865-5906 GCA_036741755.1 Gemmatimonadales bacterium
CGGGTGTGCAGGTTGAACGTGGCGCCGGGGATGAGGATGTGGAGCTTCACGCCGAGCAAGCAGACCGGGTCGTTGCGCTGGGCCAGATCCATCGAGCTGAACTCGATGCCGGCGGGATCGATCACCGTGATCGCGCCCGAGCCCACCACCTCGACCGAGTTGTCGGGCGCAATGAACGCGGCGGTGTCCTCGTCGAGTCCGAGCCCGATAGCGAAGGGATTGTAGGCCAGCGCGGTGAGCAGCCGTCCCAGCCGGTCGCGCTGGCGGAAGTGCTGGTCGATGATCACCCGGTTGGTGAGGCCGAGGCCGGGGGAGACCGTCACGCTGCCGGCGCGGGGCGAGGCGCCCTCTTCCCCGTGGGCGATCATGTGCTCGGAGAGAAAGGCGGCGCCGGCGGAGGTCCCCGCGACCGGGACTCCGGCCGCGCTCATCAGCCGGATCCGCTTGGCCACGGAGGTGCCGCCGAGGTGGGTCGCGAGCCGGAGCTGATTGCCGCCGGTCAGGAAGACTCCGGTCGCCTGTCCCAGGCGCTCCAGCAGGTCCTCGCGTTCGCAATCCCGCCGCTCCTCGAACGGGAACGCCTCGGCGGCCTCGACGCTCATCTCGCTGAATACCCGCTCGTAGCGCGCGCCGGTATCGGCGGCGAGCGAGGCGGTGGGGATGATCGCGATGCGGGCGCGCTTGCCGCCGCACAGCTTGACGAAGCGCCGGAGGATCGGCGAGTCGTGGGCCTTGGCTTCCGCGCCGCCGACGGGAATGATGTACCCGCGCGACTCCCCGGGCGCGACCTGTGCCGGGCTCATGATTGCACTCCCTCAAAGGTTCCGTGAACGACGGCCGATCCATCGACGATGTGCCATCGTCCACCGGCCATGACATCGGTGATGCAGCCCTTTCCGTCGAGCACCGCCAGATCGGCATCGGACCCGACGGCGAGGCGGCCCTTGGTCGCCAACCTGAGCAGCGCGGCGACGTTGCTGGTGAAGGGCGGCAGCGCCCGCTCGAGCGGCACGCCTGACACGAGCAGTTCGCGCAGCACCGCCACCAGCGAGCCGGGGTCCCCGACTTCCATGGAGGACACGCGGCCCTCGGCATCGAAGGTCGGGAGGCAGCCGCCGCCGTCGGAGCTCACCGTGATTCTGTCGAACGGGTGGCCAGCTTTCCAGTAGCGCCGCAGGGCCTCGGACGCCGCCCAGGCATCCTCGCCCTCGGCCACCGGGAAGCTGGTGAGATCGATCGTGACGCCCTGCGCCGTGAGCGCCATCGCCTCCTCGAAGAGGGCGCGCCGGCGATTCACATGGGTCGGATTGAAGACCCGGGCCGGCAGCTCGCTCTCGGCAATGGCGCGACGCACCAGCTCGAGGCCGCGGGGGCCGTCGCCCAGATGCAGGTGCACGATCCCGGCCTTGCCTGTCATCAGGCCGGCGACATGCGCCTCGGCGGCGAGACGGAGCAGCTCGTCGAAGGTGGGCTGGCTGGAGCGGTGGTCGCTGAGCGCAACTTCTCCCACGCCGAGCACCGGGTCGATGTGCACGATATCGCCGCGCACCGTGCCGGTGATGGTGGCCGGCGGGAGATGGTAGCCGCCGGTGTGGCACCAGGCGCTCAGCCCTTCGGCCCGGAGCCCGCGCGCGGTGGCGACCAGCTCAGCCGGCGTGCGGACGATGTCGTCGGTGCCGAGGACGCCGATGACGGTCGTGATCCCGTTCCGGGTGAAACGCGTCAGCGGCACGGGTGGCACGCGGGTCTCGAACCCGGCCTCGCCGCCACCGCCGGTGAGGTGCGCGTGCCCGTCGATCAGTCCCGGAATCACCCGCCGGCCGGCGAGGTCGCGGGTGCGGACGCCGAGTGAGGCGGGGAGCGTTGGAAGGGCGGCGCCGATCCAGACGATCTGCCCAGCCGCGACCAGCAGGTGGGCAGGGCCCACCCGCTCGGGTGCGTAGAGCTCGGCGTTGGTCAGGAGCTCGAGAGAACTGTCGGTGGAGGTAGCCATCGAGTGGCGGAAAGTTACAGCCGACAGGAGGGGTTGGGAATCGTGAAG
>DAINRP010000211.1:0-5892 GCA_036741755.1 Gemmatimonadales bacterium
TGATGGACGGAGATGAGATCTTCCCGTCGATGCTGCAGTCCATCCGGGAGGCGCAGAAGACCATCACCTTCGAGACCTACGTCTACTGGACGGGCGAGATCGGGGAACGATTCGCGGTCGCCCTCTCCGAACGCGCCCGGGCTGGGGTCAGGGTGCACGTGCTGGTCGACTGGGTCGGCAGCAGCGAGATGGACGCGAGCTACGGGACGATGATGGTGCTGGCGGGGGTCGAATTCAAGAAATACCGCCCGCTCCGCTGGTACAATCTCGGACGGGTCAACAATCGCTCCCACCGCAAGCTGCTGGTGGTGGACGGACGCATCGGATTCACCGGCGGCGTAGGGATCGCCGAGGTGTGGACCGGACACGCGCAGGACTCCACCCATTGGCGGGACTCGCACTATCGGGTTGAGGGCCCCGCGGTGGCGCAGATGCAGGCCGCCTTCATGGACAACTGGATCACGGCCACCGGCGAGGTGCTCCATGGCGACGACTACTTCCCGCCGCTCGCTCCCGCTGGTCCGTTGATGGCGCAGGTCTTCAGCAGTTCGCCCGCCGGCGGCAGCGAGAGCATGGAGCTGATGTACCTGCTGGCCATCACCGCCGCCCGGCAGTCGATCCATCTCTCGAGTTCGTACTTCGTGCCCGACCCGCTCACTCAGGACGCGCTGGTGAATGCCCTCAAGCGTGGGGTCAAGGTCCAGATCATCACGCCGGGGAAGTACATCGACCGGCAGATCGTGCGCGGCGCCTCCCGCTCGCGCTGGGGCGATATCCTGAAGGCGGGAGCCGAAATCTTCGAATACCAGCCGACGATGTACCACTGCAAGATCTTCATCGTCGATGAGCTGCTCGTGTCGGTGGGCTCGACCAACTGGGATCCCCGGTCGTTCGGGCTCAACGACGAGACCAACCTGAACATCTACGACGCCGATTTCGCCCGCCAGCAGGTGGTGGTGTTCCGCCAGGATCTGACCCAGTCGCGTCGGGTCACCCTGGCCGAATGGCAGGCGCGGCCATGGCGCGAGAAGTTCACGGAACAGCTGTCGTCGTTGCTGGGGCCGCTGCTCTGATCGTGCGGCCGCCGGCGGAGACACCCTGCCAGTTACGATTTCGCCGTCTTCCTGCCGTGCTTCGGCGCGGACGCGCCCGCCCGCACCGCCTCGAGCTGCGCGCCGATTGCGCCGCCGAACAGGAGGGCGATGCAGGAAAGCAGTGACCACAGCAGCAGGGCCACGATCCCGGCCAGCGGTCCGTAGGTCTCGCCGAACGAAGTGCTGGTGCGGAAGAAGAGGCTGAGCAGGATGGTGGCGAGCGCCCACAGCCCGACGGAGACCGTGGCGCCGAAGGCGAGCCAGGACCAGGCCGGCTGGCGACGTCGCGGAGACCATCGGAACAGCAGCGCGACCGCGCTGGTCATCAGCGCCAGCCCCAGCGGCCAGCGTCCCCAGCTCCATGCGCGGGCGACCAGATCATCGCCGAGCGATGCACCGATCGAGTCGCCGAAGGCCAGCGCGGTGAATGCCACCATGGCCAGCAACCCGGCGCTGAGGGTGAGCAGCAAGGCCCGTCCGTATTTGCGTCCCGCGGGCCGGTCCTGCTCCACGCCGTACAGCCGGTTGAGTCCGCGTTCGAGCTGGCCCATGAAGGTGCAGCCGGTGACGATCGCCCCGACGAGGCCCACCAGCAGCGCCAGGTACCGGTGCGACGCCCCGGCACGGTGGGCCTGGTCGACCGCTTGCGTCAGCAGCCCGCCCGCCGGCCCCGGAGCGGCCGCGTGAATGGCCCGGACGATGCCGTCGCTCAGCGGTCCCTTGCCGAGCGCACTCGCCAGGCCGACCACCGCGATGATGCCCTGCAGCAGCACCAGCCCGATGGCGAACGCGAGGGAGCGGGCGTGGCTGAATCCATCGGCCGCACGCAGGCGCTTGAAGGCGTCACGGATGAGACGCAGTCGGCCGGTGCGCTCGAGGGTCTTCCGCGCATCGTCTCCGGTCAGTCCCCAGGTCTCGGGAACGAGATTGGCAGTACTCATGCAGCCACCTCTTCGATTCCAGAATATACCCCGAGCAGCACGACCGTTCCGACCTGAGAACGAAGCGGGACTCCCGATCCGGGAGCCCCGCTCATCAATCCATGGTGAACCTTTCGGTTACCGTGCTGGCCGCCTGGGGATACTCACTTTGGCGGAGGGGCGGATTCCGTAGGCCCTGGACATGTCCCGTTCGTTGAGCGAGAAGGCGACCCGTCCCCGCGAGTCGATGTACAGCAGGGGCTTCCCCACCGGCACATCCGCGAAGGTTCTCACAAAGGGAAAGCGGAACCGCCGCGCGTCGATCTGCACCGCGACCTGGTCTCCGAGCTTGTAGCCAAGCTCGCGGAACTGCGCTTCGGTGATGTCGGTGACCAGATTGCCGTAGGGGTCGTCGAGCGCGATCACCTCACCCGCGATACCGGCCTTGCTGAGGACGGCGACCCGTGGCTTGAGCCGCACCAGTTCGGTCACCGGCGGCCCCGCCTCGGTCCACTCCCAGCCGGAGGCGAGATACGCGGCGGTGGGCGAGAAGATGTCCCGGCCATGGAAAGTGGACGAGACCCGGTCGCCGATCATCCAGACCGGGTTGGTGATCTCGCGCGCCCCGGCGAACCCGTCCCGGTCGATGACCGGTGTGACGATTCCGTTGTCAGGCAGCACGAAATACTGGCCTCGGCGGCTCCGGACGATCAGCGCCTTGCGCGCGGTGCCGACCCCGGGGTCCACCACCACCAGGAAGACCGTCCCCTCGGGATAGTAGGGGGTCACCGATTCGAGGTTCCGCGCCGCCTCCTCGATCGAGAAGGGCGTCACCTGATGGGTGATATCCATGATCCGTACATCAGGGGCGATGCCGACCATCACCGCACGGCAGATCGCGGCGGCGTCGTTGGCGGTGCCGAAGTCCGTCATGAATACGATCGTCGGCGGCGCCGACAAGACGTTCACCGGCACCGGCGCCGCGGAATCGCGCTGGGCGGAGAGCGCCGGTGCGAGGACCGCGGTGAGCCCGACGAGAGCCAGCAGCCGCCGAGCCCGGTGCCGGAACTCCATGGGGGCGGGCCGAGCGAATCGGGTGAGCATCATCGACGCTACCTCTGGTACGGACCGCCCGCCTTCTTCCGGAGCGGCATCACCCGGATCGGGCCGGCCGCGATGTCGTTCCGCAGATGGAACTGCACCTCCGAGCCGGGCAGCCGGAGCGGGGCGAAGATCGAGTATGGGTCGGCCGCGGCCGGGTCCACCGCGTATCCCAGATCCCCCATCGACGCGATGCTCACCGCGCTGAGCGGATTGAACCCGAGGTTCACGTAGCCGGTCATCAGCTCGTTGCCGAAGACCGTCTCGCGCCAGTGACTGTCGGCCGTCCCCGGCCCGCCCTGGTCCTCGACCGGCACCTTCCCGCCGACATGCGTGATGCCGCCGAGCGAATCGAATGCCGCGATCGCCTGTGCCCCGGTGAAATACGGGTCGAGCCCGCCCTGACTCGCCGGGTTCGCGAGCAGGTTCAGGGTGCTCCAGAGGGTGCCGTATCCCAGCACGTGCCCCATCTCGTGGGTCACGACCGCCGACAGCAGGCCCGCACTGTCGATGACGGCGAGGTCCGCCGCATCGAAGGTCATCTGGCCGATCGCCGGCAGCAGCCCCACGGAGTGCAGGAAGCAGGGGGCCGCCTGACCGAGGATGCCGCCGGGTCCGTCGATGTCGGCGATGGAGACGAAGATCAGCAGATCGTCGATCGGCTGGTCGATGGCCGGGCTCGTCCCGCAGCTGTTGGGCGGAAGCGCCGCGTAGTCGTCAGGCAGGTCCGCCGTGATGATCGTCTCCCAGCGCTGCCGCGCCAGCGCGAACGCCTGGGCCTGCGCCGGGGTGGGGGTGCCGTTCACGAACAGCAGGTCGATGGCGAACGGACCGGCGGTGCGCGCGGTGAAGCCGGCGCTCAAGGCGGTGCCCGCCACCGTCGCGGTGGCGCTGTAGGCGCCGGGCGCCGGACCGAGCGTGAGCGTGGTCGCGGCGAAGCCGTTGCGATTGGTGGTGGCGGTGTCGGGCGTCACGAAGGCGCCAGGGTCGCTGGTCGCGAACTGCACCAGGATCCCGGCCACCGGACGATTCAGCGCGTCGGTCACCTGCACGACGAGTGGACCGGGGAGCGCCTGTGAGGCAACGCCGCCCTGTCCGTCACCCTGCACCGCGGTGATGTGGGCCGCCGTCTGGCGGACGGTCACCGTGGCGGAGGCCGAGTGCGATCCGGCCGACGCCGTCACCGTGGCCGAACCCGGTCCCGCCGCGGTGGCGAGGCCGTCGCCGTTCACCTGCACCACCGCGGGGTCGGAGGTCGACCAGGTGAGCGCCATGCGGATCGGATGACCGTGCGCGTCGGAGGCCGTCGCCGGGAAGAGGTGGTTCTGCCCCAGCGCCGTGAAGGTGAAGCCGCTCTCGTAGATCGCCACCGTGGCCGGGACGCCGGGTGCGAAGCCGTCGTCCTCGCAGCTCATGAGCGAAAGCGCGCCGGCGGCGAGCAGCACTGCAAGACGAATCCGGGTCCGCATCGGGGCCGCCAGCTCAGAAAGAGTGGTCATGGAGCGCCGCCTCACAAGCCGTAGGCGGAAACGGGGAGCGTGAGCACGAACGTCACCTGATTGAAGTTCGCGTCGTAGGCGACGCCGAGGACGACTGTGCCGTCCGTCGAGGCGGCCTGGATGTGGGTGAGGAAGTAGCCCTCGGGAATCGTGATGCCATGGTGAACGGCCACCGAATCAAGCTGCTGCATCCCGCCCGCGGCGGTCCACACGAAGGCGCGCGGCAGCGTCCAGAACGGGGAGCCATCGGTACCGAAGATCAGCTTGCCACCCGCTGCGATCGCGTTGGCGTACGTCCCGCCGACGAAGCCGGCGTCGTCCGGCAGCTTGCCGATGTTGACGACGCCGGTGCCCGTGGTCCAGTAGAACGCGCTGTCGGCCCAGGTCCCGGCCACCACCTTGCCGTCGGCACTGATGGAAAGCACCTCGCCCGGAGCATCGGGGGTGAAGCCCGTGAGCATGACGCCGCTGCCGTCGGCCTTCCAGATGGCGGGGGAACGATCCACCAGGCTGGTCTGCGCCCAGCCGGCCGCGGTCGAGCCATCATCCGACACCACGGTCGCCCGATTGGCCGGCGGGTTGGACGAGCCGGGGAAGCTCTCGCCCAGCCGCTCGAGCGGCGTCATGATCCCCGAGCCGCTGGCATCCCACCGGAAGGCCTCGGCGTTGCACCCGTTCCAGACCAGACCCACGATCACCCGGCCGCTGGCGCTCACGTCCCAGGAGCCGGCGTAGTCGGCGCCGCAGCCATTGAGGTACGGCGTGGCGAGGTCGGTCCACTCGCTCGCCGCAGTCCAGAATCCGGCCTGCACCGGCTCGTTGTGGAGTGCGGTGACCATGCCGTTCGCGGAGATGCCGCTGGCGAAGGTGCGGAGCGGATCGCCGACTCTCGTCTTGAATTCCAGCGCGCCGCTCGCGGTGTGATAGAAGTAGAGATCACCGGTCCCCGACGTACCATCCTGGATGGCCGCGATGTCACCATTCGGGCTGAGGTCCACCGGCATGCTCAGGTTGACGAACCGGATTCCCGGCGCAGGGCCGGCCGATGGACCGGTGGACGACTCGTCGCCGCAGCCGGCGAGCGCACCGAGCAGGAACCCCGACAGGAGGAACGGGGTGATTGGCCGTCGAACGAGACGGCGACCGGTGTGGCGCAACTCCATGATCTGGCTGCCTCGGGTGACGGGGCCTGCAGCATCCGGCGGACATCGCGGTCGCTTCTGACGGCGCGACCAGCGACATGTGAACCGCGCAGTCCACATCCGGTGAGCCACGATT
>DAINRP010000212.1:0-5719 GCA_036741755.1 Gemmatimonadales bacterium
CGGTCAGGCGCAGCTCGAGCTGGAGCGCATCCGCAAGGCGCTGGAGAAGGATGGGCTCTTCGACCCGGCGCGGAAGCGGCCGCTGCCCGCGCTGCCGGAGCGGATCGCGGTGGTGACCAGCCTCGATGGCGCCGCACTCCGCGACATCATCACCGTCACCCGCAAACGCTGGCCCGCAATCGAACTGCTGGTCATCGGGACCAAGGTGCAGGGCACCGAGGCTCCGGCCGAAGTGGTGCGGGCGCTCGGCATCGTGAACCGGCTGGAGCGAGTCGACCTCTGCATCCTCGCCCGCGGCGGCGGGTCCAAGGAAGATCTTGCCGTGTTCAACACCGAGCCGGTCTGTCGGGCACTCGCAGCGGTAAACGTGCCGACCGTCTCCGCCGTCGGCCATGAGACCGACATCTCTTTCACCGATCTGATCGCCGACGTGCGCGCCGCCACCCCATCTGCCGCGATCGAGCTCGCCGTCCCCGATCGCGCCGACCTCGCGCGCCAGGTCGCTGGGCTCGGTCTCCGGCTCGGTAACGCGCTGGGGCGGGGAACCCGGCTGGCCCGGGAGCGGCTCGCCCGGAGCGCGGACCGGCTCGAGGTCGCCCTGACCCGCCGGTTTGAACTGCCGCGCCGCGATCTCGAACGCCTGGCAGCGCAGCTCGACGCACTCTCGCCGCTCAAGGTGCTTGAGCGCGGCTACAGCGTGGCCCAGGATGCCGGGGGGCGGGTGCTCCGCCGCCGCGCCGACTTCATGCCCGGTTCGCCCTTTACGCTCCGTGTCACGGACGGAACCGTCCCAGCGCGGGTGGATGACGCTCGATGACTCCCCGGAACAAGGAACCGAAGGACGCACCGGAGGAACGCGCCTCACTCGCCGAGGATCTGCGGCGCCTGGAGGAGATCGTGCGTCAGCTCGAGCGTGAGGACGGTGATCTCGACCAGTCGCTGGTGCTGTTCGAGGAGGGCGTCGGCCGCCTCCGGAGCGCCCGCGGCCGCCTCGGTGAGGCCGAAGCGCGGGTGAAGAAGGTGCTTGAGGACGCGGAGGGAACGCTGCGCGCGGAGGACCTCGACGGTGGGACCTGACGTTGCACCGATCCTCGCCGAGGCTCGCCAGCGGGTGGATGGGCTGCTGGGCGCGTGGAGTGAGCGGGTGCAGACCTTCGTCCCCGGGCGGACCGGGGAGGCGCTTGGCTATTCGCTCACCACCCCCGGGAAACGGGTGCGCGCGGCGCTGGTGATCTCCGCCTATCGCTCGGTAGGCGGCATTTCGCCGGCGATCGCTGCGGTGGCGGCGGCGGTCGAGACCGTGCACACCTATTCACTGGTGCACGACGATCTCCCCTGCATGGACGACGACGATCTGCGCCGCGGCCGAGCCACCACCCATCGCGCCTACGACGTGCCGACCGCGACCCGGGTCGGCTTCCTGCTGGTGCCGGTCGCCGCGCTGGTGCTCGCGCAGGCGACGAAGGACCTGGTGCTCTCTTCCGAGCTGCTCGGCCGCATGGCCCGGGAGCTGTTCGAGGCAGGCGGGATCGAGGGGATGGTCGGTGGCCAGTGGATGGATCTCGAGGCGGAGCGGAGGACGCTCGACCACGATGGGCTGATCGCGGTGCACCGCGGCAAGACCGGCGCCCTGATCCGCGCCGCCTGCGTCCTCGGCGGCCTCGCCGCGGAGGCGCCGAGACCCACCCTCGAGGCGCTGGCCAATTACGGCCACGAGATCGGCCTCGCCTTTCAGATTGCCGATGACGTGCTGGACGTAACCGCGACCAGCGCCCAACTTGGGAAGACCGCCGGCCGGGATGCAGCCCTGGCCAAGTCCACCTACGTCAGCGTGCTGGGCGTGGATCGGGCCCGCTCCGAGGCCGCGGCCCTGGCCAGCCACGCCATCCGGCACCTTGAACAAGCCGGGGTCTCGACCGCGACCCTCGGGGCGCTGGCACACTATATTGTCAGCAGGAAATCCTGAAGCGATCTGCGAAGCAGAGGGGCAACCGCCACCAACCCGGGTTGCACGACCATGAGCCTACTCGACACGATCCAGTCCCCCGCCGACCTCAAGCGCATTCCGCGCGAGCAGCTCCCTGAGCTGGCGCAGGAGATGCGCGAGCGGCTGATCGACTGCTGCTCCCAGACCGGCGGCCACATCGGCGCCAGCCTGGGCGTGATCGAACTGTCGATCGCACTGCTGTACGAATTCGACCTCCCCAGCGACAAGGTCGTCTGGGACGTCGGCCATCAGGCCTACGCCTGGAAGCTGCTCACCGGCCGCAACGATCGTTTCCCCACGCTGCGCCAGACCGGCGGCATCTCCGGCTTCCTCAAGCCCTCCGAGAGCGAGTACGACGCCTTCGGTGCCGGACACGCCGGCACCGCGATGTCTGCGGCGCTCGGCATGGCGACTGCGCGCGATCTCCGGGGCGGAACCAACAAGGTCGTCGCAGTCGTCGGCGACGGCGCGCTCACCTGCGGGCTGTCCTACGAAGGGATGAACAACGCGGGGCACTCCGACCGCGACGTTATCCTGATCGTCAACGACAACGGCATGTCGATCTCCCCCAACGTCGGCGCGATCAGCAAGACCCTCGGCACCATCGCGGCAAGCCCAGCGACCAACCGGCTGCGCGAGCACATCAAGCACTGGACCCTGCGGCTCGGCAAGGTCTTCGGGCCCGAGGTCATCGAGTTCGCGAAGAACCTGGAGGAGAGCGCCAAGAACCTCTTCTCCGACGGCATGTTCTTCGAGGAACTCGGCTTCCGCTACTTCGGCCCCATCGACGGCCACGATCTCAAGAAGCTGGTCGACACCTTCCACTTCGTGAAGCCGATGTCCGGCCCGCGGGTGATCCATGTGATCACCGAGAAGGGGAAGGGCTTCGAGCTCGCCGAGAAGAACAAGGAGAAGTGGCATGGCCTCGCGGCGTACGACCCCGAGACCGGAGAGCCGCGCAAGAAGTCCAGCGGCCCGCCGACCTGGACCCAGGTGTTCGGGGACGCCCTGACCGAGCTGGCCGCCAGCCACCCGGAACTCGTCGCGATCACGGCGGCGATGCCCAGCGGGACCGGCACCAACATCTTCCAGAAGCGGTGGCCGGAGCGCTTCTTCGACGTCGGGATCGCCGAGGGTCACGCCGTGACCTTTGCGGGCGGCCTCGCGACCCAGGGCATCCGCCCCGTCTGCGCCATCTACAGCACCTTCCTGCAGCGGGCGTACGACAACGTCATCCACGACATCGCCGTGCAGCACCTGCCGGTGGTCTTCTGCATGGATCGCGCGGGCCTGGTCGGCGAAGACGGACAGACCCACATGGGGCTCTACGACATCGCCTACATGCTGGCGGTGCCGGAGATGACCGTCACCGCGCCCAAGGACGGCGATGAACTCATCGGCCTGCTGAAGACGGCGCTCGGGCACCAGGGCGGCCCGTTCTGCACCCGCTATCCGCGCGACAAGGTGCCCTTCGATGTGAGCCCCGTCGCCTCGATCAGCCCGGTGCCGTACGGCACCTGGGAGCAGCTGCGCGAGGGCAAGGACGTGGCGATCCTCGCGGTCGGCACCATGGTGCAGCCGAGCCTCCAGGCGGCCGAGCAGCTTGCGGCGGAAGGGATCGACGCGACGGTCGTCAACTGCCGATTCATCAAGCCGATGGACTCGGCGATGCTGCAGGTACTCGCGGCCCAGCACCGGACCCTGGTCACCGTCGAGGAAGGGACGATCGTGAACGGCTTCGGCGCGTATCTCTCCGAAACGCTGCAGACCACTCATCCCGACGTGCGTGTCATCGCGCTCGGCGTGCCGGACCGGCTGGTGGAGCAGGCGCCGCGGACCGAGCAGCTCGAGTCCTTCGGTCTCACCGCCGGCGGGATCGCCCGCCGCCTGCGCGCGCTCCATAGCGAGGAGGGCGTCGAAGCCCGATGAAGGTCGGGGTAGTCGGAAACCCGCGCTACGCCGACCTCCGGTCGCTGCTGCGTGAGCTGGCGGATCTCTCGCCCTCACGCGGCATTCGACTCCTCACCGAACCCAGCCTCGTCCCGCTCTGGGACGACGTGCTCCCGCTGCTCGACCAGGACGTGCCCGACGTCCTCATCACCTTCGGCGGCGACGGCACCCTGCTGCGGGGTGCCCGCCTCCTCCATGGCCGTGAAGTCCCCATCCTTGGCGTCAATCTCGGCCGCGTGGGCTTCCTCACCACCTCCACCCGCGAGCGACTCGGCGAGGCTCTCGATGCCGTGATCAGCGGCCGCTATGTCCTCGAACGGCGGCTCTCGCTCCACGCCACCATCATCAGCGATGAGGGCGGCATCCGGAACGAGCAGATCGCCCTCAACGATGTCGCGATCCACAAGTCGGGCGTGGCCCGCGTGGTGAGGGTCCGCGTGAGCATCGATGGCGAGGATCTCGGCCCCTACAGCGCCGACGGCATCGTCGTTGCGAGCCCGACCGGATCCACCGCCTACTCGCTCTCGGCCGGCGGTCCCATCGTGGCACCAGGTGTCGAGGCCATGATCGTCACACCGGTCTGCGCCCACACCCTCGCCGTCCGGCCAGTGGTGGTGCCGCCCGACGCGACCATCTGCGTCGAGCCAGTCTCGCCGGGCGCCGATGACCTGCTGGTTTCCTACGATGGCCAGCTCGGCACCACGCTCACGATCGGGGACCGGGTCTACGTTCGGCGCGCGACGTCCTCGGTGCTTTTGATCCGTCTCGGGTCGGAAGGGTACTTCACCCGCATGCGACAGAAGCTCAATTGGGGTGACCTGTCGGAGCGGGAGGTCATCAGATGATCGCCGAGCTGCGCGTCCGCGACCTCGTGACGATCGCGGAGGTGACGCTGCAACTCGGCCCCGGTCTCAACGTCCTCACCGGCGAGACCGGGGCCGGCAAGTCCATGGTGGTGGACGCCGTGGCGCTCCTGCTCGGCGCCCGCGCCGAGAGCGGCATGGTCCGCCCAGGCGCGCAGCGGGCCATCGTCGAAGGGGCCTTCGACCTCGATGATGCGTCGCTCCGCCGCCGGTGCGAGGCACAAGGGCTCGACGCGGAGGACGGCCGCCTGGTCATCCGCCGCGAGATCGGGGCCGACGGCCGCTCCCGCGCCTGGGTGAACGGCAGCCCGACGACCATCGGCGTGCTCAACCGGATCGGGAGCCTGCTCGTCGATCTCCACGGCCAGTACGAGACCCAGTCGCTGTTGCACGCCGAGGCGCAGCGGGACATCCTCGACGCGTTCGCCGGTGCCACGCCGGAGCGCACGGCGCTGCTCGAGGCATACGAGACGCTGCAATCGGTGAGCGAGGAAGAGGCGATGCTCACCGCCCGTCGGGACGAGGTCCGCCGCCGCGCCGACTACCTCCGCCACGTGGTGCAGGAGATCGATCAGGCGAAGCTGGTACCCGGCGAGGACGAGGAACTCGACATCGAGGCCCGGCGGCTGGGGCATGCCGCGACGCTGACCGAGCAGGCCCGTCGCCTCGCCCTGCTGCTCGATGGTGACGAGAGCGGTGCGCTGCCGACGCTCGGTCAGGCGGACCGGCTGCTCGCGAGCCTCGAACGCGTCGATACCGCTCTCTCCGGCTGGCGCGAACTCTTCGACGGCGCCTACGCCAGCCTGAGCGAACTCGCCCGCCTCGCGAACGACTACGCCGACTCGCTGCAGGAGGACCCCGCGCGGCTGGCGGAGATCGAGCGGCGGCGCGACACCATCTACCGGCTCAAGCAGAAGCA
>DAINRP010000213.1:0-4131 GCA_036741755.1 Gemmatimonadales bacterium
GACCGGATCCGCCAGCAACGGCTCTCGCGCGACTTCGCGACCCGCTTCCGCGAGCTGGAAGCCCGCCGCAACCACGACATGAACTGGCGCGACTGGACCGAGGTCGTCGTTGAACTCGCGGAGTGGGAGGTCCGTCTCGGCCTCGCGGATGAGCCGGGCCTGTCGGAGGCGCTCCGGACGCTGCAGGAGAGCCTGCGGCAGGACTTCGCCGGATTTGTCGAACGGCAGTACCCGGGCTGGCTCAAGGGGAGCCGAGCCGACCGGCCGCCGCTCAGCGTGGACATCGTGCCGGAGTTCGTGGAACCCGCGCTGCGGCAGCACGGGAAGGCGCTGCTCGTTGTCGTCGACTGTCTCCGCATGGACCAGTGGGAGGCGATCCGGCCGCTGATCAGCTCCCGCTTCGACGTGGAGACCTCCTATTACTTCTCGATCGTGCCGACGGCGACGCCGTTCGCGCGGAACGCGATCTTCAGCGGACTCCTGCCCAGCGTGCTCTCGACCCGCTACCCGCAGTGGTGGCGCGACCAGGACGAGACCAGCCTCAACGCCCACGAGGCCGAACTGCTGACGGCGCAGCTGCATTCGCACTACGGCCGTCACGTACCGGTCCGCTATGAGAAGGTGTTCACCGCCGCCGACGGCGAGGCGCTACTCACCCGGCTGCCGGCCCACCTCTCGGCGGACGGCGTGACCGCGCTGGTCTTCAACTTCATCGATCAGCTGACCCACGGCCGGACCGAGAACTCCACGCTCTTCGAAGTGGCGCGCGACACGCCGGCGCTCCGGAGCCTCACCCGCACCTGGTTCGAACGTTCGGCACTCTGGGGCGCGCTCCGTGAGGCCGAACGACGCAACGTCCCGGTCCTGCTCACGACCGACCACGGCTCGATTCACTGCCACACCCCCGCGACGGTGTACGCCCGGCGCGATGCCACCGCCAACCTCCGCTACAAGTTCGGCGAGGATCTCCGCGCCCAGGAACGGGATGCGGCGATCGTGGTGGATGATCTCGTCGGCTGGGGCCTCCCCCCGCGGACTCCGGGCACCCGCATGCTGCTGGCCACCGGCGACCGCTTCTTCGTCTATCCCACCAAGCTCCGCGAATATCAGGCGCGCTATCGGGGCGCCTTTCTGCACGGGGGCGTGACGCCGGAGGAGATGATCCTGCCGATCGCCCTGCTCACGGCGAGACGCAGTGGCTGACAGCCAGAGCGCAACCGGCGCGCACGCGTCCTCCCTGGCGCGGCTGCTCGGCTGGTTGCGGCCCTACCGCCTGACACTCGGCCTCGGCGTCCTGTCCACCACGGTCGCCTCGATCCTCGATGGCGCCACGCTGCTCTTCCTCATCCCGCTGCTGCGCCACCTCTTCGGCTCCGCCGGCAACCTGGGTGCCGCCGGCACCGGGCTGGAGCATCTCGTCGACCGGCTCCTCGCGCCGCTCCTCGCCGGTGCCTCTCCCGCCGGGGTCACGATCCGGCTGGTCGCACTGCTGTGGGCCGCGCTGCTCGGGAAGAACGCGCTTTCCTATCTGTCCGGGCAGCTCAGCGTGGAGGCGCAGGAAGGCGTGGTGCGCGATCTCCGCGCGGCGCTCTTCGAACACCTGCTGCGGCTCGATCTCGGCTGGATCGAACGGACCCGCGGCGGGCAGGTCATCGCGCGGATCATGCAGGACGCCGATCAGGCCAAGGGCGCCATCAGCGCCGGACTCGCCTCCTTCTTCCAGAACCTGGTGCTGATCCTCACCACACTCGCGGTGCTGGCCCAGCTCTCCTGGCAGCTGACTCTCCTGACGTTCGCTGCTGCTCCGCTGCTCCTGATCGGGATCCGGCAACTGCTCACCCGGCTCCGCACCCACGCGCGCGCCCGCGCCGACGAAGCAGGCGAGATGACGGCGACAGTGGCCGAGCGGCTCGGGGCGGTGAAGCTGGTCCGGACCTACGGTGGCGAAGCGGGCGAGGGGCAGCGCTTCCGCGCCCAGGCCGATCGCTATCGCCGCCATGTGGCGCGGACCCAGCGCTTCGCGGCACTCACCGGCCCGGTGAGCGAACTCTTCGGCGGGCTGCTGCTGGTCGTGCTGATCGCGGCGGGCGCCTCACCCGGATTCGTCGGAGGAGGATTGTCGCCCGAAGGGCTGATGGTGTTCATCGTCGCGGCCCTGCGCGTCATGTCGCCACTCAAGGCGATCACCCAGTTCCCGGGTCAGATGGCGCAGGCGCTGGCGAGCGCCGAGCGGGTCTTCGAGGTGCTCGATCTGCCGTCGGCGGAGGCCGAGCCCGCCGGGCTGCCGGCGGCGCGGTTCCGCCGCGAAGTGCAGTTCGCGGACGTCGGCTTCAGCTACGGCGATGGCCCGGTCCTCACCGGCATCAGCTTCACACTCCCGCGGGGAAAGATCGTCGCGCTGGTGGGTCGTTCCGGTGCGGGGAAGACCACGCTCGCCGAATTGCTGCCGCGCCTCCGGGAGCCGACCAACGGGACGATTCTGCTCGACGGCACGCCGCTCGGCGCGGTCAGCCGCGCTTCGGTGCGGGCGCTGATGGGATTCGTCGGTCAGGAGACAGTCGTCTTCAACGACACCGTGTTCGCCAACATCGCCTACGGCCGCCCGAACGCGACCCAGGCCGAGGTGGAAGCCGCGGCCCGGGCAGCGAATGCCCACGCCTTCATTGCGCAGCTTCCCGAGGGATATCAAACCCTGCTCGGCGAGCGGGGGACGCGTCTCTCAGGCGGCCAGCGGCAGCGGCTCGCGATCGCCCGCGCCGTACTCCGCGATCCGCCCATTCTCATCCTCGATGAGGCGACGAGTGCCCTCGACAGCGAGTCGGAGCGGCTGGTGCAGGACGCCCTGCACCGGCTCATGCGCGATCGGACGGTGCTGGTCATCGCCCACCGGCTGGGGACCGTGCGGCATGCCGACCTGATCCTGGTGCTCGACGAAGGCCGGATCGTCGAGCAGGGAACCCACGAGGAGCTGCTGGCCTCGGAGGGACTCTACCGGCATCTGGCGGCGAGTACCGAGTTCCGGGTTCCGAGTTCCGAGTCGATCGTCGGCTAGTGCGGCCTCAGGGTCTCAGGCCCGCATCCCGGAACTCGGAACTCGGAACTCGGAACTATTCGCTGTAGATTGTCTTCCTGACCCGTATGAGTGCTCCCTTCGCCGGTCTCCGGATCCTGTTTGTCGCGCAGGTGGACGATGCTGAACTCGCCCACAACGCGCTGCGCCGTCGCGCCCTCGAGCGCCTCGGCGCCAACCTGCTGCATCTCGACCCCGATCGGGCCGGGTGGCTGGAGCGGCTGGTACGCCGCGACCTCGAACACCGGGTCGCCACCGCCCTCGAACAGCACAGCCCCGACCTGGTGCTCATCGCCGGCGACGGTCTGCTCACCCCCGACAGCGTGGATACGCTTCGAAAGGGACGCGGCGCGCGCTGGGTGCAACTGCTCGATGACGAACTCAACGACAGCACCGCCGCCAGCCGGGAAGCGATGGAGTACAACCATGTCTTCGTCGGCGCGACCGGCGCCCTCGGCGCCTTTGATCGGCACGGCGTGAAGCATGCGCGCTACCTCGCGCTGGGGTGCGACCCCTCGGTGCACAAACCCCTCAGCGCTCGGGGTCCCTTCCGGGCCAATGTGGTGTTTGCCGGCACCGCGACCTCGCGGCGGGAGCGCTTCCTCCAGGAGCTGGTGGAGTTCGGGCTCGCCCTCTGGGGGCCGGGATGGAGGAAGACCTCGCTCCGGGACTACTGCCGTGGGGAGTTGCCGAGCACCGAGGACTTTGTCCGGGCATACGCCGGCGCGACCGTCGCGGTGAACGTCCACCGTACCGGCGCCGAGGATCGCAAGCACGATGGCAGCGGCGTCAACCGGCGCACCTTCGAGATCGCCGCGATCGGCGTGCCTCAGGTCGTGGATGCACGCACCGACCTCGCCCGTCACTTCGAGGAAGGCACCGAGCTGCTGGTCTATACCACGGCCGAGGAGCTCAAGGGCCAGGTGAAGCGGGCCATACAGGAGGACAAGTATCGCGACCGGCTCGCGGCTGCTGCCCGGCAGCACGCCCTCAGGCAGCATACCTACATGCACCGGATGCACGAGCTGCTGCAGACGGTGACGGGGGAGGGGTAGGGGAGG
>DAINRP010000213.1:4231-5690 GCA_036741755.1 Gemmatimonadales bacterium
GCCCTCGATGCCTGCCGCGGCGACTGGGCGGTCTACATCCAGGCCGACGAAGTGCTGCACGAGACGTCGCTCGCCCCGCTCCGAGCGGCCATGGAAGCAGCCCGGGACGAGGCGCGCGTCGAAGGGCTGCTGGTCGACTTCACCCACTTTTATGGCAGCACCGACTGGGTCGGCGCGGGGCGGGCCTGGTACCGCCGCGAGGTGCGGGTGGTCCGCCCGGGGACGGCGGTGCGGAGCTTCGAGGAAGCGCAGGGGTTCCGCATCGGTGCCGAGGGGCGAAAGCTCCTGGCCCGGCGCACCGGCGCGAGCTACTGTCACTACGGGTGGGCCCGGCCGATGCCCGCGCTCAAGGAGAAGCGCGAAACCGACAACGCGCTGTATTACAAGGGCGCACCCCGTCGCGCACCGGTCGCCGACCGCCTGCCGTGGGACGTCGGGCTCCGGCGCTTCGGGGGCACCCATCCTGCCGTGATGCGGGAGTGGATCGCGGAACGGCATTCGCGCATGTCACCCGGCTTCACGCCCCGCCGCTGGGACCGACGGCGCGTCGCCCTGCTTGCCTCGCTCGGCATCGAGCGGCTCACCGGCTGGCGGCCGTTGGAGTTCACCAACTACATCGAGGTATAGCCCTGCCCCTCCAGCATCCGGGCCAGGCGGTGCGCGTAGGTGTGATGCGCCAGCGCATGGGCCCGGCCCTGGGCGGCGATCCGCGCCCGCATCGCGGGATCGGCGAGCGCGGCTCGGGCGATCTCGGCGCCCTGGCGGGCATCGCGATACCAGAGCGCGTGCTCGCCATGGCGGGCGAACTCCTCGATGTTGTCGACGTACTCACCGAGAAAACAGCCGCCGGCGCCGAGTACCCGCCAGAGCCGGTTCGAGGTGCCCCCGTGGTGCTCGTGTGCCTGGTCGTCGAGGGCGTGGATGCCGAGGGAGAGTGCCGCGCCGCGCACGACCTGCGCGAACTCGCGGCCGCGGACGACCCCGCCGGCCACCGGCAGGTCGCGCGGCGCCTCCTCCCAGTACGGTCCCCGGATCTGCAGCGCTGCCGCCGCCGCAAAGGCGCGGAGGATTGCGTAGCGGCGCGGGTACTGGCCCGAGCCGACGAACGCGAGGTCGCAGTGGTACCGTTCGGGGGCCGAATCGGCCGGCGCGTCGCTGGAGGGGTCGAACCCCTGCGGCAGGAACTTCGCGTCGGGGGCGCCGGCGGCGCGGAGCGCCTCCACCTGGAACCCGTAGGTGGCGAAGCTCTGTTGTGTCAGGCGCGCGAGTCGCGCTACGGGCGCGGGGAGCGGGGTCAGTGCGTCGAAGTACCAGAAGGCGGACCGGCGGCCCCGCAGCATCGCCTGGAGCGGCGCCTCGCCCGCGGCGATGGCGTGCCGGGTGCAGAGCACCAGGTCGGGCGAGCACCGGTCCGCCTGCCAGCGGAGCAGCCGGTCGCTCCATGGCCCCAGTCGCCGGC
>DAINRP010000214.1:0-5644 GCA_036741755.1 Gemmatimonadales bacterium
GCGATTCCGCCTCCGCCGCGAGCCGGGCCAGCCGCTCGGCGTCCTGGCGCATCTGTGCGGCCACCGCGGGATCGCGAGTGCTGGCGCTGGTCGAAACCAAACTGAAGTAACTGAGCAGGAAGGGGAGTGAGGAGGGTGCTCCCCTCACTCCTTACTGCTCCAGATCTCCCCACCCCGCACCACGGTCCGCACACAGGCATTGGCTTGGAGGTGGTAACACCATTCCTCTACGCTCGCGGCATCGATCACCGCGAAGTCCGCGGATTTCCCCACCTCCAGCGATCCGACCTCGTTTCCGAGCCCGATGGCCCGCGCCGCGATGCTCGTCGCGCCCTTCAGTACCTCTGCCGGCGTCATCCGCTGCAGGGTGCAGGCAAGCGTGAGAGCCATGGGCAGGTGGTAGCTGGGCGCGGAGCCCGGGTTGAAGTCGGTCGCGACGGCGACCGGCACACCTGCCTGGATGAGCCGCCGGGCCGGAAGTGGCTCCATGTTCAGATATAGTGAGGCGAAGGGCAGGCTGACCGCAACCACGCCCGCATCGCGCAGACGGTGGATGCCCGTCTCGGAGATCTGCTCGAGGTGGTCCGCGGATGCCGCACCCATGTCGGCCGCCAGCTCCGCTCCGCCGGTGCAGGTGATCTGGTCGGCGTGGAGCTTGGGCCGAAGCCCTGCGGCGAGTCCGGCGCGCAGGATGCGCCGGCCCTCCTCCACGCTGAAGGCGCCCTCCTCCACGAAGACATCGCAGAAGCGGGCGAGCCGCCTGGTGCCGGCGGCGGGGATGATCTCCTCGACGATGAGCCGCACGTACTCCGCGCGCCGGTCGCGGTATTCCGTGGGCACGACATGGGCCGCGAGCAGGGTCGGAACGATGCGTTGCGGACCGGCGCCGAGGTCGTGGTAGATCTCAAGCAGGCGGATCTCCTGCTCGAAGGAGAGCCCGTAGCCGCTCTTGGCCTCGACCGTCGTGACGCCGAGCCGAGCCATTTGCGCCAGATGGTCCTCGCAGCGATGGCGCAGCTCTGCGCTCGACGCGGCCCGGGTCTTCGCCACCGTCGAGGCGATGCCTCCCCCTGCAGCGGCGATCTCGAGGTAGCTCTTGCCCAGAATCCGGGCCTCGAATTCCTCCGCGCGCCACCCGCCGAACGCGAGATGGGTATGGCAATCGACCAGCCCCGGGATGACGATGTGCCCGTGCGCCGAGTGGTTCGGCTCGCCAGCGTATCGCGAGGGCAGTTGTGAGGCGGGGCCGACCCACTGCACCCGGTCTCCCTCCCACGCGAGCGCGGCGTCGCGGACGGGATGGATCTCATGCTGCGCCCCATCCGGAGCGCAGGTGTAGAGGATGCTGATCTCCTTCAGGACGGGCATGCCGGAAGCTTTCTGATCTGGCGCGTGGCGCTCAGAGCATCGGCAGGTCGATGCCGCGCTCGCGCGCGGTGTCGATCGCGATATCGTACCCCGCATCGGCGTGGCGCATCACACCGGTCCCGGGATCCGCGGTGAGCACCCGCTGGAGGCGCCGATCACCCATCTCCGTGCCATCCGCAACCGCCACCATGCCCGAGTGGATGGAATACCCGATGCCGACGCCACCGCCGTGATGGAGGGAGACCCAGGACGCGCCGCAGGCGGTATTGAGCATGGCGTTGAGGAGGGGCCAGTCGGCGATGGCGTCGGAGCCATCCTTCATCCCTTCCGTCTCGCGGTTGGGTGAGGCCACGGAGCCGGTGTCCAGATGGTCGCGTCCGATGACGATCGGCGCCTCCACCTTCCCCTTCTTCACCAGCCAGTTGAACCGGAGACCCATCTCCGCGCGTTCGCCGTACTCCAGCCAGCAGATTCTCGCCGGCAGGCCCTGAAAGTGCACCTGGGCGCGCGCCTTCCGGATCCACCGGGCCAGGCCCTCCTTCTCAGGAAACGTCTCCAGCACGGCGTCGTCGGTGACGGCGATGTCCTGCGGGTTGCCTGACAGAGCGGCCCAGCGGAATGGTCCCGCCCCGCGGCAGAAGAGCGGACGGATGAACTCCGGCACGAACCCCGGAATCGTGAACGCGTCGGTGCGGCCGCGGTGATCGGCCACCTGGCCGCGGAGGTTGTTGCCGTAATCGAAGGTGATCGCGCCTCGGGCCTTGAGGGCGAGCATGGCGTCGACATGCGCCTCCATCGAATCGAGGACTGCTGCCTCGTAGGCCTTTGGATCCCGCTCCCGCAGCTCCGAGGCCTCCTCGAGGCTGTGGCCGGTGGGGATGTAGCCCAGCTGGAGGTCGTGGGCCGAGGTCTGGTCGGTGACCACGTCAGGCACGATTCCGCGCAGCACCAGTTCCGGAAGCACGTCCGCGATGTTGCCGACCAGTCCGACAGAGAGCGGGGTGCGGGAGGCCTTGGCCGAGTCGAGCAGGCGCAGGGCGGTGTCGAGCGAGGTCTCCATCCGGTCGCAATACCCGGATTCGACCCGGCGCCGGATGCGTTCCGGGTCAACGTCCACGCCGAGGAACGCTGCGCCATTCATCGTGGCGGCCAGCGGCTGGGCACCGCCCATGCCGCCGAGCCCGGCCGTCACCACCAGCCGGCCCTCGAGCGTGCCGCCGAAGTGCTGGCGGGCGCATTCGGCGAAGGTCTCGTAGGTGCCCTGCAGGATGCCCTGGGTCCCGATGTAGATCCAGGAGCCGGCCGTCATCTGGCCGTACATGGTGAGCCCGGCGGCCTCGAGGCGGCGGAATTCGTCCCACGTCGCCCAGCGCGGCACCAGGTGCGCGTTCGCAATCAGCACTCGCGGCGCTTCCTCGTGGGTACGGAACACGCCGACCGGCTTGCCGCTCTGCACCAGCAGCGTCTCGTCGTTTTCGAGGCGGCGCAGCGTGGCCACGATCCGGTCGTAGCACTCCCAGTTGCGCGCAGCCTTGCCGCTCCCACCGTAGACGATCAGGTCCTCGGGCCGCTCGGCTACCGCGGGATCGAGGTTGTTCATCAGCATGCGTAGCGCGGCTTCCTGGTGCCAGCCGCGGCAGCTCAGCGTGGTCCCGGTTGGCGCGTGAATCCTGCGGGCGGTGGCAGTGGTCATGGCATTCGGGAAGTGGAGGTGGCGAGCGTACGATGCCGGGTGCATGCGGCGAAGTCAATCGACTGTCGCCGCAGCAAGAGACCGGGATCGAACGCGGCGCGCGGGGCCGGCGATCAGCGCCGGATGGCGGCGACTCCTCGAATGACCCGGTCGACGTCCTCGTCGGTGGTGTAGCAGGCGCATCCCACGCGCACCAGGCCGTCGGCGGCGTGCCCCAGCCGTTCAACCACCGTGGTCGCGTAGAAGTCGCCGTTGGAGACGAAGAGGCCGCGCTCCGCGAGGGCCCGCGCCACCTGTTCGCTTGGGACCCCGTCGAGGGTGAACACCAGGGTGGCGGTGCGGGGCCGCCCCGGCGGCGGGCCATACAGGCGCACGCCGGGAATCGCGGCGAGCCCGTGCCAGAGCCGGGTGATCTGCTCGTCCTCCGACCGGTGAAGCCTTGCGTAGGCATCCGCCAGACGGCGGCGGCGATCGGTTCCGGTGCCGAGCCCGGCGAGGAAGTCGACGGCGGCGTGGGCGCCGACGATGCCCTCGTGGTTCTGGGTGCCGGTTTCCAGCCGCTCCGGCGCCGTGTCAGGCGCGGGCAGCAGCTTGGGCACATCGAGTCCTTCGAGCAGGGCCCGCCGGCCGTAGAGGATGCCGAGGTGCGGTCCGTAGAACTTGTAGGAGGAGCAGGCCAGGAAGTCGCAATCGATGGCAGGCACGTCCACCAGCGCGTGCGGCGCAAAGGCGACCGCGTCCACGAAGCAGAGCGCCCCGGCCGCGTGAGCTACCCGGGCGGCACGGGCGACATCGGTGATGGTCCCCAGGGCGTTGGAGGCCGCACCGATCGCGAGGAGACGGGTCCGCGGCGTGACCGCCGCCTCCAGCGCCGCCCAGTCCAGCTCGCCGGTCGCGGGATCGAAGCGGACGGAGCGGAGGGTGAGTCCGCGCTCCCTCGCCAGCGCCTGCCACGGGGCGACGTTCGCGTGATGGTCCAGCTCGGTCACGACGATCTCGTCCCCTGCCCCCCAGCCCCGGCCCAGCGCGCGGGCCAGGTGGAAGGTGAGCGTCGTCATGTTCGCGCCGAAGACGATCTCCGAGGCATCGGCGCCGAGGAAGTCCGCCAGCGCCAGCCGGGCGGCCACGAGCGCGGCATCGGTCTCGATGCTGGTCGGGTACACCCAGTGGGTGTTCGCGTTGTGATGCAGCAGGTAGTCGGCCATCCGGTCGACCACCGCGCTGGGGACCTGGGTGCCGCCCGGGCCGTCGAAATAGGCGACGGGAAATCCGGCGTGCATGCGGGCGAGCGCGGGGAAGGCGGCACGGGTCCGGGCGGGGTCGAGGGCCGGCATCGCGGCAGTGGTCATTGGTCGGGAGTCGGTCGGGTGGAATTGAGCAGCCGGGCCTGACGGGCCCGCAGGTTGTACTTGGCGATGCACCAGAGGGCGCGGACGCCGTCCCGCCAGCCGATCTTCTTGCCGGCGGCAAAGGCCCGTCCCTCATAGCCGATCGAGACCTCGTAGATCCTGCAGTTGAGAGCCGCGACCTTCGCGGTGATCTCCGGCTCGAAGCCGAAGCGGTCTTCCTCGATGACGATGTTCGTCAGCACGTCGCGACGGAAGACCTTGTAGCAGGTCTCCATGTCGGTGAGGTAGAGATCCGAGAAACTGTTCGAGACGAAGGTCAGGAACCGGTTCATGGTGTAGTGCCAGAAGCGGAGCACCCGGTGTGATTCCCCACCGACGAAGCGCGATCCATATACCACGTCGGCACGGCCATCGAGTATCGGCGCGATCAGCTTCGGGTACTCGGCCGGGTTGTACTCGAGATCGCCGTCCTGCACGAGCACGATCCGGCCGCGCGCCGCCGCGAACCCGGTCCGCAGCGCGGCGCCTTTCCCCTGGTTCTTCTCGTGCACCAGCACCCGGTGCCCCCGGTCCGCCGCCAGCGCGCGCAGGGCCTCCGTCGTGCCATCGGTCGAGCCATCGTCCACCAGGACGATCTCCTTGTCGATCGGCACCGCCTCGACCCGCGCCAGCAGGCGCGCGATGGTAGTGATCTCGTTGAAGACCGGGATGATGACGGAGAGCGTGGGCTGGGAAGTGAGTTCGCTGGTCATCGGGGCTGGGCGCCGGCGGCGCTGTCTACCAGTTGAAGCAGAGTACCGAATTCCTTCCGTCCCGCCGCCAGGGCGTTCCGGGCGAGCGCCCGCGCGGCGGCGTAGTCGCCGACCACCGTGAGACAGCCGATCAGGCGGGAAGTCGTCATGTACCTTGTCGAATCGATGGCGAGTGCGGCCCGGAAATGGGGAACGGCGAGATCGCACCGGCCACTGCGCCGTTCAAAGCTCGCGAGATCATCATAGACGGTGGGATCGCGATCAAACAGGGCCAGGCTGTGCTCGTACGCGGCTCGGGCTTCGGCGGGATGGTCGGTGAGCACCAGGTCGCCGGCCCAGTTGCGCCAGGCCCAGTAGCTCTTCGGGGCGTCGACGATCGTCTGCCCGCTTGCGCACGTGATCGTGATCAGCCCCGAGATCGTGCTGCCCGAGCGCGTCGCCGTTCCCTTGCCCGTCGCCGAGCCGCTCCCGCATACGCTGGC
>DAINRP010000215.1:0-5597 GCA_036741755.1 Gemmatimonadales bacterium
GGGTCGTCATGTAACCCGAAGATAGACAGGAGGTTGGGTCTGGGGGAAGGCACTCGAACAAATGTGGGGCCAGGGCATGCCCTGGCCCCACATTTGTTGGAGTGCCGAAGGGGGGACTCGAACCCCCACGGGCTTGCGCCCACTGCGCCCTGAACGCAGCGCGTCTACCAGTTCCACCACTTCGGCGTGGGCGGACAAAGTACCGACGAAAGGCGGGCGGCGTCAACCGGCGAAGCGCGCGCGATCTCCCGCGAGAGGCATTCCTCGCCGGGTGAACTTCCGACTTCGAGCCCTAGTAGCGCGCGAGTGACGGATCGACTTCGATCGCCCACGCGTCGATGCCGCCCGCCAGGCTCCTGGCGTGCTGAAAGCCGGCGCCGCGCAGCAGCTCGACGGCCTGCAACGAGCGCATGCCGTGATGGCACAGGACGACCAGTTCGGCACGGGAATCGAGTTGGGCGAGGCGGCCCGGGAGTTCCCGCAGCGGAATCAGCGTGCTGCCTGGCAGGTGCACGATCTCGAATTCATGCGGCTCCCTGACATCGAGAATCGCGACGGGGCGGCCCGCGTCGAGGGCCGCGTGCAGTTCCGTGGCGGAGATCTCGGAACCCGTGGGGGCAGCCGGGGCTCCGATGCCGCAAAAGGCCTCGTAGTCGATGAGTCCGGTGATGCTGGGCCGTGGCCCGCAGAGCGGGCAGTCAGGATCCTTGCGCAGTTGCAGCTCCCGGAAACGAAGCCGCAGCGCATCGAAGAGCAGCAGTCGTCCGACCAGCGGCTCTCCGACGCCGAGAATCAGCTTGATCGCCTCCAGGGCCTGCAGGCTGCCGACGATCCCCGGCAGGACCCCGAGGACGCCGCCCTCCGCGCAACTGGGGACGAGCCCCGGCGGCGGGGGCTCGCTGTAGAGGCAGCGGTAGCAGGGTCCCCGCGACGCATCGAAGACCGAGACCTGGCCCTCGAACCGGAAGATGCTGCCGTAGACCAGCGGCTTCCCGAGCAGCACCGCGGCATCGTTGACCAGGTAGCGGGTGGGGAAGTTGTCGCTGCCGTCGATCACGATGTCGTAGGCGCCGAGGATCTCGAGCGCGTTGGCGGAGCTGAGCTGCACCGGGTGACGCTCCACCCGCACGTGGGGGTTCAGGTCGCCGAGCCGCGCCGCCGCAGAGTCGAGCTTGGGGCGACCGACCTGACTGGTTCCGTGCAGGACCTGGCGCTGCAGGTTGGTCAGGTCGACAACATCGAACTCCACGATCCCCAGGGTGCCCACTCCGGCCGCGGCGAGGTACAGTGCGATCGGCGAACCGAGGCCTCCGGCCCCGATCGTCAGCACCCGGGCGCCCTTGAGGGCGCGCTGCCCCTCGACGCCGACCTCGGGGAGCAGCAGGTGGCGCGAGTAGCGGAGGATCTCTTCGTGAGAGAGATGAGGGAGTGTCATTGGGCCTCCAACGGCAACGCCCGGCCAATCGGGCCGGGCGTGAGGGTCAACCGCCTGCGGTCCAGCTTGATGCTACGATGGGGAGGCGATCGTCACCAGTTCCTGCACCTGGGTCTCATGCTTCATGAGATCGGCCAGCGAGATGCTGGCGAGCAGTTCATCGACCCGGAGCTGCAGCGCGTGCCAGACGGGCCGGATGCTGCAGGCGCTGCCGGTGCTGCAGCGTTCGACGTCCACCGGATGCGACTCACAGTTCATCTCGAAGGTCTGGTGTTCCGAAGCGGTCATGATGTCCCGCATCGTGATGCCCACCGGATCCTTGGCGATGTAGTACCCGCCCTTAGCGCCGCGCACGCTCTCGACCAGACCGGCGCGTCGTAGTCGGAGCAGGATCTGCTCGACGTAGTCACCTGGTAGACGTTCCTGCTCGGCGATCTCACGAGCAGCAACTGGTCCGCCCCCCGCCGCGCTGCGCTTGGCCAGGTGGAGCGAGATGATCAGGCTATACTCGGTCCATGTAGTGATTCGCATGGGGAAGAATATGCTCCCGATATCCGAGGGAGGCAAGAAACCATGCAGGTGAAAACCATGAGAACCGCCTGATATTAGCTTCATCCGCCCTTGCGAGAATCCCCATGAAACGGATCAACCGCCCCCCGGCAGTCCGACCCCGCCCGGCACCCCGATCTCGGTCATCGCCCGGAGATCCAGGATCTCCTCGAGCTCCGCGCCGTGCAGGAGCCCCTTCTTGACCACGAGTTCCTTGACGGTCAGGCCGGTGGCGATCGCCTCCTTGGCGAGCTTGGCCGACTCGGCGTAGCCGAGCTTGGGGGCGAGCGCCGTGACCAGCGCCGGACTCCGCTCCAGCCAGTAGCCGCAGAGCTTCTCATCGGCCTCGATCCCGGCGATACAGCGTTCCGCGAAGACTCGGGTGGCATTCCCGGTGATCGTGAGGCCGAACACGATGTTATGCGCGATGACCGGCATCATCACGTTCAGCTCCAGCTGGCCGGCTTCCGACGCCATGGCGACGGTGGTATCCAGCCCGAGCGCCTGATAGCAGACCTGATTGACCATCTCGGCGATCGAGGGGTTCACCTTCCCGGGCATGATGCTCGATCCGGGCTGGACCGCCGGCAGCATGATCTCGGCGAGGCCGGTGCGCGGGCCGGAGGCCAGCAGGCGGATGTCGTTGGCGATCTTGTTGAGATCGAGCACGTAGGCGCGGAAGGCCCCGCTGAGGGTGGCGACATCGCCCATCGACTGCATGAGCTGGATGCGGTCCTCCCCGACGGTCAGTTCGAGCCCGCTGACCCGCTTCAGGTACTTCACCATAAGGGCGGGATAGGCCGCCTCGGCGTTGAGGCCGGTCCCCACCGCCGTGCCGCCGATCCCCATGGCGCGGAGCCAGTCGGCTGCCTGGGCCAGCTTCTGCCGATGCCGCTGCACCGTGTGCCCGTACGCCGTGAATTCCTGGCCCAGCCGGATCGGGGTCGCATCCTGCAGGTGGGTCCGGCCCGACTTGATGACGTGGTCGAACTCCTGGCCCTTGGCGAGGCAGGCTGCGGCCAGCCGATCCATGCTCTGCAGGAGCATCGGCAGGGTCGCGAGAGTCGCGAGGCGCAGCGCCGTCGGGATCACGTCGTTGGTGCTCTGCGCCATGTTGACGTGATCGTTGGGATGCACCGGTGTGTACGCCCCGCGGGCGCCACCGAGCAGCTCGTTGGCCCGGTTGGCGAGGACCTCGTTACAGTTCATGTTGTGCGAGGTGCCGGCCCCCGCTTGATAGACATCGACGACGAACTGGTCCCGGTGCTGGCCGCCAAGCACCTCGTCTGCCGCTTTGACGATGGCGTCGGCGAGCTTGGGATCGAGGCGGCCCGTCTCCTTGTGGGTCAGCGCGGCGGACCGCTTGATCCAGATGACCGCATCGACGAACGCCGGCAGGGGCCGCAGCCCGGAAATGGGGAAGTTTTCGACGGCGCGCACGGTCTGGATGCCGTACAGGGCCTCCGCGGGCACCGGCTTCTCACCGAGCGGGTCTTTTTCGATGCGGGTGGTCATGGCAATCGCGGGGAACAGGAAACAGGAACCAGGGGACGGAGCGGCATGAGCATGTATTTCAGGCGGGTCGCGGAGGCGGAGTCATTCAGCACTTCCCGGAGCATGAAGGCCGATCTCTTCGCCGGCGGCCAGTTGTTCGTCGGACTGAACTGCTTCGAGCCGGGCCAGACCCAGCCGGTGCACGCCCACGCGGGCGCGGACAAATTTTACTTCGTCGTGTCAGGAAAGGCGAGACTGTCGGTGGGCGACGAATCGCGTCTGGCGGAAGCGGGCGCACTGGTTTGGGCGCCGGCCGACGTGCCGCACGGCGTGGTCGAGGTGCTGGAACGGACCACGCTGCTGGTCGCCATCGCGCCGCCACCGCGGGCGAAGTCCGCTCCGAGCTGATCCGAATGGGCTGCGCGCTGCGCGACCGTCGCATTGTGCGGTTCTGCCTGTCGCCGCTCGTGAACGCTAGGCGACCTTGCGGAAGAGCGACCGGATCTCCCCCCATTCGAGGCTGCGGACCGCCAGCAGGAGCCCCAGGACCGCACCCGCACCCACCGACCAGAACCGCCAGGCGAAGAGTAGCAGCGCTGCTGAGGATCCGTTTCCCGCCGAGAGATCTCCAGCGGCACCTGCGAGGAAGCCCAGCTCGACTACCCCCACCCCGGCGGGCGTCGGCAGCACGAGCTGACTGTACAGCAATCCGAACGACCCGACCAGCATGACCCCGACTGGCGGATGCAGCGGCAGCGTCAGCGCCAGCACAGGAAGCATGGCGCTGCGGGCGAGCACATTGATGACGGTCATCGGCGCCCCGGCGACGAGGGGCCACCACGATACCCGCCGGCCGTAGACCAGCATGCGCTTCCATGACCTTCGGGGGCCGCGCCCCGCATGCCGCAGGGCGCGGCTCGCGACCACGCCGACCACGCCGGTCACCAGCAGCACCGCCACGACCCACCAGCTTCGCTGCCTGACACCCTGCAGCAGGGCGGGCCGGGCTTCCGCCAGCCAGTCAGGCGCGAAGCGCCACAGGCCGACCGCCGCCAGGGTGATGATGACGGGCCACGCCGCCACCACCTCGATGGCGATCGCCATGAGGGCCGCGGTCGCGGGCACGCCGGAACGCAGCATGCCCAGCAACCGCATCGGCTCCCCCGCGACCCGCATGGGTGTCAGCGCGCACCCGGCCTCGCCCCAGGCATTGAGCCGGAAGGCGTCCCGGAAGCTGACCGGCTGCCCCAGCCCCCGAAGCAGCCATTGAATCCGATAGCCCCGGGCAACCAGGTCGCCGGCCCAGAGCAGCGCGCAGATGAGGTTGGCGACCGCAAAGGAGAGTGGCATCCCCGTCAGGCGCGGAGCAGAGAGCGGTAGATCCCGAAAATGCCGTCAAACGCCATGTCCCAGGAGTGATGCCGCTCGGTGAAGGCCCGGGCGGTGAGGCCGAGGCCGCGGAGATCGCCGCGCAGCAGCTCGGTGGCGGCGGTCGCGCAGGCGCCCGGATCGCCCGGCGCATACAGCGCTCCCCCTCCGGAAGCCCGCACCCGGTCGGCAACTCCGCCCGCATCCACCGACAGGACCGGCAGTCCCGCCGCCATCGCCTCCAGGGCACTCAGCCCGAAGGTCTCCGCCGGCCCCGGCGCGATATAGAGATCGGCGGCGGCAAGGAGGTCGGCGAGGTGGTCGCGGTCTCGCTGATACGGCACCCAGCGAACCTGATGTGATTCCGCCATCGCGCGGAGCCTTGCTTCGCGGGGGCCAGCACCGACGAGCACCAGCCAGGCGTCGGTACGGCGCTCCACCTCGCCCCATGCCGCGAGCACCGTCTCGATCTGCTTCTCGTCGGCGAAGCGTCCGACGAAGAGGGCGAGCGGCGCCTCGGGGAGCCCGAAACGGCGGCGGGTTTCCGTCGCCCGCACCCGCCGCTCCGGCGAGAACCGCTCGAGGTCCACACCGAGCGCGACGCGGTGCACCCGCTCCAAGCCCTCGGTCTCCAGCTGCCGCGCCACGCTCTCGGAGGCCACGAGCACGGCGCGATACCCCGCCGCCAGCTTGCGAACGTAGCGCCAGGCGGCGTGGCCGGCGATGCGGCGCGCCGCGGTGCTCCCTCCGG
>DAINRP010000216.1:0-5525 GCA_036741755.1 Gemmatimonadales bacterium
AGTTCGCTCGGCGACAGCGGCTGAGTCCTGAAGATCGGGTTGAGCGCCGGAACGTAGATGGTCGCGAGCTGCAGAATGAGTGTGAACACCACCGCCCCGAACAGCGGAAGATTCGACAGGAGGCCCTGGCGGAAAATGGAGCTCCGCTCCGAACGGATGGCGAGGACGTGCCCGAGCTGGGACAGGGCCAGCACGGTGAAGGTCATGGACTGCCAGTGGGCGGACCCGGTGCGATAGGCCCACGCCTGGGTGAACAGGGTCACGCCACCCATCAGGAGGCCGACCCACACGACGTGCTGCCACAGCCCATGGGCAAAGATGCTCTCGTGAGGGGGCCGCGGCGGCCGCTCCATCAGACCGGGTTCCTCGGGTTCCACGGCCAGCGCCACCCCTGGCAACCCGTCAGTCACCAGGTTGATCCACAGGATATGGATCGGGAGCAGCGGAATTGGCAGACCCAGAAACGGCGCCAGAAACAGGGTCCAGATCTCGGCCGAGTTGCAGGCCAGAGCGTAGCGAATGAACTTGCGGATGTTATCGAAGATCCGCCGTCCCTCCCGTACCGCGGCGACGATCGTGGCGAAGTTGTCATCGAGCAACACCATGTGCGCCGCTTCCCGCGCAACGTCCGTCCCGGCCCGGCCCATCGCCACCCCGATATCAGCGCGACGCAACGCGGGCGCGTCATTGACGCCGTCTCCGGTCATGGCAACAAACTCGCCTCGCCCCTGCAGCGCCCTGACGATGGTGATCTTCTGCTCCGGGGCCACGCGGGCGTAGACCCGGACATCTCCCACCGCCATCGCCACCTCGTCGTCCGAGAGCCGGGCCAGCTCGGGCCCCGTCAACATTCGCTCCTGACCGGCGCGGATGATTCCCAGCTCGGCGGCGATGGCCCTCGCCGTAACCGGGTGGTCGCCGGTGATCATCACGACCGTGATCCCCGCCGAAGTGCAGAGGCGGACTGCTTCCTGCGCCTCGGGGCGTGGAGGATCACGCAGGCCTACGAGGCCGACCAGGGTGAGCCCGGTCTCGATCGCCGCCGGATCGAGGTTCGAGGGCGGCATCGTGAATTTCCGGCTCGCGACGGCCAGCACCCGAAGTCCCTCCGCCGCCATCACCTCCACTGCCCGCGCGGCCGCGCCATCGTCAGGCGGCGCAAGTGAGTCACCGAGCAGCCGGCCGGTGCAGAGCGGCAATACCTGCTCGGGAGCTCCCTTCGTGAATGCCAGGACCGCCACTCCATCCCGGTGCAGTGTGGTCATCCGGCCCCGTTCGGACGAAAACGGAATCTCGGCCACACGCGGGAACCGGGCTTCGAGCGCCGCTTTGGTGAATCCGGCAACCTCGGCGGCATCAAGCAGGGCGGCCTCCGTCGGATCCCCCCGAACGGTGCCATCGGCCCCACGCTCCGCGTCGTGACTCAGGCCCAGCGCCAGGTATAACAGCTCGGCGGCTCGGCCCGAGGGCGGCGCGAGCTCTCCCGGCGGTGCCGGCCCGGCGGCGGCCCGGAGCGCCGCCACCTGCATCCGATTCTGGGTCAGGGTGCCGGTCTTGTCAGAGCAGACGAAGGTGACCGAGCCGAGCGTCTCCACAGCGGAAAGTCGGCGGACCAACGCCCGCCGAGCCACCATTCGCCGGGCGCCGAGGGCGAGCGAAACCGTGACGACCGCGGGCAGCGCTTCGGGAATGGCGGCGACGGCGAGCGAGAGCGCGGTGAGGAACATGAGCACTGGCTCCTCACCCCGGAGCAGCCCCACGCCGAAGATCATCACACAGAGGGCCAGCACCACTACGGCCAGCCGCTGGGCAAACCGGGCAAGCCGCCGTTGCAGGGGAGTCTTGAGCTCGTCTTCCTCACTGAGGAGCGTGGCGATGCGTCCGAGTTCGGTGCGCATCCCCGTGGCGACGACAATTCCCACCGCCCGGCCGTGGGCGACCATAGTGCCCTTGTAGCCCATGTTCCGCCGGTCGCCGATCGGCAACCCGGCGTCGGTCAGTACGTCGATGCGCTTCTCGAGCGGGTGCGACTCCCCGGTGAGCGCCGCCTCCTCGACCCGGAGATCTGCCGTCTCGACCAGCCGCAGATCGGCCGGCACGATGTTCCCGGCTTCGAGGATGACGAGGTCTCCGGGAACCAGCTCCCCTCCCGCCACCATCTCGACGCTCCCACCCCGCCGCACCCGTGCCTGAGGGGCCGCCATCGCCTTGAGCGCTGCGACCGCGCGCTCGGCCCGGATCTCCTGAACGAAGCCCAGTGTGGCATTGAGCACGACGATCGCGATGATGGCGATGGTATCCTGCGGCTCGCCGATCGCGCCGGCCACCACGGCGGCGGCGAGCAGCACCAGCACCATCACATCGGTGAACTGCTCCAGCAGAATTCGTCCCGGCCCCCGGCGACGGGTTTCGATGATCAGGTTCGGCCCGACCCCCGCAAGCCGCGCGGCGGCCTCGGCGGGGGACAATCCCTCCGACACCGAGGTCGTGAGCCGCCTCGCCACAGCTTCCACCGGCAGCGTATGCCAGCCCTCCGCCTCCCCCGGGGGGAGAGCGGTGCCGCGGCGGACCCGGCCTCGGTCTTCCCGGGATTCCCTCAGCGGAAGCGTAGCAACCCCGCCAGCCCATCAACGGCGGCGCGGCGCTCCGGATCTTCGATGACGGCGACCTCCGCACGTTGCCGGAGCGCCTCGTCGATCGCCTCGCTGACAAGATCGGGGACCGGCACCGGTTCTCCCTCTCCACGACTCTCCCCGCGCGCCACCACCAGCCGTCCGGAGAGGGCGCAGCGGTAACCCGCCCCGCCCTGACCGGCCGGCACGACGAGGAGCCGCAGTTGCCCGCGGGCCAGTGCCCGGAGCGTCGGGCGCGCGCCGTTCACCGCCCAGCCGGTTCCGATCCCCTGCTCGATCTCGGCCAGCAACGCGGCCTCACGCGCCCGCGCCGCCTGCGCACACACCTCCATGCTGGCGCGGTGCACATCGGCCACCGTCGCCGAGGTCGGGTTGAGCCGGGCAGTGCCCAGCACGCGGCTGGCAAGGCTCAGCGGCAGGAAGCGCTGTTCATCCTCGATCGCCCTCGCGGCGCCTGTCAGCACGATGCCCTGACACGGACCCTCGGCCACCAGCACAGACAGTTGATGGGCGACCGCGGCGGCACGCCGGTGCCGCTCCTCGCGGATTCGGTTGTGGAAGTCGCGCTCCCCCCATCCGGGGGAATCCGCGCGGTCGCTGTGGAATCTTCCCCCCCGTGTCGCAGGCAGCGCGAGCCCCGGCAGTTCCTTCGCCTCGAACGCGGTCACTTCGAAGAACCGGGCATGCGTCCGGTCCACCATCGCGACCAGCACCCGGCCGAACCCGCCCACGGCGGCAATCGCTTCGGCGAGCCGAGGCCGCACGCCCAGGAGCAGGCGGGTCTGCAGCACCCGCGGGAGGGGCACGACCTCGAAGAGGTCGAGGAACTCGCAGCCAAACACCGCGAGACCCGGGCAATGGGGCAGGCCAGCCACGTTGCTCAGATAGCTCTCGATGCGGTCCAGGTCCCGGCGGATCGCCTGCCGTTCCGGTTGGAGGATGCCGGGCTGGCTGGCGGTCATTCCGATCCGTCGAATGGCATCCCGCATCGCGATCAGATACCGGTTGCGGGTGCGGTCGTCGACACCCAGGCGTACATAGGCGCTGACAACGACCGGCCTGGGCGCGTGCAGGGCCGCCAGCCGACTCAGCACCTCGCCGGAGGAAACGACAACCTGAGCCTCGGTCTCGCGATCGGGGGATGCGGTGGCGGTCATGTGGCGGCTCCTTTCAGCAGTGATGCACGGACCCCGGGTCGCTCGCGATACAGCGCCGCGCACTCCGGCTCGCGACCACGCACGATGCGCCGGCCCGCCAGCGGCCCGACGCGCGCGGTGATCACGGTCGCCTGATGTTCCTCGCGGTCGCCGTCGCCGTAGATCACGACCCAGTCGTGGGTGCGCCCCAGCCGGTGCGCCAGCGCGGTGTTCGAGAAGAGGGCGGTATAGTGCCGCTGCCCGCGCGTGGTGTGCAGAACCGGAAGCCAGCTGCGGTGGTCAGGGTTGAAGCGGCGCGGCGCGATCGTTGGCAGCCGACCGAGTTCCGCCGAGTCACGGTATTCACGATCGATGTCCAGCAGCTCCTCCACCGGCGGGGGCGCTTCGCGCGATGCGGATCGCTCATGCAGGCGGCCGAGCCGTTCGGCGAGGGCACTGACGACCCCTTTCAGGCGCTTTGGACCGAAGCCCGGCAGCCGGAGCAGCCTGCCGTCGTGCGCCGCCACTTCCAGCTCCTCGAGCGTCGACAATCCCAGCTCGTCATGCAGCCGCTCGGCCAGCCCGGCCCCGATGCCGGGCACCGTCGCGAACAGCCGGACCGGGTCGGCCTCACCCTGCAGCCGCTCCAGCATCTGCAGCCGGCCGGTGGACAACAGCTCCCGGATGGCCCCGGCGATGCCAGGCCCGACTCCTGGAATCCGTTCCAGCCCGTCGAGCCCTTCATCGCGAAACAGCGCCGCGACCGAGACTGGCAGCACCCGCACGGCGGCCGCCGCATTGTGATAGGCCCGCACCTTGAAGGGACTCGCCTGCTGCGCCGCGAGCAGCGCCCCGACCTCATCCAGACGTTCGGCGACCCGGGGATTGGGCGACGGGCCTTCGGCGGGGAGGGCCTCGACCCCGCGGGGGGTTATGGTGACCATGGTCAGGGGTGCGCGATCGGTTCACTCCGCAGGAGGTGGCGGAGCGCATCGCCCTGGGTCACGATGCCGATGACGACGGGAGAATGGGGCCCGCGCCGGACGACCGGCAGGGCATGCAGCCGCGTGTCGACGAACAGGTCCACTGCCGCCACCAGGGGGTCCTCCGGCTCCACCGTCACCACCCCCCGCCGCATCAATTCGCGCACCGGCAATCGCCCGACCTCCACAGCCTCGATCCCGCTCATCTCCTGATTCGGCCGGAGAGCCCGGAGCAGGTCGACTCGGCTGATCATCCCCCGCAGTTCACCGTTCTCGCTTACGACCGGGCAGGCGGCGATGCCGTGCTGCTCCATGACGGCGTGTGCCTCTGCCGCGGTGGTTTCCGGTCCGACCGTGACCAGCCGCGTGCTCATCACCTCGGCGACCGCATCGGTGACCGCATGTGTCGTTGGCATGGTTCACCTCTCTCCTGGCACGAAATCGCCGGGCGCGCTTCCCTCGAGCGGAAGGACGGTACTCGCCTGCGGTCCCTGCTCACCTTCGGTCTCCACGTAGCGCACCGCCACGCCAAGTGTCAGGCGATCGAACCTGTGGTTCGGGACGGCGTTTTCGTGGAAATAGACCTCGTGCCCGTCATCCGCGGTGAGGAAGCCGTACCCTTCCTGGCCGAACAGTTTGGTGACGCGTCCCCTGGAGGTGTCAGCCGGCGCCTTCACATCGCCTCGCAATTCCCGGGCGTAATCCTGCAGCTGGCGGCGAGCGGCATCAAAGGCCTCGTCGAGCGCCTCTCGAAAGCTTGGTTGCGCCTGGTG
>DAINRP010000217.1:0-5510 GCA_036741755.1 Gemmatimonadales bacterium
CCGGCGGCGATCAGCGGCGTCACGATCATGAAGATGATCAGCAGCACCAGCATGATGTCGATCATCGGAATGACGTTCGGCTCCGCCTTGACCGAGCTCTGGCCGGCCTTACCCGCCGATATGGCCATGACCAGTCACCGCCTTCTGGGCCTGGAATTCCTTGGTGAAGATCGAGCGGCCGAACTCGCTGCCGACGGACTTGATCAGGTAATCGATCAGTTCCTTCGAGGAGTAGGTCATCTCGACGGTGAGGTTCTCGATCTTGGTGGTGAAGTAGTTGTAGAACCACACCGCCGGGATCGCGACCATCAGACCGAAGGCCGTGGTGATGAGGGCCTCGGCGATACCGGCCGAGATGCCCGCCAGGCCGCCCGAGGCGCCCGCTGCGGCCATGCCGGTAAAGGCGGTGACGATACCCATCGTGGTGCCGAGCAGCCCGACGAACGGCGCGGTGGCGCCGACGGTGGCCATGACGCCCATGCCGCGCTTGAACTCGGCGAGGGTGATCAGCATCTGGCGCTCGACGGCACGCTCCGCCGAGTTGATGTCGGCCGAGGTGATGGTGGCGCGGTCCTGAATGAGGTTCTTCACTTCGCCGAGGGCGCCGCCGAGGACGCGGGCGATGTGGCTCTTCTGGTTCTTCTCGGCGAGGGCGATCGCCTTCTCGAGGTTCTCTTCCTGGATCGCGCGGGAGAAGTCAGGCGCGAACTTCTTGGTCGCGTTCTGGCTGCGACGGATCATGATGGCCTTCTGAATGGCGACCGAGAGCGACCACAGCGACATGATCGCCATGACCACGATGACGCCCCGGGCGAACGTTCCCGCCGCTTCCCAAAGCTTCAGGATATCAACGCCGTGCTGCATGACTGGGAGACCTCCGTGAGTAATGAGGCCGGGCCCTGAAGGCGGACCCGGCGGAGCGAGCTGCTACGTGCCGACCTTGAATGCTACCGCCTGCTGCACCAGCACCCGCACCGGCTGGCCACGGGACTTGCCGACCTTGAAGGTGCACGTCGAGCTGGTGATGCCCTGCTTCGCCGGCTCTTCGAACGCCTTGTGCGTGCTGCTGACGATCTTCACGCTCGACACATCGACTTTACCGTCGGTGTTCACCACGAACTGCATGACGACCTTGCCGGGAATACCGGCCGACTGCATGACGGGCGGGAACTTGCCGAGGCAGTTCGACCCGGGCTCGATCTGCGGCGTCTCGTCCACTTCGGCGGCGAGGAAGACTTCGCCTTCGATGGTGGGGACGGCACCCGTGCCGCCGACGACACCGGTGGCGATACCACCCTCGACGCCCTTGCCGGTGAAGTCCTTCGGGTCGAAGCGCTCATTGAGGTTCACGGGCGGGATTTCCGTCGGGATGTTGTCCGGCGGCATCACGACCTGGAATCCCTGCGGCGGCGGATTGGCGCTCACCACCACGTTCTCGGGGAGTTTCTCGGGCGGCGGCGGGGCCTCGGGCGGCTTCAGGAAGACCATGGTGGTGTCCACCATGATGTCCTTGACCACTTCGGCGGCACCCTGGGTAGCCTTGATCGCACCCAGAATGAGTCCGGCGTGGAGGAACAAGGAAACCACGGATTGTCCAAGGGACATCTGTGGCTTCTTGTTCGATTCAATGAGGTTCTCGAACACGGTACGAGTCCTCCCATGTAAGGGCAATGCGGGAACCTACAGGGCGCCCATTGCAGGTCACCGCCCGAGAAGATGACAAATCGATAACAGCCGGATTACTGCTGCCGCCACTGCGGGCGCCGTCGTGTCGGCACGAGAGTACGCACGACAACGCCCCGCTCGCACAGCGATGCGAGGGAGAGGCGCGAATATATCGGCGCCGAAAGTTTGCGCTAGAGGGTCGGGAGGAAGGATTCCGCCGGGAGCGCCGGATAGCTGACGATCGGCGGCGCCCCGGCCTTGGGCAGCGTCACGGTAAACACGGTGCCGCGGCCGGGACGGCTCTGCACGGTGATGGTGCCGCCATGCGCCTCCGCGATCCACTTGGTGATGGCGAGGCCGAGTCCGGCGCCCGGACGGGCGCCGGTACGGGAACGGGCGGTATCCACTCGGTAGAAGCGGTCGAAGATATGGGGGAGGTCAGCAGGGGGAATGCCGATGCCGTTGTCCCCGATGATGATCGCCGCCGCCTCCCCCTGATCCACGAGCCCGATACTCACCTTTCCGTCGCCGGGGGTGTACTTGATGGCGTTGGTGACGAGGTTGAGGAGGAGCTGGCGGATGCGGCTCCGGTCTATCGGCAGGATAACTGGAGTGGCCGGGACCTCGGAGCGGATGGCGATGTCCTGCTCCTCGCCGAGCATGCCGGCGGTCTCGGCGGCTTCATTAATCAGTTCGCGGAGGTCGCAGGGCTCGACGGCGAGGATGGCGCTGCCCTCGTCGGCGCGGGCGAGGGTGAGCAGCGTCTCGACCAGTTCGCTCATGCGATGGATTTCCTCCAGTACCTCCTCGAGCGACTGCAGCGCCTCGGTGGGAGTGCGGGGATTGATCATCGCGCGCTCGACGCCGACCCGGAGCACCATGAGCGGGGTCTTGAGTTCGTGACTGGCATCGGCGGTGAAGCGGCGCAGCGTAGCGAAGCTCTCCTCCAGCCGGGAGAGCATCCGGTTCATGGTGCCCGCCAGGCGGGCGAGCTCGTCGGCGGAGACCGGCACCCCGACGCGACGATGGAGGCCCCGGCCGTCGGTGATGGCCTCGATCTCGTCGACCATCCCTTCGAGGGGACGGAGGCTGGTGTCGGCGAGGACGTAGCCGAGCCCCATGCTGCCGATCAGGATGACGGGGGCGATGACCAGCATCGCCTGCAGCAGCTGTCCGGCGCCGAAGGGCACCGCGTCGAGAGGCGCGGCCACGAAGATGCTGGCGGGCTGGGCCTGCTCCCAGATCCCGGCGAGCGGCACCTGGGCGTAGCGGTAGGGCTGGCCGTCGCCGCGGAGGTCCACCACCCCGCTCCTCGCGCGGTCGGGGGAGGCGCCGTCGAGAACGTCGGAGAGCGCCGTCGTGGTGAACGGCTTGGCGGCGCTGTTCCGGTAGATGGCGAGGCCGTCGGGATCGAAGATGACCACGTTGTCGCGGATGCCGTCGAGATAGCCGCCGACGGCGCTGATGGCGAGGCCGGGGGTCTCGCCGGCGGCCAGCCGGCGGCCGATCGAGCGCTGAAAGGAGATGAAGTACTGCGCCGCGGCGTTCCCCTCGAGCGACAGCCGCTCATCCAGCTCCCGCACGCTCGATCGCCGCCGCTCAAAGTAGAGCGCACCGCCGAACGCACCGACCGATGCGAGCAGTGCGATCGCATACCAGAGGGTGAGCCGGCGGCGGATGGAGGGCATGGAGGGCGATTAGGCGATTGGGCGGTTGGGCGGTTGGGCGGTCGGTGGGCGCCCCGACGCCTAGGGCTTGATGACGTACCCGACGCCGCGGACGGTGCTGATCAGCTTGGTGGCGCTGCCGGAATCCACCTTCTTGCGAAGCCGGTTGATTACCACATCCACGATGTTGGTGCCGGGATCGAAGTGATAGTCCCAGGCGTACTCGGTGATCAGGGTCCGGGACATCACCCGGCCGACATGGCGCATGAGGTACTCCAGGACGGCGTACTCCTTGGGCGTGAGTTCGATCCGCTTGCCGGCGCGGGTGACCTCGCGGGTGCCGAGATCAAGTTCGAGATCGCCGACGCGGAGACTCTTGGGCGCGATCTGCTTGGGCCGCCGGCCGAGGGCCTCGACCCGGGCGAGAAGTTCCTCGAACGCGAAGGGCTTGGTGACGTAGTCGTCGGCCCCGGCCCGGAGCGCCTGCACCTTGAAGTCCACCGCATCCTGGGCGGTGAGCACGAGGACGGGGGAGGTGTTGCCCCGGTCCCGGAGGGTGCGGAGCACCTCGAAGCCGGTCATGCCGGGGAGCCGGAGATCGAGGATGATGAGGTCGTAGTTCGCTTGTGAGGCGGCGCTGAGCGCCTCGTTGCCGTCCCCGACCAGTTCGGCCTGAAAGCCCTGCTCCACCAGGCCGCGGAGAACGTACTGGCCGACGGTGCGGTCATCCTCGACCACGAGGATCTTCATGGGTGGCTCACCGGCCGGCCGGCTACCGGGAGATAGACCCGGAATTCGGAGCCGTGGCCGGGCTGGCTGTCGGCCTCGATGCGGCCGCCATGCTCGGCCACGATGCCGTAGCAGACCGAGAGGCCGAGCCCGGTGCCCCGCCCCGGCGGCTTGGTGGTGAAGAATGGCTCGAAGATCTTGGGCAGCTCGGTGCGGGGGATGCCGACGCCGGTGTCCTCGATGTGGACCTCGACCTCGTCGTCGTACACGGTGCCGGGGAGCGAACGGACGATCAGCACGCCGCCCTCATCCATGGCATCGAGCGCGTTGAGCATGATGGCCATGAAGACCTGGATCAGCTGCTCGGCGTTGGCGTGCACCATGGGGAGGGTTTCGCTCAGCTCCCGCTTGACCTCGATCTTCCGGAAGCGCTCGTGGTGCTTGAGGAGGAAGAGCGTATCCTCGAGGATCGTGGAGACGTTGACCGGCCCCTTTGCCTTGCCCTTGGGCCGGCTGAAGTCGAGCAGGCCGTCCACGATCCCTTCGCAGCGCTGCACTTCCTTGTCGATGATCTGGAGATACTCCCGCATGCCGTTCTGCTGCGCGGCGGGGATGTCGTCGTCGAGCCGGTTTTCCAGCGCGGCGATGCAGGCGCCGATGGTGGCGAGCGGGTTGTTGATCTCGTGCATGATGCCGGCGGCGAGCTGGCCGATGGCGGCGAGCTTCTCGCTCTGCAGGATGCGCTGGCCGGCGACGTGGGCCTCGGTGACATCCTCGCCGATAGTGATCACGTGCGTGATGGTTTCGCCGTCCTGCCGCATGGGGATCTTGCTGATGCGGTAGTACTTGGTGTCCCCGCCGACGGCGACCTCGAGATCGATCTGCCGCACCCGGCCGGTCTGGAAAACATCGTCGAACTCCTCCCGGAGCTGCCGCGCATCCTGACGGGTGAGGACCTCGAAAACGGGCCGGCCGACGACCTCGTCCCGGCGCAGGCCCTGGGTGCCCATCTCCCGCTTGCGATTCCAGATCTGAATCCGGTATTCCCGGTCCACGACGTAGAGGCCGACGGGGAGGCAGTCGATGACCAGCGTGATGAACCGGCGCTGCTCCTCGATCTCCCGGGAGCGGAGCGCGACCTCGTACGCGAGGTCCTCCGACAACTCGATCGACGCGAGAAACGGTGCCAGGATGTCGGCAATGACGGGGAGCAGGTTCTCGGCGCTCGCGGAGAGCGGCGCGGGGCCGACTTCGAGCATGCCGAGCCGTTCGCCCTCGTGGAGCAGCGGGAGGCGAAGCATGTCCGGGGCCGGCTCGGGGAGCACGGCGAAGGAGCGGCTGGTGCGCGGGCCGACGCTCGGCATCGGGGCACCGATCGAGCGCAGGGTGGTGGCGTTGGGTTCCCGGAGCCAGAGCTGCACGCTCTCGACGCCGAGCCCGCGGCGCAGC